>NZ_LPXK01000010.1:0-420877 GCF_001618185.1 Thalassospira sp. MCCC 1A02898 | reverse complement strand
ACCCACTGACGCGGGGTGGAGCAGCCCGGTAGCTCGTCAGGCTCATAACCTGAAGGTCGCAGGTTCAAATCCTGCCCCCGCAACCACTCTTTCCGATCCGTTGAGTTTTGAGATATAGACTCGACGGATTCGCGAAACAAGAGAAAAAGTTCGGGCGCATACCCTCATCAAGAGGAGGCGGCGCAACCGAGTTTCATATTCCCAGACTTTTCAAGAATTTAGGCAATAAAAAACCCGCTGTTGGCGCAGCGGGTTCTTGGAAAGGCTTAAACTTGGCCCCTCTAGAAATCTGAGGTCGAGTTTAGGCGACGGGATCGCTTTGTCAAGAACAAATGCGATGCTTGAACTCTGGCCGATACCAGGTATGACATCTTCATATTCCAAAGCGCAAACCAGAGCTGTTGTAGCGCAATCTGCATGCATCGGAACATCTGCCATTGCCCGTTGGCACTGGGTGCAGACCAAGATACTTCATCATCCTGATTTAACGACAGCCGAGATCTGCGTTGCCATTGTTCTGGCATCCCACGTCAATGATCGCACTCAAGCATGTTTTCCCAAGATCGAAACGATTGCCAACGAGACAAGCCTGTCTGATCGCAAGGTGCGTCAGGCGCTTAAACGTTTGAACGAACTTGGGTTGATCGCCAAGCTAAGCCGAGCTGTTGGCCGACTTCGCAATCGCAACTCTTATCAACTGGTTGGTCTTGGTTCTAAACCGGCATCTGGTTCCCTTAAACCGGCATCTGGTTCCGGTGTTAAACCGGCACCAAATGCCGGTTCTAATAAGAAGAACACGGATAAAGAAGAAAACACGGATGAAAGGGAACAGGTAAACGTTGCATCAGGCGCAGGTGCACGCGTCCTTCCTGCCGTCGATGATCAACGTCTGATTTTAGCAAGGGAGTGGCAAAGACTGTGTTCTGATCCCTGGACGTTCGCGAATGCTTGTTTGCGGGTGAATGAGGCGATTGATCGCGTTGGTGTTGATGCCGTTAGGTTGGAACTGAATAGTTTACGACAGAAGGGAAAAAGACCTTCAAGGTTAGAGCTACTGGATGCTCTCGACGATCTGCAGGCAAACGAACCACCAGCTGAAAAAAACTCTCAAGAAAAAGAATTGTATGAGCAAAGTTCTCCGACAGTCTGGGGGGAAATATGCCACGCCGTTGCGAAAAGGGAGCTTCCCGGTTGTCGAAATCCGCGGGCGTGGTTGAGTAAAATTAACGTTACGATGTGTGAAAATGTACTGTTTTTATCAACTAATAGTTGTTGCGTGCGAGATTCTGTCAAGAATCATTTGCTTTCTGAAATATGTCTGCATGCAGAACGCAGAGGCATTTCAATTGAGGGGGTGAGCCTTACTTAGTTAGTTTGCTCTACGAGAACCGTCGGCGCATCTGTTCTGTGGATACGCACGGGTGAACTCTTGGTCTAAAATGTAAGCAGGATCTACTTGTCTTCCATAGAGGCGCTTTTCGCATTTAAAGGTCGAACGGCCCTTCAAAGTAAGTCACTGAAAACTCGCAGAGCTAGAGTAAGCTTAAGGGCAAGGTTAATGCATCGGATATAAATGTACCGGTCAGTTCGCGAAAACTGACCGGTACGACGGGCAATTTTAGGCAGGCAGGGTTAGCTTGCCATTGACCATTGCTGGCGTCAGTTCGTAGTCGAACAACTGCTTGGGTAATAGTTCAGTGGGTACGTTTTGGTAGCAGACTGGACGCATAAAGCGTTCAATTGCTTTGCTTCCGACGGAAGTGGTTCGGCCATCAGAGGTCGCTGGGAATGGTCCGCCGTGAACCATTGCATGCGCGACTTCAACACCTGTTCCGAAGCCGTTGAATAAGATACGACCAGCCTTAATCTCTAACAACGGGATTAGTTCACGCGCTAAGTCAGCGTCGCTGTTTTCATAATGGACTGCGGTTGTAAGTTGTCCCTCTAAGCTTTCCAATACAGAGATAATTTCTTTGGGACTCTTACAGGCGACGACTAATGACGATGAACCAAACACTTCTTCTTGAAGTTTCCTATTCGCTAAAAAAGCGCGGCCAGTTGTTTTAAATAAGAACGGTTGACCTCCAAATCGTTTGTTAGATTGCCCTTCTGCCACTTTGACCACGTCATTGTAGCTTTTGAAGTGTTCAACACCCTCACAGTAGGATTGATGAATGCTCGGCGTGAGCATTGTTTGAGCATCTACTTCTTCGAGTGCCGATGTTGCCGCTGTCAAAAATGCCTCGAGATCCGGTCCATCAATAGCAATAATTAAACCAGGGTTAGTGCAAAATTGACCTGCACCCAATGTCAGTGCAGATACAAATTCGTTTGCAATTTTCTCGGAGTGCTTTGAAAGTGCGCCGGGCAAAAGCACAACTGGGTTAATAGAACTCATTTCTGCATATACAGGAATTGGAACTTCGCGTGCATTTGCTGTTTTCGCTAGAGCTTTTCCACCGGATCTTGACCCAGTGAATCCTACCGCACGAACGCGAGAATCTGCGACAAGTTGGTGGCTAACCGAGTGATCCCGGGTAAATACCATTGAAAAGGTTCCGCTCGGTAAACCTGCATCCCGAACGGCATCTTGGACCGCGCCTGCAACAAGTTCCGATGTGCCTGGATGTGCTGAATGGGCTTTTACAATCACTGGGCAGCCTGCAGCAAATGCAGAGGCAGTGTCCCCCCCAGCAACAGAGAAAGCCAATGGAAAGTTGGAAGCGCTAAAAACGACCACCGGGCCTAGTGGAATGTTTCGCATACGCAGTTCAGGGCTTGGAATAGGAGCACGGTTTGGTTGAGCCTCATCAATTCTAATGTCAAAGCATGCACCGTAGCGAATAACTTGGGCAAACATCCTCAACTGATTCACCGTTCGCGTTCGTTCGCCCTCAATTCGTGCTCGCGGCAATCCAGTTTCCAGAGTTGCCCTCTCAACCAGAGCAGCATCAAGAGAAAGGATGTTTTGCGCGATTGTGTCCAGAAGTTTGGCGCGTTCTTCGCTAGAAGTTTGTCGGAGCTGAGAGAATGCTTCCCATGCGAGTTCACAAACCTCTTCAACATCGGCGTTACTTGCAGAGGTAAACCGAGGCTCTAGCATCTCACCGGTCTCAGCGGAAAGCGCAAAATGTGAGGCACCGCCGCCCAGACGACGTGCATGTCCAACGAACAGTTCACCGGTTAGTGACATCTGTTTTTTCCTTGTGTATGTGAATGGATAAGCAAAAGCGTGATTACCCGAGACAACTCGCCGATCTAAAATGCATATCGTTTTGGGGATACGATAGTCGCTGACGAGAAAAATGCCTCGCAGCGTCACTTCCAGTAAAAATTCTTACTGGTTTTCCCGATACCGGGATTAAACGTATTGGTTGGGTCAAGTTGCTTATAAAATTCGCGAAGTGATTTTTTCGCTTTGTAAATGTGCCCAACATTGTGTTCTGCGGGATATTCTGCTTGACGTTGATCTAGCAGTGCTAACAGTTCAGTTTTTAGCTGTTCAACATCCTCACCTTTCTTGACCAAATATTCCTGATGCAGGACGTGGCAAAAAAAATGACCGCAAATAGACTGATAGTGGAGTTTTTGTGCTATCTCTTTTGGAAGTGTCGGCAGCCAATCCAGTTCATTTCTTCTGAGAGCGACGTCGAGTGCCAACACTTCTTCGACTTTGTTCGGATGAACTGCTTTGTATCGACCTGCCGCACTTCCAAATGCAAACCGGTGAAGAAATGCATCTTCTGCTTCCTCGGTACTGCACTCAAAGAAGTTGCCGTTATCAGATGGGTACATGCTATCTAGATAATGTCTCGCTTCGCTGACACCCGCTCCACTCATCTTTAACATGAGGTGGTGCTCATACTCTTTGAAGAATTGGTTCATTCTGCGGGGTAGATGGTTTGGCAATACATCCATGACAAGTTGGATAACACGGTCAGTTAGATTGGCTCCGAGGCCACACTTTTCTGTTATACCATCTATCCAGCTCTTAACTCTAAATGCCGTTGGTACCACGTCAGTACCTAGTTTCTTGACTAGCAAGAACGTATCCTTGCCGTATTTCCGCGTCAGAGAATAGCCATTCCTGTGAAGGTATTCACCAGCGACAGGTAGGTTTGAGAATTCGGTTAGAATGTGTCGACGAATGGTTTGTAGCTCTGCTGCGGAATTTGTGCCGATGTAGAAGACTTTTACATCTCTGTCCGCGGGAAAAGTGTCTAGCCGCAGGGCAAAGACCGCAATTTTTCCGGCACTACCAGAGGCCTCAAAAAGATTACGTGAATCTGCATTGAAGCGTGCGGGCGTGTTTGCATCAATCTGACGTACATGCTCGCAGTATTCATGATCTGAAGCCCGCTTTTGGTTGTCAGAAAGGATGTTACCTTCACTGTAGTTCTGTTCGTCCAAACGCTGGAGAATTTCTTCAGGCTCATCTCCCAGTTCTATTCCAAGGTGGTTGATGAGTTGAAGGGTTCCCGAGCCATCAACTTGGGCGTAGAGTGCTAGTTCTGTGTAAGCTGGTCCCCGTTGAATTAGAGAACCACCCGAGTTATTGCAGACACCGCCTACTACTGTTGCTCCGATACAACTCGAACCGATAACGGAATGAGGTTCTCTACCAATCTTGCGCAGAGTTTTCTCAAGGGCGTCGAGTGTTGCCCCTGGCAGAGCTATCACTTGTTGGCCGGATTTGATCAGATCTACTCGTCTAATTCTCATCAGGTTAACAATTACTATCGGCCTATCATAATCATCGCCAAATGGCGTTGAGCCTCCAGTAATGCCAGTGTTTGCAGCCTGCAGAATTATGATGACATTGGCTTGGACACAAGCCTGAAGGACGCGCCATTGCTCTAAGAGGGATCCAGGCCGTGCTACGGCCAACACGTTTCCATTGCCGTACCGGAACCCTTTTCTGTACTGACGCGTAGAGCGACTACCAGTAAGAACGTGTTGCGATCCAACAATCGAGCGAAGAGTGGGAAGAAGGGAGGAGCCCATAACTTTGTTGCCCTCGAGTTGCGGGTAAGACGGGCTTGCTCCCGCAGTCACACGGGTAGTGATCGCCGACTTACCTATACAGTTATGCTTGAGTTTTTAGTCAGTCGAAGCCGCTATTTTGACCGATTGAAAAGAACCCTAGATGCGAATGGCATGATTAACGAGAGAGTGATCATCGCGAACACACATAGGAGTACAATGCAAATTGTGCTGGACACAAAGATGCTGGGATCGCCGTTAGAAATGTCAAATGATTGGCGGATGCTTGTTTCCAATCGAGGTGTCAGGACAAACGCCAGCAATAAAGGTGCAGCGGGATATCCAGAGCATTTCATAAGGAAGGCGGCTAACCCAAATCCCATCATCAGCCAAACGTCAAACATGCTGCCGCTTACACTGTAGGAGGCGACGATACATACAACGCCAATCATCGGTATAAGGAAAGCAACCGGAACCCATAAAATCCGCATCAGGAACGGTATGATTGCAAAAGCAGCAATCACTGCCATTACATTCGCGATATACATTGATGATATGAGCCCCCAAACGAAATCGGGCTGGCTCTTGAAAAGGAGCGGACCGGGCTGGAGCCCCCACATCATCAATCCCCCCAGCAAAATAGCAGAAGTTCCCGAACCAGGAATTCCCAGGGATAAAAGGGGAGCAAATGACCCAACAGCTGCTGAATTGTTTCCGGCTTCTGATGCTGTCACACCCTGAACAGCCCCCTTACCCATTCCGGGGCCATTGCGGCCCACGCGCTTTTCAAGCAGGTATGCGAAGAAGCTTCCAGTTGTCGCCCCAGCTCCTGGAACAACACCTGTGATTGTTCCAATAATTCCTGACCTGATACTAACAGGTAGCAAGGACTTTAGCTCTTGCCTGCTCGGCAACGAACTTTTCAAGCCAAGTTGAACCGGATTTTCCTTTTGCTTGATATGTGCCGCTGCCATTTCGAGCAATTGAGAGAAGCCGAACATGCCGATCACGAGTGGAATGAAACTGATTCCATTCAGTAGATACATTGAGTCAAGTGTGAAGCGGGGCTGACCGAACGTTGTTCCAATGCCAACTGTTGCGAGCATGATACCAATTGCAGTTGAGGCTAGTCCTTTTAACGGGTCATCTCCAAGCAACCAACCGATCGAGGTCAAAGCGACTAGGATCAGTAAGCCGGACTCTGCTGGTCCAAACATCAATCCGAAATCTGCAAGAATTGGTCCGGTGAAAGTAAGGATAACTATACCGATGGTACTTCCGATGAACGACGCATAGTTTGATGCAAATAATGCTTTCCCACCCCTACCGTCTTTTGACATCGGATAGCCATCGATAGCCGTTATTACAGCCGGCGCATCGCCAGGTATGTTTAGCAATATTGCACTATATGCGCCGCCAAACATGCAGCCGAAATAAACTGCTGCCAACATGATTATTGCGGTTGTTGGGTCTAGTCCAAACGTGATCGGAAGCAATAAAGCGATTGCTGTCACTGAGCCCAGACCGGGGATGGCACCAATTATGATGCCCAACACAGCACCGATAAATGCAGCGAGAAGGTTATTTGGCATCAATGACGTGGAAAAACCTGCCATGAGTGCGTAAAGAGTTTCCAAAATTTCAACTCCCGGAAGGCAAAATTGTATTGAGTAAGCTGTCAGGGAATTGAACACCAAGCCACTGTGCGAACAAGATATTAACCAGTGTAAATGTTACGGCCGACGCTATGAATGCAGAGCGCCAAGAACGTTTTTCAACCAACCTGATCCAAGCAAGCACGAAGAGTGTCATAGCCGCAGTCATTCCGATTACAGACACCATCAAGCCTGAACTTATGGCGGCTGCTAGCGGAGAGAACTCTTTCCAACTTAGGCGAGCGCTTTCTTGCCTGTGCTTTCGAAATGCGGCTAGGGTTGCTGTAATGGTTGCTAATGCACCAGAAAACGCCGGGAAAAATCCTGGTCCAGGACCGTTGTTCTCCCATACCCCGTACTGGACAATTCCTAAAACTGAGAATGTTACGCCAGTGAATGCTATGACGCTCGATACGGCAACATCCAGTCGTAGTCCTCGATGTGTCATGTAATTGTTCGCGTCGGACATCTTTACCTCGAAGAAGAAGGGATCCGCCGCTACTATTCAGTCGCAGCGGCGGATCGGAAAAATCAGTTGGATCCGCTAAGTTCACCGAGAAGTTCAACGTAGCGTTGTTCTTCTTTTTGCCAGAACCGTTTGCTTTCTTCCGCGTCAAGGTAGGTAGGGATCAAACCCTTGGCTTCGACATCCTTAAGCCATTGCTCGCTCTGCGCTGCACCACCGAGTACACCGTTCCAGAAGTCAATCATCTCCTGAGTCATGTTCGGCGGGCCTGCATAGCCGCGGAACATTTCAAATACAGCTTCGATGTACCCCAGCTCTGCGAAGGTGGGAACGTCTTCAAATACGCCCGGTAGACGTTCAGCTGAAAAGGAGCCAAGCACTCGAACGCTGCCCGCTTCGACTTGGGGTGCGATCTCACTTGGATTGAAAATACCGGCATTTACGTGCCCCCCGAGCAAAGCCGACAAGACATCAGCGCTGCCGTTGAACGGCACATACTGAAGAGTTTTACCAGCAGGCTTGTTAAGTAGCGAAAACACTAAATTGTCCTCGCTACCTCGTGAAGTACCTCCTACGGTAATCTTGAGGGGATCTTTATTCGCTGCCGCCAGAAGCTCTTCGAAGGTTGTAGTTGAGGCGTCAACCTTTACCGCCAGCATTAGCGTATCAAGTGCCAGTGTCCCAAGAGGAGTGATGCTCTCCAACTTAATGGCAGCATCGTTAGAGATGGTGCTCATCATCTGACCAGAGTTAAAGGTCATAATTGTCGAGCCGTCTCCCTCTTTACTTGCAACGTATGTATTACCAACTGCGCCGGACCCACCAGGGCGGTTCAAGATCAGGAGATTTTGCTCCATCAGTTGATTTTCGCGGATCGCTTCGGCAAGTGCACGCGCGTTCAAGTCGCTTCCGCCGCCGGCACTGTACGGAACAATAAATTCAACGTTGTTTTTAGGTGTCCATTCCGACGCATTCGCGCCCGTAATGCTAAACAATAGTGCCCCTGCGGAAATAGCGAGCATCGCCTTTTTGAACGTCATAGTTTCTTCCTCCGAGATAGTGATTTTTCTTACTTCAGTTGAGGTGTGTCGATTGGTAACGACTTTATGCAACTGATTTTAAAAGGTCTCTTTTCGCAAGATTTGCAAAAAGAGCTCGAATACCGAAATGCCATTTTGGGCACTTGGTCGAGAACTGGACCCCGTTCTTCAACAAACCTAACTTGGGGTTTGAAATCTGAACGGTGTCGCCAATTTTGTGAGTGAAGCCCATTCCGGGTGTGTCTCGGTCTTGGGATGGAGCGAACAATGTTCCTAAGAACAGCATGAAGCCGTCCGGGTATTGATGATGATCACCGAAGGTTTGGGACACCAGGTCAATGGGATCTCGCGAAATCTCGCGCATTGAGCTTTGGCCACTCAGCTCAAATCCATCAACACCTTCAATCTTCAGGTCGAGTTCGGCCGTTCGGACGTCATCTAGATCGTAATGTTCATCAAACAAACGAATAAATGGTCCAATTGCACAGGACGCGTTGTTGTCCTTGGCTTTTCCCAAAAGTAATGCCGAGCGCCCTTCAATATCCCGCAAGTTAACGTCGTTTCCCAAAGTGGCTCCTTTAATTTGGCCCTTTGAGTTTACGCAGAGAACTACTTCTGGTTCTGGATTGCTCCAAATCGAATTTGGGTGCAATCCGACTTCTGCCCCCCAACCAACCGAAGATAGTACTGGAGCTTTTGTAAACACTTCTGCATCAGGACCTATCCCGACTTCGAGATATTGGGACCACAGACCATCGCGAACCAATTCCTTCTTGATTTGATTGGCCTTTTCAGATCCAGCGATCACGTTGTTCAAGTTGTCGCCGACAATTTCTATAAGTTTTCTTCGAATTGAGGCAGCCTGGTTGGGGTCTCCATTCGCACGCTCTTCAATGACACGCTCCAGCATTGACTGGGCGAAAGTGACGCCGCATGCTTTGATAACTTGAAGGTCACATGGGGCAAGAAAACGAGGCTTATCGTCGGTTTTGCAACTGCGTGAGTTGCCAGCGATTTCACTAATTGTTCCGATGTTTTCACCCTGTGCTGCGCGGACCAAGTCGGCGCAATCGTCTCTCTCCATCAGAGCACTGACTGTTGGGGTTTCGGGGTTAGTAATATCGACTAAGATGTTGTCTCTCAAAACTGCGACAGACGGCCCGTTAAGTTCGGGGCGCCAAACTCGGGTTACCAATAGCGCCCTGTCAGAATCATTGGGCAAAATGTGTTGGTAGACGGACATGGATATTCCTATCTTTGCTTACTCATTGCGCCATTGCGGCTGGGTTTTCGTCTGGAATCCGGATATTCCGATTTTAAAGTCCTTACTTCCGTATGCCGCTGCAATGAGGTCTTCGGCTTCTTGATCAATACCCGCCTTAAGTACTCGCCCAATTGCTTGCTTACTGACACGCATGGTTATGGGGGCATTGCGTTCAATTCGGTTGCATATTTGGTCAACCCGGTCTTCTAGTTCGTCGTTAGTCACGACCTCGGTTAGAAAGCCGCAAGCACGAGCTTCGTCGGCGCCGATGAAGTCACCCAAAATCATGATTCTTTTGGCTCGGGAAGCACCGAAACCGGCGACTAGTCGAGCGTAGTTAAAGATTGAGAGGCAATTTCCAACGGTTTTGGCGATTGGTACTCCCATTCGCGCATTGGGTGTTGATATTCTAATGTCACACACTGCGGCTAGATTGAGGCCTCCGCCAACAGCCCAGCCTTCAATCACCGCAATGGTAGGAAATGGCAGATCCTCCAATGCTCGCGTGTACACTTCCATCTCCGCTTCATAATCGATTCCGTCTTGGCCCGAAGAGAAGGTATCGAAGATGCTAATATCGGAGCCCGCAACAAACGCTGCTCCGCCTTTTCCTCTTAAAACCGCAACCCGGATATCTTCACGACGTCCAAGCTCAACGCAAATTGAGTAGAGCTGGCTGTACATCGTCTTCGTCATTGCATTATGGCTGTCGGGGCGGTCAAAAGTGATCACAGCCCGGTTACCTTGAACTGATAATGTGACTTTGCCCTCGCTCATCCGAATGCTCCTTGACTCTCAAACTCCTTGAGCTTGTTCCCTAAGCCAAGTTCATCGAGGATCTGGTGGGTGTGTTCTCCGAGTAGTGGGGGATGTTGTCGAAGTTCTTGAGGAGTTTTTGAGAGCTTTACCGGGAAACCAAGTGTCTTGAAGTGCCCCTCTACAGGGTGCGTCATCTCTTGCACCATTCGACGTTCAGCTACATGTTCACTGGACAAAGATTGTTCGAAATCGTAGATCGGGCCTGCGGGCACCCCAGCGTCGAGTAATCTGGATACCCAGCTTTCAACGGTGTCGTTGACAAAAACTGAATTCAATATGTCAACAAGCGCCTGCCGGTTTCTTAGTCTCTCTTTGTTGTCAACAAACCTCTCGTCTAAGAGAAGATCTTCCCGGTCAATGGTCTTGCAGAGCGCCTGCCAAAGTTTTTGATTTGCAGCGCCGAGCACAAAGAGGCCGTCGGAGGCTCGGAAAGCTTGATAGGGTGCGCTCATGCGATTAGCTGACCCCATAGGTGCGGGCGACTTTCCGAGGGCCCAAAATTCAGTTGTTTCCCAAATCGAAAGCGATAGCGCCGCTTCGAAAAGGGATGCATCTACGAACTGCCCTTCGCCCGTTTTCTCGCGACCAATGATCGCGCTCAAAATCCCATATAGAGAGAAGAGGCCTGCACCCAGGTCGCCAACCGAAACGCCGGACTTTATCGGTTCCTGTCCCGGTATCCCCATCGCACTCATCATTCCTGACATAGCTTGTGCAATCAGATCAAAACCTGGTCGTTTCGACCAAGGACCACTTTGACCGAATCCCGAAATACTTGCATACACGATTCTAGGATTGATCTTCTCAAGAGTGTCATAATCAACCATCAGGCGCTTAGAGACACCGGGGCGACTGTTTTCAACGACGACATCTGCTGTTCGAACGAGTTCGTAAAAGACTTCCCTGCCTGCTTCTGACTTCAAGTTAAGCTCAATGCTACGCTTGTTTCTATTGAGGGCTAGGAATCCTGGGCTATCGGTTCCCTTCATACGGAACCCCATAGACTTCCTGGTTTGATCACCGTTATGAGGCGGTTCAACCTTGATAACGTCGGCGCCCATATCGCCCAGCAGCATGCAACAAAATGGTCCTGCCATAACCTGACTTAGGTCTAGAACACGCAGCCCTGAAAGAGGCAGGGTTGCAGACTTTTGAGTTAGCTCTTCCGAGGGATGCAACGGCAGGGATTCTCTTCTAGACATAAAACCTCCAAAATCTCCGTGGTCTTAATCTTGGTGTGCCACGTGATGTCCACGGCAATCTTGTATACAAAAATAGCTCGGTCAAGAAAAAATGTAACAAATTGTACTCAATTTCTTGATTTATGATTTTTTTTGTATACGTTTTGGGAATGGAAACGATTGAAGAACATCAAGAAATGCCAACTGCCTCAGTGCCTAAAAAAGGTGAGCTTCATGGCAAAGCCGTCGAGGTCTTAAGGCGAATGATAATGAGCGGCGTATTGCCGCCAGGGCAGCGTTTGCGAGAAATGCAGCTATCCAGCGAGTTAGGTGTTTCAAGAACACCGATCAGAGAGGCGCTTCGGACACTCGCTGCTGAAGGCTTGGTTGACCTGCTGCCCAATAAAAGCGTGGTTGTAGCGAAGCTCCGCGCTCCTGATATTGTTCATCTGTACCAAGTTTTCGGTGCCTTAGAGGGGTTAGCTGGGGAGTTGGCTTGCTTGCGGGTTACTTCCGATGAAATAGCTGAAATCGGAAGATTGTTTAGTCAGATGGTAGACTTGCATACAAAAGGAGATCGCGAGTCGTATATGGCTGCCAATCAGCAAATACATCGTCGTGTAGTGGAGATTGCTGCTAATCCAGTTCTTGAAAGCCAGTGGAAGACTTTGCTCCCACGTGTGGAGCGTGCTCGCGCACTTGCAAACTTGGATACAGATCGCTGGAGCGAGGCTCTATTTGAGCACTCAAAGATGTTTGCCGCGTTGGCAGGGAGGGATGGAAAGTTGCTTTCCGATCTAACGAGACAGCACTTCTTGAATGGTTTGCCGTCTACGATTGCTAGGGCAGAGCAGGCGGACGATCAAGTTTCAGAGTCAGAATAAACCTAACAAAAGTAGGATGCGATGACGGTTTATGCGCTTGAAGGGCAACGTCCACGGATTTCCCAAGACATATCTTACATTGCGAGCTCCGCCGAGGTCATCGGCAATGTCGAGCTTTCCAGAGGTGTAAGTGTATGGTTCGGGGTTGTTATTCGTGGAGATAACGAGTTGATCTGCATTGGAGAGAATTCAAATATCCAAGATCACTCTGTTTTACATACAGACCCGGGATTTCCTCTAACTATCGGTTACGGTTGTACAATCGGACACAGAGCTACTTTGCATGGCTGCACCATCGGTGACAATACGCTGATTGGGATGGGGGCAATCATTTTGAATGGAGCCAAAATTGGTAAGAACTGTTTGGTCGCCGCAGGTGCACTTGTTACCGAAGGGGCAGTCGTCCCAGACAATACGTTGATCATGGGCGCTCCCGCCAAAAGGCAAATTCCCATGGACGATAATGCAATCGAGGGAATTAGGCTTTCGGCAACCCACTACTCTGAGAACGGTAGACGATTTGCGTCAGGGTTAACAGTGGTCGAAATGAGTGCAAAGTAACTCGTCGGGTTTTACTGAATGAGCGTTTGACGGAACTCGTGATCATTGCCGGGACTAACGTGCTCGGCCTCATAGGTCGTATCTTGTGGTTTCTGTAAGTTCCTGCATGGCACGGGAGCTTTTGAAAGGGCCGAATGTTGCTGCGTTCGGCATCAGTGCCTTCCGCGTTTCACCATTTAGACGGGAATGAATGGTTGAAAGATGACTTACCCATAAGAGTGTATGAATTTGGCCAGACTGGGTGGCTGTATTTTTTGCTATGTCTATTTCAGGCAAGAAAAATGCTACACGCAGACCAAAGATAATACGCATAATCTCAGGCGAAGATTTCCTGACCTTACGGTCTTTTGTTGGTTGAAATTATCGATTGAAGGTCGAAATCCGCTGTGCAAATGGCTTTACCTTTCTTCTGTGAAGCAGTGTCGAGGGTTAAGCGGTCAATTATCTGGCGCATACAAGCTACGGCTTCAGGATCTCGAGACCAGGCACGCAAATTTGCGACCAGATTTTGGTGTCTTTGGATAATGTTTTTAAGTTTTCTAGGCGGTGTGGAGCCAGCAAGCTCACGTTTGTGATGTGCGATATCAAGCTTCCTGCGTTGGATCTGTTCTGCTTTGTCGTCGAAAAATGCTCGTATTTCAGTTGAACGTGCATCTGGGCCCAGGGCATCGATAACCTTGTTGATGCTAGCGCGAAGATCCTCGAGATGCTGATTCAGGCGTTCAATCTCGCGTGCGTGGTGAGCGCGAACTTGCTGTATCTCCTCGCTCTCGAAATGCTCGATGATCTTTGCTTCGTCGAGGTCAGCGATGGCATCCAACACTAGCTTGATGATCTCGTCATAGTGAAGGTTCCTGTTCGCGCAGCCTTTGACAGGGCAGGAATAATGCTTTGCATAGGTCGCTGTGATTTTCTGATCGTGCTCCCCGCAATAGAGTTTGCCGCCAAACACCGCATTGGCACGCTTCTTCGTTGCAGCTTGATTGCGACGCCATTCCTTTGAGCAGCGAATGGATTTTTCGCGCTTCTCCTCTTCTGTCATCACGGTTGGTATCATTTTGCGCTGAAGGTGCTTGCTGGATCGTTCATCAAGAGCCTTCTGGACTTTTGTGAAAGTCTCATCGTCAATGATGGTCAGTTCGGGGATTGGGACTGTGATCCATTCCTTTTCCGGGCGCATGATTGATAGGCGTTTGCCGTTTTCCGGATGTTTGCGGTACTGCATTTTGTTGAAGGTAACGACACCGTTATAGAGCGTTTGGCGTAACATGCCCGTTTGGCGAACAAACGATCCGACAAGGCTTGAAGGGGCCCATTTTCCGCCTTTGGGGGAGTCAATGCCGCGTCGGTTCAAATCGTCGCAGATATGTTTCAGCTTTCTGCCTTCGGCATAATATTCAAATATCTCGCGAATGATTTCTGCTTGTTCTTCATTAATCTTGCGCTTGCCGCGAATAGGTTCTCCAAATTCGTCAAGGGCATGAACAAGATCGTAGCCATAAAGTTGACCACCCGGCACACCGCCACGCAGAACAGCCGCGATCACCCCACGATGGGTCTTGTCCGACAGATCCTTGAGATAGAGCGCATTCATGGTGCTTTTCAGGCCAATATGCAGCTCGTTGATTACCCCATCTGTGACGGTCTCAACAGGAAGGCCCAAGAACATCATCTTTTTGAAGAAATTGGCCGTATCGGCCTGGTCTCGGCTGATGCGACTCAGATCCTCCGCAACGACACCTTCAAATCGTCCGTTGAGGGCTGCGACCAGAAGAGCGCCGATACCAGGGCGGTTAGCAATGTGAGAACCTGAAATGCCCTCATCAAAAAACACGTCGGCAACCTGATAGCCTTTGACGCTGCAATATTCTCGGCAGCGGCGGATCTGATCCTGAGTACTGGTTTCCTGTTTGTCCGTTGAGTGGCGGGCGTAGATTGCTACATGCACTGATTGTATCCTCGAAGGTTGGATCAGATTGATTACCTTTCGGGATTGCTGATGCGCAAGGGTAAAACAGCGATTTCTCTTAAGGATAGGTATTTAAGAAAATCCTGCAAATACAAGGCACTGCATGTGATTGCATGAGAGTGCATAAGATTGCACGAAAATGCAAAAGATTGCATGATGGTGCACGGGATGGCACAACTTTCACCTGTCGTGACGGGGGCAGGATAGGTTTGGTGGGCCCACCAAACAGCCCAAACGGGCTTCCTGCTTATTCGCATGGCGGTGCCATGCTCAACGGTAAGGGGTGCCCAGAGCGAAGTTAACGCCTGAGGGACAGTTTTGGTTGGGAAGAGTTAACTGGTGTTTCGTTTGAGAGGTTAAATGTTTAGGCGGGTGTTGTGAGTGAGTTTCGCGATCATTTGAGTGCGTCAAAGCCGATTTTCATTCTTCCTCGCGATGACGCTGCAGGAGAATTCATATCCCCGGCATTTTCAGTGTCAAAGCGCGTTTCTATTATGATGGGCTTTTTCTCAAGTGGATCATTTTCCGAAATAGCACCAGGGCTCGCTCAATATCTGCGAAGTTCAGAAGAAACTTTGCGCCTAATAGTCAGCCCGTTCATTAGTAAGCAAGACCAAGAAGCTCTTCAAAGCAACTCGGAACAGGTGGATTCCGTAGTTGAAAAGTTGTTTGAAGGGGCTTTACCGAATGCACATGATTTAGCATCCCATACACTCTCTTGTTTAGCCTGGCTAATAACAAAGGGTCGGCTTGAGTTGAAAGTCGCTGTTATGCGTGACGCTCTGTTCCATCCAAAGGTTTGGATCTTTGAATCTGGAGCAGATTGTGTCGTTCTTCACGGGTCAGCTAATATGACTGGTCATGGACTAGGCAAAAATAGAGAGCAATTGAGTTTAGCGAAGAGCTGGAAGACCGATGACGGGGCGGAAATTTGCGCAACTCTTGTGTCTGAGTTCGAAACTTTGTGGAGCGGAGGCGACGAACATTGTGTGATCATCCCTATTTCAGACGCTCTACGCGAGAAAATAGTTAGGGAATACAAAGGCGAGCGACAACCAGACGAGAAGGATTTTTTGAGGCTATGGAGAAGGGCCCATGGCTTAGACGAGGAGCCGATTGATGTTGAAAGGATGTTGGATGCGCAAGGCAAACGTAGCTTTGAAATTCCAGATTGGATTGAATATCAGTCAGGTGAATATGCTCACCAAGGTCAGGCAGTAGGCAAGTGGCTAGATGCTGGTTGTCGAGGTATACTCGAAATGTGCACTGGATCCGGGAAAACTTTAACCTCGATGATATGTGCTCATCATCTTTATGCGCTTGAGAAGCAACTCCTGATTGTGGTTGCCGCACCCTACGATGTCCTAATCAGTCAGTGGTGTGATGAGATAGCTCAATTTGGTATCAAACCAATCAATATGTCTCGCTGCGCAGGACCAAGGCAAAGAGCATTGGGAATCGTAAATGCAAGACGTCGTTTGCGCAAAGGTGTCAGTAATGTAGAAGCCCTTGTCGTGTCAAATGATACCCTTTGTACTGCTGAGTTTATTGAACAGATATCAGAGTACGATGGGTCGAAATTGTTGATAGCTGATGAGTGTCACAATCTTGGTGCGCAAAGCTTTACAAGTAATCCTCCAGAATGCTTCAATTTTCGCTTGGGATTATCTGCTACTCCTGTTCGGCAGTACGATAGTGAAGGCACCGAAGCGCTGTTTAAGTTTTTCGGGAAACCATGTTTCTGCTATGCGCTAGAACAGGCTATTGGCCATTGTCTCACTCCGTACGATTACCACGTCGATTTTGTCGAGCTAAATGACGATGAAATGGATAGCTGGCGAGAGACCACTGAAAAGATCGCTAAGCTGTCATGGAAGGTGAGGGAAGGGGTTAAGGATAAAGAACTTGAACGCCTGATTCTGAAAAGACGAAGGATCCTTGAGACGGCTTCATCGAAAATCTTAGTCTTAGAAAAATTGTTAGATGCGGAAAGTAGCCGCGATCTCAAATACACACTCGTATATGCCACAGACAAAGATCCCTCGCAGCTCGAAAGCGTAAACTCCCTGCTGAGGAACAAGGGAATAAGGTATCATCAGCTCACATCTGACGAGACGGGAAGGTCGCAAAAGGCGTCGCGAATTCTTAGTCAATTTCAATCTGGTTCTTTGCAAGTGCTTACGGCCAAGCGAGTGTTGGATGAGGGGGTGAACGTACCACAAATAATGAAGGCCTACATTCTGGCTAGTACGACAGTTGAGCGACAGTGGGTTCAGAGGCGAGGGCGCTTGTTACGTCGGTGTAAGGATATAGGAAAGCAGGCAGCAGTTATTCATGACCTCGTGACACTTCCCCCAGGGGCAATTGATGGTGGAGTGTTGGACAATGATGCAAAGAAGATCGTTAATTCAGAGCTTAACCGTGTGTGGGAGTTCGCCCGTTTAAGTCGAAATGGGGCATCGAAAGGTGGGCCATTTGACGCAGTCGAGAAACTCAGAGGGCTATTAGGGGAGGGGTAAATGTCTTTTAAAGACGAGAAGATAGTGAAGGTTCTGCTTGAAGAAGTAAAAAACACTGAGCAACGATGTTTGGGTTATCATGAGGAAATGGCTGAGGCGCTCAGCGATGTCATTCAAAAAGAGCGCGCTCACCTATTTCAAAAGACCAACATCGCGGTTGAAATTGGAGAAGTAATCAGCCGAGTCAGTGCTTTTATCGGTTTGCATAATGATAACGCTAAGGGGGCGGAATAATGCTTCTTGTTCGCGCTAGAATTGACGGATTTCGCCTGCTGAGTGGCTTGGATATAAGGTTTTCGACCCATGCTGAGCGTAATATCACAGTTATAAGGGCGGCGAATGAGAGTGGCAAAACTACTCTTTTAACCGCATTGCAATGGGGATTGATTGGGGACAACGCTCTGCCTTCTGGATATAAGATTCGACCAATGGGGCAACCTAATTCAAAGATCGTCGAGACAAAAGTTGAGATAGAATACGAGATAGAAAATCGTGACGGACGGCAGCGTTACTTGTTGGAGCGCTCCGTTGAAACGAATGGGGAGCTCAGTGTAAGGCCGAAATCCAGTCTTACTTTGTTTCATATAAAGGACTCTGGCTTTGAACCGATCATCAGTCCCTACAATCATGTTCAACAGCATTTTCCTGCAGAGCTTCGAGAGGTGTTTTTCACCGATGGTGATCGAGCATTAAGCTTCATTGAAGGGCCGCAAGCTGATCAACAACATAAGGTGCGTGCAGCCATCAAGAAAATGATGGGCCTATCAATTTTAGAAAGCGCGATAGAACACCTAAAATCTAACGAAAAAAAACTACGCTCTCAGTTCGATAAAGAAGCCGGGAATGAAGAGACTCGTGCTGTCGAAGAAAAGTTGGATGCAATTGAGCAAATATTGCCAGAGCTATCTCGGAAATTTGAAGAGACAAAAGACCAAGCCGCGAACCTCAAAGATAAGTATCACAAGGTGGATAAGGAGCTATTCAACGCTCTAAAGTTGGGGAATAGAGAAGAGTTAGCTAAAGAGTTGCATGAGACTCAGTCGCAACGCAAGCGTTTGGAGGACCAGAGAAAGAGGACTGAAGTGCGTCAGGCTGAATTGCTGTCTTCGAGTGTCCTCGCAAAATACATGATGGGCAGGCAATTCAAAAAGGCAGGTGAGATACTAGATGACTTGAGGCTGAAAGGGCAAATTCCCAATAAGACTATCCCAATCCTCGAAGATCGCCTTACCCATAGCGACTGCATTTGCGGGGAAAGCCTTGATCCGCATAGCGAAGATGGAATGAGACGACGTAGCCATATTAAGCAACTGATCGAGGATAGCAGGGATGCCGATAGCGTAAAGGCTAAGGTGTCTGATCTGTATTTTCAGGGAAAACCTCTTTTCTCTGATGACCCTGTTAGCTGGATTGCTCTCTATTCAGATGCCTTCGAGGAAAGACAGAATATACGGTATGTCTACGAAGAGATCGGTCAAAAAGAAGCTGAAATTGAAGCGAAACTCAACAGTATTCCTGATGCCGATGTTAAAAGGCTTCAGAATATGAAGGAAACATACAGCAATCAACTTCGACAACTTGCGATGGATGAGGCGCGGTTAGATGAGAAAATAAAACTTAAGCGTTCTGAGAAGAACGAACTAGAGTTAAAGTTCCGCACACTGTCAGCTCGGGTGGAGAAGGGCGAGAAAATTTCTAGAGAGCTCAATGTGGCCACTGATATGAGGAATATTGTTGAGCGATCATTAGAGAGAATGAAAACTCAGGAAGTTAAGCAAGTCTCGGACGCGATGAATAGGCTCTTTCTTAAAATGATCGGGGCAGACGAAGAGAGTGCGTTGATCACCAGGGCGGAAATAACACCGGAATTCCGGATAGTCGTCTTTGGCCGGGGAGATTCAGTTCTTGACCCTTCAATGGACTTAAACGGAGCTTCTCGTCGAGCCTTGACTATTTCATTTGTTTTGGCTTTGACAAAAATTAGTGGTGTAGAGGCACCAAACGTAATCGATACTCCCCTCGGAATGATGTCGGGGTTTGTGAAGTCGGAAGTTGTTAAGACAGCGTCTGAAAACAGTGCGCAATTGATACTTTTATTGACTCATGATGAGATCAAAGGGTGTGAGGAAATACTAGATACAAGGTCAGCAGAAGGTTTGACCCTGACTAATCCTGCGCACTACCCCAAAATTCTGAAGAACGATCCTGGTACCAAAGAGGTAAAAGTCCTCTCATGTGATTGCAGGTACCTAGAGACCTGCGCGCTTTGCGATCGCTATGAAAACTCTACAGATGCAGCTTGAGAGGATATTGGTATGGACAATCCGTTTGCGGGACTAGACATAGCGATTCTTGATGATTTTAGGGAGAAAATTGATACCTATGTTCAGCGCCGAGAAGGACAGCGCGCGTCTCCCTTGAATCAACCGTTCAATCGAAATGTAGACATTTGGTTTTTCGCAATCATGTTGGCTGTTCAAAATGGCCTTAAGCCAACTGAAGTTAAGGGTAAAACGTACAAGGCAGCGGAAGGCGTGGTTATCGGCTCGGACAGTTGGCGGCCAACTGCGTTGACCCTTCTTGCTATTGCAGAGAGCGAAGACCCGAATATTGTTGATCGAGCCGGGGATATGATGAGAATAGCAAATAGCTATGCTAACGCGGGGTTTCCTTTGCTTTTCTCAATGCTTGACAGTCGAGGTGATGACACTGCGCTTGATTACTTGTGTGATGAAGTTGAAAAATTTGTTCGCTAATGAGCCCATTCGTATTCGATTTGCCCAAGAGCGAGATTTAGCTCTCAATTGAGTAGAAAGACGATACCGATTGAGTGTTTTGCTATCGGGTATATAATATTGGTGTAACCTACGGATCATCGGTTTTCGGTGATCCCGTATTTTACTTGTGGCAAGTTAGGCACCCTTTCGATTGGCCAAAGATATCGTCGATATCGATTTCCTCATCGTTTAGTCTAAGTGGATTGATTTGGTGGCGCAATTTTGCCCTCTCAAGTCGTTTTTGATAGTCCTGCTTTATTTGCTTGATTCGTTGAGGTTGCATCATCTCTTCAAGAGATTCACCTTGTGACCAAGTAAACGGGGAGCCGTTTTCAACGGCATCCTTCTCATATGATTTCGCTTCTTCAAATGCGTCAGGATGTTGTTCCTTGAGCCGCACCCATTCTATTTTCTGCTGATAAAAGCAGAAGGTGCAGCCGCTGCGAGAGCGCCAGTCGTAATACTTTGGCAAGCCTAGTCCCGACGCATCGAGGAGATCAATTACACCTGGTTTATCAATCCCGGCTTCCTTGAAGGGCAATCTAACCTTCAGCCGCTCGTGTTTTGAGCTGTAGCCTTCGCGATATTCCTCATCCGCCCTGATTGCGACGTAGCTGTAGACTGTGGCCCCATCTGCTAGGATTGGGCGAAGCCAATGCTCGAAGGGGCGGAGTTTAAGTTGCCTGGTGCACCAGCGCGTTTGCGGTGACGGAAGGAAATTATTGTATTGTTTGAGCCAGAAATCGAAGTCGCGATCAGGGTTTAGGTAAAGGATAGATTTGCCCAAAAAACCTTCAAGACGCCCAAGAAATTCATAAACTTCAGGCAATTCTTTGCCGGTGTCCGTGAAGAAATATTCTATGTCCAGTTCGGGGTGATGTTGGCGCATATAGACTGCAAGGGCGGCGCTATCTCTTCCTCCCGACAGGCCTAGGACGTGTTTTTCTGATGAGTTCGTCACGAGACTACTCTTTCAGTTGGGGGTTCGTTGTTTTTACCGACATCTACCATGAAGCGCGAACTTAGCTCTGCTAGTGCTGCAAGCACCATCCTGCGCTTTCTGTAGTCGCTAGTATCAATGACGCTTTCAAGTTGAGAAATGATTTTGTCGATCTGCTCTCGCTCACCTTCAATTACTTCGAATTCCGCATGGAGGGGCGCAGGGCGACCATTTACGCCTACTACCACTGCCATGGCGTGACGTTTGTCAGAGCGTCCTTTGACACGAGCAAAGTTCTCTGACCGGATAAACTTTTGTGCGAGGTCGGCTATTTCAACTGATGCCCGATCCAGGTCAGGGTCAGTCCAATCTCTAGCGGGTTTGTTCGCTGCGAGACTTGTAATGCCCTCGACGTCTTCAACTGTTCCTTCAAACCGAGCTAGTCGACCAATGAAAGCGTTAAGGCGGAAGTCGCCGCTGATCTCGACGATGTTCTCTGCGCGTTCGCGTAATTCGCCCAATGCTTGTGGAGACTTATTGGGTACTTGCAGTTCAGCAAGCATAAGGTCCGTTAGGCGGACAAGCATTGACGGATATGAATCGACCAGTTCTTCAAGCCCGGCACGGACATCATTTACGACTGATTGGATCTCTGTTTCACTTTCCAGAGCGCCTCGTTCACCGAAAGCTGCTGGAATATCATCAAATAGGAACTTATTCGGGTCATTGGCAAGTTTGAACAGGTCGCGCACTCTTATGGCGTTCGCGGAAAGCTGTGTTGTGCGCTTGGTCCACGATTGAAGTCGGTCGAAAATTGCGATCAGTCCGCGCGCGACATCAATCGGTGCTAGATGTGTAAGACTGTTGCTTGTGTCGAGGTCCCGAACAACTTCCGCCATGCTTGAGAGCAGGCGTCTGGATAATACAGAGAGATCCATCCAACGCAGTTGAATCTCCTTTGCATCCTTTGCAAGAATTTCTACATCAATGTCTTTGAAGCGCGCTTGGAAAACACCCTCTCGGTATAGGGCAACCTGTTCACGTTGGGAAAGGATGAAGGCTACCGCAAGTATGGGCATAAGGCCGTCTTTTACGCCAAATGGCGGCTTCGACCAAAGATCATAAATTTCTGCCACGTTTACTGTGCGGTCGCCCGCTTGTTTGAGTAGTTCACTTGCAGCCTCCCACAGTAAATGAAGGCCGCAAGGGTCATTAGTATTTGAGGGCGAGCTAAACTCCCACCCTTCTCCATGGTCATCGTAGAGGCCTGTTGCCTCCAAAAGTGACGCGTAAAGGCCGCCTTCGGCAGGATATCCTTCAATACCTAGGCGCGGTGAGCCTTCTTTTGAGACCATCGCACGGAGCAAAGCGTTTTGCGCAGCAGTTGCATTGCTTGAGGGCTTAATGCGATTGAGAAGTTCATTGTTAAGTTTAGGGGAATTGGGATAGCGCGCAGCTGCGAGCTCTGAAGCAACATTGTTGAGTTCTGCATGTCGCCACTGTTGTGGCTCCCGGTCTTTTAGATACCAAGTGGCGTTATCGAGCGCGCGACGAATTTCTTCTTCAATTTGTCCCTGCAAGACAGCCTGGCGGGCTTGCAGCTCGCGTTGTGCCACGGCATCGCCCGCAAGGTCTGTGTGTTCTTCTTGCACTTCGTGAAGCGCAATCAGTTCTCGCGCGAAGTCTGTAATTGCCCAGGCTCTCTGTGACATGCCCGTCGCGACATCCCATTCTTTAGATCCATCGGCTGCTGCGCGACAAATCTCCTGGGCTTGTTCACTTGTTTCTCCTTCTGTAGGTATCGCTAATAGGAATTGACCTATTGTACCTGCATGAGGATGGTAGGTGCGAACTCGTTCTTTAAGGCTGTTCAAGGCTGTGACGCCAACGTTGAACCAACGTAGGGCTCCTGTTTCATGGTAGTGACGTTTTGCGAGGATTGGCTGCAGTCCTGCCAGCTTTTGCAGGGCAGTGAAATCCACTTCCCGAACGTGCTCTAGTGCTTCTTGCACCGCGCGGTCAATGTCGAAGTCACTGCCAGCGTATATCGTATAGGCGTCGGCGAACTTTCTGTATATGACAAGGGACCAGGACTTAAGCTGCTGGAGGGTTGCGTCAATCTGCGCTTTTGACGTTCCGTCTACACAAGCAGCGAGTAGCTCATTCGTTGGCACTAGACCGGATCTCTCCTTGAAGAGGTCAATGAGTGCTATTGCCTTCAATAGTTTAAGGTGGAGCTCATCGCCACCAAGCGCCTCGCAGCGCTCGATTGCTTCTGCTGCCATCGCCCATCTGTGACCGTCTGGTGAGGCGAGAATAGAGGGTTCCAAGTTGATACGCAGATAGTTCCAAAGGCGGTCGGGTTCGTAAAGGCTATCCTCGGTGTTGTGGCGAATGAAATCTTGAAAACCAGAAGGCTCTGCTGAATTAAGGAAGCCAAAAATGCTTCGTTGGTTTTGGCCAAAGCGGCGACGCGATATGGGGCCGAGCAAGCAAGTTGTGACGGGGTGTAAAGGCCAGCATCCCTCAAGGGTTTCTGCTAGATAGGTAGATGCTGCAGGGCGCTGACGTTTAATTTCCGACGCAACGACACACGCAATCTTTCCAGGTTCGGATGCGGTACGACCGTTTTCGATTGCACGTGAGATTAACTCTATCTGCTCTTCACCTGCAGCATTGACGGCGAGGTCAACAAAACGCCCTTGTATTTTCGACCATTCATCACGCACTTCGCGAGATAGGCGGTTGGCATACTCTTCGAAAGCTTGGTGAAGAATTCCAACTACAATCAATCGACCAGAACTACGTGACGCGGCTTCAGCGAGTAACTGAAATAGATAAACGTCAGCGCCTTCTTGAGCAGCGGACTCCAGGAACTTTCCCATTTCGTCAATGAAAAGGATCACGCCGCCATATGTGCGGGGTTTCGCATGCGCTAGTTCTGTTAGGGCTGAAACTACTGCGTCGTCGGTCCAGTGTCCTTTGGTCGATGGGCTGACCAGCCCCTGTTCTTGCAAGGTTTCCCCTATAACCGTTGCCGCGTCATCACGACGACCAACGATGGGAATGGTGCGCCATCCTTTTGTTTTGGGAGGCAAAGCAGCATAGATCTGTTTTGCTGCGGTCTTTCCAATCGACACTTCGGCCTTTTGTTTAAGTGCGCTATCGCCACCCAGTAGTGCGCTTAATGCAACGACAAGGCTCGACTTCCCACTTCCATATGGGCCGGTCCACGTAAAGGCGCCATGACCAGTTTCCGATACGTGTTGTCCGATAGAGAGCAATACCTCTATCGAGGACTTGGGGCAGACATAGCCTTCCAAAGCAGCCGCATCGTTGTAGTCTGAGTCGATACGGATAGAGCGTTGGAAGCGTCTTGCAACATATACGCTATCTTCGAGTGCCATCACGCAGCTGCCTTTGCTTTCTTAGGTTGATAGTCTGAGACGGCATAGTCGAGTGCGGTATCCTCTGCTAGAGACACTTCGCGAAATACTTGTTTGAGGCCTGCAGTTTCAGACCATCGGAAAGCGCCGTCAGTGAACTCCTCAAGATCAAGTAATCGATCAGCAATGTCGTTTTCGTCGAGAAGGAACGCGCGCCCCGGAGATCCGGGTTCATGAGCAATAGCCTCAAAAGACAATGTTTGTGCCGTTGAATAGTGTTTCCAGAAATTTATCAAAGCATACAAGAACACACCGTTCCCTAGGGTGGATTTTGGGCCACGGGCAAATCTGAAGCCATCTCGCTTGCCAACCGCTTTGATTAACCCTAACTCCGAAAGTGGGGATTCTAGTGTGTCTTCGGGCGAAGTCTTGCCAGAAGGAATCTTCGCAGCGTAGGTGCGGAGAAAACACTCTACATCACGCCTAACTGTAGTAGCAGAAACTCGTGGCCAAGCACGATCTTCCGCAACTTTTTCAAGGGCTTGAACAAGTCTCTCGCGTTCAAATGTTGCACCCGGAAAATTGTTGAAACTCCAATGCCAAGTGGTTTTTTCGGGTCGCCCTGCTAAATGCCAATGAATTAACCAAAGGCTTGCAGGATGCTCCATATACGGATCGAGCCCGTTCTTGCCAAAAATTTGATCTCCAAGCTCAGTGGTAGTCAGCTCGTTCGCGCTTTCGCCATCGGCGATAATGCCGCAGCAGGTCGCCCAATGACGCATCGAGGAGACCATATTCTTGCCAACCCCAAACCGCGCGATTGCATCTTCACTAGTGAAGACAGCTTTGCTGTTCGGATCTCCGGCACGCTCCGCGACCGCATCATAAGCCTTTTTTAGCCATCCGTAGCGTAACGGAAAGGTTTCGTGTCCGGAAAACTGAGGCTTATATGTGTCTTGAAAAATTGGGCCGCGTGGCATCGCTTTTTGTCCTGGATTGTTGATCCAGGTCGACATTAACGCATAAAATGTAGTAGGGTCAATTTCATTCCTGGAGATATCCTCCAGAAAGGCAGAGAACAAGCGCTCGTGTTATTAATTCGAGGTTGATTTGAAGTTAAGTATTTGATGTGTAAGTGCAAAATCACAACATGATATATCTTGATCACCATGCGACAACACCGCTCGACCCTAGGGTTCGTGAAGCTATGCAGCCCTATTTCGGCGAAAAATTTGGGAATCCCCATTCGTCGGACCATGCAGTCGGCTGGGAAGCTTCTAAGTCGATTGAAGTTGCAGCAGATGCAGTAGCTGCAATGATCGGTGCAGATGCAGATGAGATTATCTTCACATCTGGAGCAACCGAGGCCAATAACATGGCATTGTTGGGAGTTGCAGGGCATGCAGTTGGTGGGGCCCGAAATAGAATTCTACTAGGCGCTACGGAGCATAAATGCGTTCTTGAGGTGGGGCGTGTACTGGAGCGTCGGTTTGGGCTTAAGGTCAAAAGAATACCGGTAGACTCTGAAGGACGTCTTGATCTGAATTTCTTGGCTGCTGAACTTGACGAAGATGTTCTGCTAGTTTCTGTCATGGCTGTGAACAACGAGATTGGAACGCTGCAAGATATTTCTGAAATCGCGCGAATGACTTCTCAAGTCGGCGGTTTGCTACACTGTGATGCAGCGCAAGCACCTTGTGCGATAGAAATGTCAATGTTTGCAGACTGGGCTGACTTGCTAAGTCTATCTGCTCATAAGATGTACGGACCAATGGGGGTCGGCGCTCTGTTTATCAGGAGAGAGCTTCAGAGTAGAATCGAGCCACTTGTGCACGGTGGAGGGCAGCAAAATGGGTTGAGGTCTGGAACGTTGCCAACAGCTCTGTGTGTTGGGTTTGGTTGTGCAGCAAAGCTTGCCTCCAATGAACATTCCACTATTGAACGAGAAATTTTAGCATGTCGCAGAGACTTCCTTCTCGAGCGCCTTAGGACACTGCCGTATCCTAATTGGATAAATGGTCCAAACAATCCAAAGTACCGCCATCCTGGCAACATCAATATTGGCTTCAAAGGGGTTGTTGCTGCTGATCTTTTAGGTAGGGTTCAACCAAATCTTGCAGCAGCAACCGGGTCAGCCTGTACAAGCGGGATTCCCGAACCATCGCACGTGCTTCGAGCAATAGGCCTAAGCGATGACGAAGCCGGGGCATCTATAAGGCTTAGCGTGGGCAGATATTCGACTGAAGACGAGTTGGCTGAGGCTGCTCATATTCTAGGGGCTGCATTGGAGAAGACATTTAGCGAGACCTCTTCAATATTCGCATAGATCGTCGCATCTCTTCAGCGTTGTTCGATATGTCATAATGAGAGTTCATGTATGCTGAGTTGAATATTCAGCTGATAGTTCTTGCGATAGTGAGGCAGTTAAAACGTTAAGATGGCTAGGGATAGCTTAGATGTCTTACTCTAGCTCAGTGTGCCTAAGGCTATGTTTTTTTCTGGAGTGGATGTTTGGGAATGGGGCTGTACCGGCTTACCCGAAAAAACACCGAGCATCTCACGATGTGCAATGATTAGTACCATTGCGAGCGGATCCTGAGATGATTCCATCAGAAGAAACGCCTTCCAATTCCGCAAAGCTCTATTGGTCATACTTGGCTGCTGATGTATGAATCTCCGAGCGCTGAGATAGCGTCGCCAGAGAAGCGAAGTGTTGTGATTTCGAACGAGCGGTCGAGGCTTGTAGCTTCGATCTAACTTGGTTCGGTATTTGCCTTCTTTGGTTAATCCGGTTTGCCGCACCTCAAACATCCCAAACCGCTCTTCCATTTTGTTCTTACTACAAGATCGATCTAGCTGACTGGCTTTCATTGCCTGATCATCTGGGCTCATCAGCACCATGCCATTGCCGCGCAACTTGAGGCTGATGTCATATCTAGCCAGAACCTCGTGCGATTCCTGCCAATTTGTCGCGTTCCCCAAACCTTCCAATATTTCCTCACGATGTTTCAACACATGCCTCTGGAATGATTCCTGCCAGGTATGGGCCTCATAGTTTCGAGCTGCAGGGGACAGCTTGTTTGGATCACGCTCCTTGCCATCGGTCATGCCAGGATCGATGGCGAGACCGTGTTTCCTCTCCATTTCGCGCGAGACCTTGGCAAGGATATTAAAGTCCCTATGTGGTGTGATCACCTTGAGCGTTTCCGGATGCACCTTGTTAAAGGCGATGTGCATGTGGAAATTATCGGTGTTGATATGCGTTCCCGCCACACGCTGATGATCGCCGTAGCCAAGTGCCTTGGCATATTCCGCCTCGATGGCCATCAGATCATCCTTTGTCAGTTTGTCTTGCTCGCCAGGACGAAATGAGATGACAAGATGATAGGTTTTGTCGGCAATATCAGGTTTCAGTCGTCGAACCGCTTCGATCTCCAGAAGGGCCAGATCAAGATCCTCGATATTTGTGCCGGCATCGCAATTGCGGATCCAGAACTGATGGAGTTTCTCGCCTTTTTCCTCGGCGGCTGCGATGTATTCCCCAAGGCGCGTGTAA
This sequence comes from Thalassospira sp. MCCC 1A02898, assembly GCF_001618185.1. Lineage (NCBI taxonomy): Bacteria > Pseudomonadati > Pseudomonadota > Alphaproteobacteria > Rhodospirillales > Thalassospiraceae > Thalassospira > Thalassospira sp. MCCC 1A02898. The sequence continues at coordinate 392,877 of NZ_LPXK01000010.1, read as the reverse complement.
TTATCCGGCACCCCTGACTTTTTGCCAATCTTGGTCGCGATCATGACTTGGCCTGTTTGCGAATGCCTGGCTGAAGCTGATCACGGATCTCGCCAATGGCGGCTTTGAGCTCTGCCTGTGTTTCTTCAATATCGCGGATCAGATCATCGAACTTTTTGAGAAGGTCTGCTGAAAGCGGTTCATCAAGGGCGAGTTTGAAGAGGTTCCCGAGCATTGCCTGGTCAGCGTTGACCTTGAGCAAATCTCGAATGCCTTGCCATGCGGCGAAGTCGCTGGCACTGGGCAGCTTGGTATTCATCAACAAGCGTTTGAGCAGTTCAGAGCGGGACAGACGCATCTGATGGGCAAGCTGATCAATGCGCTCTTTCTCTTCGTCGTTCAGATAGGTTTTTATGACGTGGCGTTCGGTGGCCATGGCATGGTTCCAGTCTCGATAAAAAGGTGCCGGTGGCATTCATTCCGCCACCGGCCCAAGGGATGCAAAGCTGGATCAGGCGTCCAAGCTGGCGGTCTGCTGCTCGCGTCCCCGTGTTCTGGATTTGGCCTTCGGTTTACTTAGGCCGAGCTGCTCGGTGACAAGACCTTTCAAGGCCTCAAGACCACGTTCCTGATAAATGTCGTTAAAGTCGGTCAGGCCTTTGGCTTTTTCATCCTCATTTAGATCTGGACGCAGGATCTTCGCCCCGGTCAGCTCAGATGCTCGCTCAGCGCCCTTGATCCCGGCATTGATCTGCTTGGCATGATCGTCATCGGCGGCAATTACCAGGGCGCGATCCGGATGCTTCTTGTGAAGGGCCTCGGCCACCGGGGCGAGATTGCCGGAATCGAGCGCAACAACGACCGTCAGCCCGCTGGCCATATGCAAACTTTGGCCCGTTGAATAACCTTCAGTGACGATCATCGGACCCTTGGGGTCACCTCCGATCACATGCATCAGGCCGCGCTTCTTCCCGTCCTTGAGATACATTTTAGTACCATCGGGATGGATGGTCTGGATGTTCTCGATAAAGCCTTTGTCATTGGCCATCGGCATCAGAAGGTTGCCCGCTTGATCAATGCGCAGATCGCCTGCAGGAACCTGCTTGGTTTGCAAATAGGCGTGATTGGTCGGCGCGGGGGCGGCGTTCTGGAAAATCCCGTAGGCGCGTTTGGCGACAGCCCGATATTGCGCGCGGAGTTCCTGTTCCTGGGCTGCCTTGCGAGCCGCTGTTTCGGCTCTCGCCTCTTCCAGCTCCTTGGGATCGATCTTGGTGCCGGTCGCAACCCATTTGACCGGATCTTGCCCGGACTTGTAATTGGTTATGTTGCCTGCCGGGAGACCTTCGAGGAACCCGCGATAAGATCCACTTTTCTGGCCCTTGCGATCTCCCTCGACGGCAACCCGATGCCACTTGGCAGCCTAAGCATATACTCAGTGTAATCCGACTAAAAAAGGGGGCGAAAATCCGCGATAGATATTTGGTGAGCTCTAATAATGCTTGTATCAATACGCTTGCTCTGAGAAGAATGAGGTAATCGAACGAGCTACAGTTGTCTGTTGGGGGTTCGCCATTATACAAGCATGATGCCTTCGTCGTTGAAGCAAATGCATATGTCGATAAGTCATTCTTTGGGAAAAGGGCCTTTTTAGTACAATGCTTATGAGCTGGAAGAAAAAATGGGTTAAGTATTTTGGAACCCTAGAAGAAAAAGAGCGATTCAATACCATCAAGCGAGCAAGTTACGCTCACGGCATGATCAAGGCTGCTCTGTATGCACGAGAGATTGGCGTGTCGTCTATTTCTGCTATTGAGTTTGGGGTTTCGACCGGTGGCGGTCTGATGGCTATGGAACGTATCGCGCGGTTGATCGAAGATGAGTACGGTATCAAAGTCCATGTTGTTGGATATGATAATGGTAAAGGCCTGCCTGATCCGGTCGATTATAAAGATCACCCGGAAATTTGGGGAAAAGGCGATTTCGTTATGTTCAACAAGGATCAACTGCTCGAAAATGTAAAAGACGCAGAAATCGTTTTCGGGGACGTTAAGGATACGGCGGGTGAGCGGGAGGGGTGGTATCGATCAAATCCTATTGCCTTCATCTCAATTGATGTTGATTACTATTCATCGACGATGTCCTGCCTTGAGGCCTTGAAATTCCATCCGGATTGTTATTTGCCGGCAGTGAGCATGTATTTTGATGACATCTCTTTCTTTACAGCAAATCGCTGGTGTGGTGAGTTGCTTGCAATTGATGATTTCAACGCAGCAAACGAAAAACGTAAAATTGATATTGATCGGACATTGCCTGGCAACCGCCCTTACCAAAACGTAGGTTGGTACCGAAACATGTATGTTGGTCACATTTTGGATCATACCTTGAGGTCTGTCGAACAATAGATATCTTGTTTTGGGCAGCGGGGGGATAAACTTCTAACCCCGGAAATATCGAAGGCTCGCCATTAGGCGGGCCTTTTTGCATTCTGGGTGGGGTGAGGGCAAAGGGAACGCTCATAACTTGAAGGCTGAGAGCGTTCAAAAAACGTGCCAGTGGCACGTTTTTAGTCTGAAGGTCGAGCACGGCAAAGCCGCGCGCAGACTGCGCTGGTCCGGCACGCTCACTCCTCAACCACTCCATCAACAACCCCGGCCTCCATCAGCTCCGCCACCTCCGGAAACCAGATCCCTGAATGCGGGGCGAGGAAGACTTGCTTCAAGAAACCCTCGGCAATGCCCTGGCTGCGATAGAAGGTGATTTCCTTTTCCTGCTGGCCCTTGATGTCATAAAGCGGCACGGGGTAGTCGAGATCGATCTTGTATTGATGGAAGCCAAGCCGCCCATTGGGCCCAAGATAGCGTTTGGCACCGCCAATAAAGGCGGTCGTGCAGGCGGAGCTACAGGCTTCAAACACATAAGTGTCCAAACCCCGATTCCGGATCAGGAAGCCGACACCGCGCCCTTCATAGACATGCCCGCCATCACTGTGCAGGGCGATGCCGGTCACACCCGGATTTTCGTCAAGCAGGGCAGCCAAGCGCTGCGCCATACCCAGTGCAAAAGTGCCGGTGATGTGAATGCGGGTGTTATCCGGACTCAGTGTCAGCGCATACTGGCTGGCGCGGGCATCTTCAAGCTCCATCAGGTTGACCGGTATAAACCGCTCCGGGGCGAGGGCGCGGAAAGAGGCCGCGATGCTGAGTACGGTAAAGACCAGAGAAAGCCCAATCACCCCATAGGTCACAACGGTCCAGATATTGGCAAGAATGCTCGATTGAAGTTGGGTGGCGCGCAGCACCCCAACCACTTGCCAGACAAAAACAACGCCATGAAAAAGAAGAATAAACGCAACCGTCGCGATCAGTGCGGGAATGCGGTCTGAGATATAGGGTGGGAGCGTATAGCGGTCGGCAAACAGGATCAGAGCCCGGATCAGGATCAGGTTGATGCACAGCGCGAATAGGAGTGCGTGCTTTCCTTGCCAGTGATCCCGGATATATAGCAAGTGATTTTTCCTGTTGGGGTTGCAGATAATAGACCAAGTGCTTTTTTTTAGGGAAAAAGTGCTTCTGGTTATCATTATGATTTTATGTGATGTCTTGAATCGGCAAGTCAACCCAAAGTAGATATTTGGAGTTCAAGGGGCGAGCGGGCGACTGTGTATTAGGGAACTTAAATTTAATGTGACGTCAAAGATGACGTATGCTACCATAAGTTGTTTAGTTTCCGTGACGGAGGGGGAGAGCGCTTGTGGCTAGCGTGGTAGAAAAAGAACGTTCGTGTGTCGTTCCGAGAGAATTTATGCAATTCAAATTGACGCCCGTGAAACACACACCTGATGAATGGCGAAAAATTGACGCAATCTATATTCCAACAATACTATCTAAGTGCATAGGTTTTGACGGATTTTATCAAGATCTCCAGAAATTTGCTAGGAATGTTATTGTTATCGGAAATTCAAATTCAGCAATTACGCTGCCGGATTCAGTGCTATCTCTGCTTGGTAGTGCAGATGAATTTGCCCAAGGGTTTGAAACATTTCATCATGACCTCATAGGCATGAAAAGTAGCAATAATCCATCTTTAGTACATTCTGTTTCATATGATCTGCCCGCAAAAAGAAATTTTGCACTTTGTCACGCAAGAAAAAATGGTTTTACCGAAGTTATGCTACTTGATGATGATATTTATATTGAAGAAAGAATGTTTCGCAAAGCAGTGTATTTATTAAGTGAAGGTTTCTCCATGGTGGGGTTCTATGTTTTGGATTTTCCAGATATTTCAACAATTGATCATATTAATAGAATTACAACAGAAAAGAAAACAGGTGTTAGTGTCGCAGCAAATTGCATCTTAATTAAGGTGCCGGATGTTAGAGGGTTTTTCCCTTACGTTTACAATGAAGATTGGCATTTTATTTATGTTTCCAATTTTCACGTGCGCAAGGCGGCAGCTGGTACCGCATACCAATTGCCGCATCGGCCTTGGTTGCAGCGTGGGCGTGTCGCATTTGAGCAATTTGGCGATGTCTTGGCTGCGGGGATTAAAAGGAATCTGATATCAAGTCGCGAGCCTCTTGAGGGGGAAAGGCATTTTTGGTCATTAATAAGAGATGAGTACAGTCAACTGCTTGATAGCCTCTTGTCTCATTCGTCTATCAGCAGGACTCATTTGAAAGCAGTCGTGGAGGCGAAAGCGGCTCTCGATCTGTTTGGTGTGGATGACTTGTTGAAATTTATTCAGTCGTACGTCAAGGAAATAGAAGGAGTGTAGTAATGGAGGATAATAAATGTTTTTTTCACGAAGTTGATGGTTGCAAAATACCAGTAATATTGTCGCGTGCAAATAATGAAAACAATAATCGTCACGAGCCGCTGTTGATAATGTGTCACGGCATTTCGACGGATAAAAATGAATACTTGAATTTTCTGGTCACGATGGAGAAAAGTTTAAACGAGGTAGGTGTGTCTACCTTAAGGTTTGATTTCCGAGGGCATGGAGAGAGCAACTTATCACCAAGTCATTTTTCGATTTCTTCTCAAATATTCGATTTGTTTAATGTAATTCATTGGGTAAAGGATAAGATCCCAAACAGCCGCATATCGTTGTTTGGTATCAGTTTTGGCGCACCACCTTGTATCATGATTGATAGGTGGTTGGGAAATGAGGTGCTGGGTAAGCGCTTTCTTCTAGCGCCAGTTCTTGATTATAACCGTACGTTTCTGAACCCAGAGACAGCTTGGGGAAGAGAGAACTTTTCGCCGGAGCGGCAGATGGATGCCATGCGCGGTAATCCGGTCTACCTAAATGACGATTTTTACATGACTGGTCGGCTCTTTTCTGAAATGGCGTCCATTAACATTTTATCTAACTTTCTGTTGTGCAAAGGAACAGTGTCGATCTTCCATGGAGATGAAGATGATATGGTTCCAATTGATATTTCTCGGGACATTTCTAGAGCAGTACAGCGCGCGGAATTAACGAGCTTTGGTGGCATGGAGCACGGTTTTACTGCAAAAGGTGATGAAACAGGAAAGTCAAAGGAAACGCTTAGAAATGTCGGTAAAATGGTATCCCTAATTGAAAGTGGTATAAAAAATGGGTGTTAGAAGTATTCACGAAACTGCTGTAATAAATGCACCATTACGTTTGTTATCGGGTTGTGTTGAGTCAAAAATGGCACCAACTGTCAATACTGTGTTGCCTGAAGTATGTTTTATCGGTCCATATTGTGTTGTCGGCACAGGTGTCACTATCGGCGAAAGGGTCGTGTTGGATAGTTACACATCCGTTGATCCTGGTGTGATTATTGGAGATGATACAATAGTGATCTATCGCGCATCAATTGGCGGAGGCGCGAAAATTGGGAAAAACTGTGTAATTGGTGGATTTATTCCTGAAAACACTGTGATTGGGGATCGGTCGCGGATACTGGGCACCCTTACTCATTTGCATAGTGACGCTTCAATGGACTGGGATCATCATGAAGATTCAGAAGATTCCCCTGTTGTGGAGAGTGACGTTTTCGTCGGCCTTGGTGCCCTTGTTGTTGGCGGAGTAAAGCTGGGGCGTAAGTCTTATATCTGTGCTGGTGCTGTTGTAAATTCGGATGTGCCAGAAAAGCATATTGTGTCTCGTGGCGGGAAAGTAATTCACTATAGAGAGTGGAATGGAAAGCTTCGACACAGTCCTTTCTTCTTGGGGTGAGAAATGCAGTTTTTGTTCACAGCATTTGGTTTACACAATCCATTTCTAAGTATTCCTCTCCCAGACCACGCTGTTTTTCCCTTGGCAAAAGAGATTCGCGGAGAGTTGGACCTAGACTATACAGCGTTGATGATTGGCAACAGTTTTATCATGGACGCACAAGCGTTTGATTTCGTAGTGTCTGGGCAGCGCGAGTTTCTGTCACCGATGGCTGATACTCTTATCAGACTCAAGACTGAAGGTCTGCTAAAGACAATTGATTATAATGAGATCGTCGACGATAAAATTCCAGAAATCAAAAAAAAAGTTGAGCTGGCTTTGGAGGATCCGATCCCCTGGTTTCGTGTCGTCCAAGCGCAGTGGAGAGCGCTTAAAGACGAGTTCTCTTCTTTTCATGAACTTTATGGTTCTGAAGAAAACGAAGAAACAAACACGGTACATTCGGGGGTTCTTCAATATGTCAATGAGTGTGGAAATGTTGGCAGAGAGAAATTACTCACGCATTTGAATGGTTTACTAGAGCGTAAGCGCTCTCGTTATAGTCAGTCGGATGTCGGCCATATAAAGGAAATTGTTAAGCCACTGATTGCTCAAATTTTTATAAACGATTTGATTCGCAATCAGGTTGGTAGTCCATTTCTCGACTGGGATGATGCAAAGGGTTACTACGAAAAGCTATATGCGTTGAGTTGGCGGGATAATGTGGATAATTTGGAGTTGTTGCGACAGGCTAATCTTTTATTTGATGCCGTAATTCCGGATTTAAAGCCAAACAATATTGATGCGGTTATTCGATTTATTCGAGATGACAAAGCCGTTGATTCAATGAGATCAGAGCTAAACAGTCTTCTCGAAGCAGGGGAAACAATATCGAAAGATTTTTTCATTAAATATTCCAATAAGGTAGTTCAAAGAGAATTGGCTTTGAAATCGAAGATGAAGAAATATCGTTTTTGGGGAGCTGCAATAACTTCGCTAATTCCGGGAGGTGGAGTCGCGCAGGAACTAGGAGTAGCGGCCGCAGAAGAAAAAATAGAAGATTTAGTTTCAGATGTTAGTACGTCCAAAATGCGTTGGTACTATGCTCTACAGAATGAAGCGTACCGAAAGTAGGGTGATCACTTATCAATCTTCATCAAGTATAAAAATCAGAAAGTTTTCTATATTTGTGGGTCGAGAAATATAGAAATATTTAACCTCAATCTCCTTCTGATTTGCATACCTTTTAAACATAAAAAACACCCCCGGCCATCCGACCGGGGGTGTTCTCACATCAAAGCCCTAAAGCTCCAAATCACATCAAGGCCATCAGCCCCTCACGCCAGATCAAAGCGATCAGCGTTCATGACTTTGGTCCAGGCCGCGACGAAGTCCTTGACGAACTTCTCGTGGTTGTCGTCCTGGGCGTAGACTTCGGCGTAGGCGCGCAGGATGGAGTTGGAACCGAAGACCAGATCCACGCGGGTGGCGGTGAATTTGGTTTCGCCGGACTTGCGATCAACGATGTTATACAGGTTGTCGCCCGCCGGTTTCCAGCTGTAGCCCATGTCGGTCAGGTTGACGAAGAAGTCATTCGTCAGAACACCTTCGCGGTCGGTGAAGACACCGTGTTTGGTGCCGCCATGGTTGGTGCCAAGGGCCCGCATACCACCGATCAGGCAGGTCATTTCATGAGCGGTCAGGCCCATGAGCTGTGCCCGGTCGAGCAGCATTTCTTCCGGTGAGACGACATAGTCCTTTTTCGACCAGTTGCGGAAACCATCCGCAAGCGGTTCGAGGACATCGAAGCTATCGGCGTCGGTCATTTCATCGGTTGCGTCACCCCGGCCCGGTGCGAACGGGACGGTGATGTTAACCCCGGCATCTTTTGCGGCCTTTTCAACCGCGGCCGTACCGGCGAGCACGATGAGATCGGCAATCGAGACTTTCTTGGCAAGGCCAGCCTGGAAGTCTTCGAGTGCTTTGAGAACCTTGGCAAGGCGTGCGGGTTCGTTGCCTTCCCATTCCTTCTGCGGGGCCAGGCGAATACGTGCGCCGTTGGCACCACCACGACGATCCGACCCACGGAAGGTGCGCGCACTGTCCCACGCGGTGTTGATCAGATCGGTCGGGGAAACGCCAAGACCGAGCAGCTTGGATTTGAGATCGGCGATCTCGGAGTCCGAGAGGGTGTAGTCAACTGACGGGATCGGGTCCTGCCAGATCAGGTCTTCTTTCGGCACATCCGGGCCGAGATAGCAGGCCTTCGGGCCCATATCACGGTGGGTCAGTTTGAACCATGCACGGGCAAAGCAATCGGAGAAGTATTCAAAGTCGTTATTGAATTTCTCGATGATGGCGCGATAGGTCGGGTCCATCTTCATTGCCATGTCGGCATCGGTCATGATTGGCATGCGGCGGATCGACGGATCTTCAACGTCGACTGGCATGTCTTCTTCTTTAATGCCGATCGGTTCCCACTGGTTGGCACCGGCCGGGCTTTTCTTGAGCTCCCACTCATAACCCAGCAGCAGCTTGCAATAGCCGTTATCCCACTTGGTCGGGTGGGTGGTCCAGGCCCCTTCGATGCCTGAGGTCACGGTATCGCGGCCAATGCCACGCTTGGTGTGGTTCATCCAACCAAAGCCCTGTTCATGGACATCGGCGGCTTCGGGTTCGGCCTCAAGCAGCGATGCATCGCCATTGCCATGCGTTTTACCAACCGTGTGACCACCGACGGTGAGGGCAGCGGTTTCTTCGTCATCCATTGCCATGCGGGCAAAGGTTTCACGCACCTGGGCGGCGGTCTTGAGCGGGTCTGGCTGACCATTGACCCCTTCCGGGTTCACATAGATCAGGCCCATCTGGACCGCGGCCAGCGGATTTTCCATGGTGTCGGGCTTGGAGACATCGTCATAACGATTGTCAGATGGTGCCAGCCATTCGCGCTCAGCCCCCCAATAGGTGTCCTTTTCCGGGTGCCAGATATCTTCGCGGCCACCGGCAAAGCCAAAGACCTTAAGACCCATCGACTCATAAGCCATGGTGCCGGCCAGAATGATCAGGTCAGCCCAGGAAAGCTTGTTGCCGTATTTCTTTTTGATCGGCCAGAGAAGACGGCGCGCCTTATCAAGGTTGGTGTTGTCAGGCCAGGAGTTCAGCGGGGCGAAACGCAGGTTGCCCTTGCCGCCGCCACCACGGCCATCGGCCAAGCGGTACGAGCCGGCAGAGTGCCAAGCCATACGGATCATCAGCCCGCCATAATGGCCCCAGTCGGCCGGCCACCAGTCCTGGCTGTCGGTCATGAGATTTTTGATGTCGGTCTTGACCGCTTCAAGGTCGAGCTTTTTGAATTCTTCGGCATAGTTGAAGTCTTCACCATAGGGGTTCACCTTGGTGTCGTGCTGGTGAAGAATGTCGAGATTAAGCGTCTTTGGCCACCAGTCGCTTACTGATTTGCCCGTCTCGGTCATGCCACCATGCATTACCGGACATTTCCCTGCGGTATGTTTTCCGTCCATTTTTTCTCTCTCCGTCGTGGCTGAGATGTTTTAAACAGCTCCTGGACCCGTATCGCGTGTATCGCGCGGTCGTGGGACGCGTTGATGTGTTGCGTCCGTTTGTTGTTTCTCCCTGACCTAGTTTAACCAAAACCGGCACGATGAAACCAGAAGTTATGCGTGACGGTTTCATGTTGAAGGTAATCATCAACTCAGGGATCGCAATGCGACACGGGGTAATCAATTTTGCGCAACGGGTTTCCCATCGCTTTGAGAAGGCTAACAACGATACAGGTAATAGGGGAAATAGTTATTTCATGTGTTTTCGATAGTTTTTATCGATGAATTGATTTGGGGTGGTGAAAGTGCCGGTTTTGGCCGGGGGGCGGTTGGGGCCGTGACATTTGCAATCAGTCGGGTAGACTGTGTTCGAGTTCACATTCTTAAGGCTTTAAACATGCGGGGTTTTCCTGATCCCGAATGTTGCCAGGCCAAATCATCGCCCCACAGAAAGCGGAAATCCCCATATGTCTCATTCTTCAAAAGGTGCCATCTATATGGCGGCAGCGGCCAATTTGCTGATTGCTGTGGCCAAGTTTGGCGGGGCGGCGATTACCGGATCAGCCGCGATGATGTCAGAAGGCATTCATTCGCTTGTTGATACCGGCAATCAGGGGCTTTTGCTTTTGGGCTTGAAGCTTTCAACCCGTGAACCCGATGAACGGCATCCGCTGGGCTATGGCAAGGAGACCTATTTCTGGTCGTTCCTGGTGGCGGTAATGATTTTTGGCCTTGGTGCAGGCGTTTCGATCTGGGAAGGGGTGGACAAGGTTATTCATCCGCATGCGCTGGATGTGCATGTGGTAGCCACCCTTGGCGGGTTTGATATCCGCACCTATCACGTGGTGTTTTCGATCCTGGTCATTGCGATTGTGCTCGAAGGCCTGGCGTTTCGCACGGCCTATATCACCTTCCGGGCACAGCATCCGAATGTGTCGCTGATCAAGGCGGTACGCAGCAGCAAGGACCCGACCGTATTCGTCATTTTGTTTGAGGACTCAGCCGCCCTTTTGGGGCTTGTTGTGGCGTGTGTCGGGATTGCGGCGGCGTATTTGCTTGAAATGCCGGTTCTTGATGGGCTGGCATCGGTGATGATCGGGCTTATTCTGGCGGTGACGGCCTTTATGCTGGCGGTTGAGTGCAAGGGGCTTTTGATCGGTGAAAGTGCCAACAGCCAAAGCCGCAAGAAGATCAATGATATGGTCGCGGCCATTCCTGGCATCCTTAAGGTCAACGAGATCATTACCCTGCATCACGGGCCGCAAAGCCTGATTGTGTGTGTCAGTGTTGATTTCGAAGATACGGTCACATCGGTCGCATTGGAGGCCGCCGTATCGCGGCTTGAAAGCGATATTCGCGCCGAAATTCCCGAAGTATCGAAAGTGTTTATCGAAGCACAGAACTGGCGCGCCCATCAGAAGATTCTCGATGAATTGGGCAGTGGCCCCGATGCCGCCCCCTTAACCCACCCGGTCTAAAGCTAGGTGCTATTGGCGTGTGCGCTGGTTGCAGTTGAACTGGCGTGCGCGAAATAGTATGAGGAATAAAACCAATAAGGAATTTCACGGGAAGGGATGCGTTCGAACATGACTAAAAAGATCTTCCCGAGCTGGATCGCGGTTGATTGGGGGACGTCAAACCTGCGCCTCTGGGCGATGGATGATACCGCGAACATCCTTGGTTCGGCGGAAAGTCCGCTGGGTATGAATGCGATTGCCAGCGACCCCAAACTTTCGTTCGAGGCGGTCCTGATCGGCTTGATCGAAGATTGGCTGGGCGCTGACCCGGCAAAGCTGCCGGTGGTGATTTGCGGCATGGCTGGCGCCAAGCAGGGCTGGATCGAGGCGCCTTATTGCGATGTGCCGGCACGGCCATCCGATCTGGCCAAGGGGGCGGTAACGCCAAATGTGAGTGATCCTCGTATTTCTGTTTTTATCCTGCCGGGGCTTTGTCAGCGCGGTGACCCTGATGTCATGCGCGGCGAGGAAACCCAGCTTGTTGGCTTTATGGCGCAGAACCCGGATTTTTCCGGTTGGGTCTGTTTGCCCGGTACCCATTCGAAATGGGCGCAGGTCGGCGATGGCAGCATCAAGGCATTTCGCACCTATATGAGTGGCGAGGTGTTTGCGTTGCTGTCACAGCAATCGATCCTGCGTCATTCGGTCGATGATGCCTGGGACAATGCTGCCTTTGCCGATGCGGTGCGCAAGGCATCCGAACAGCCAACCGCCTTCCTGCACAGTCTGTTTACCGTGCGGGCAGGGGCATTGGTGGCAAAGGGGGATGCATCTGTTGCGCCGGGGGCAGCGGTTTTGTCGGGTACGGTCATCGGGGCCGAGATTGCCGATGTGTTAGGTCGCCTTGCACCGGGGGATGACATTGCCCTGATCGGAGCAGGCAAGCTGGCATCGCTTTATCAGGCGGCCTTGGCGGTTCATAACCACAAGGCAACGCCGCAGGACGGGGCTGCGATTACGCTTGCCGGGCTGTCGCGTGCTTACGGCGTTGTGACGGGCTAAAGCATGTTGCATTTAATTCCCGATCTATTCGGCCCCGGATGCATGAAATGCAAGCGGGCTTAACAAACAGGAAGACAGTTATGGCTTATCCGACATCCGTCAATGATCAGATCACCGATAGCACCTCAGGTGCCGGGCATCGCAAACTGATCGCGATCCTGCGCGGCGTGCAGCCCCACGAGGCCGTTGATATGGTGCGCGCGCTGGTCGATGCCGGGATCACGATGATCGAGGTGCCGCTCAATTCCCCCGAACCGCTTAAAAGCATTTCTGCCATGAAAGAGGCGGTCGGGAATGCCGCGATGATCGGGGCGGGTACGGTTTTGACAACCGATGACGTTGCCAATGTGAAGGCGGCGAACGGTGAATTTGTCGTATCGCCCAACTGCGATATCGAGGTGATCGCCAAAACCAAGGAACTTGGTATGGGCTCCTGGCCCGGTGTTTTGACGCCCACCGAATGCTTTGCCGCGATCAAGGCCGGGGCAGACGGGCTTAAGATTTTCCCGGCCAGCATCATCGGTGCTGAGGGCATCAAGGCAATGCGCGCGGTCTTGCCAAAAGATGTGCCGGTTTATGCAGTTGGCGGTGTCGGCCCGGATGATTTTAGCGTCTATGCCAAGGCGGGCTGTGATGGCTTTGGCCTTGGTTCGGGCATCTATAAGCCCGGCATGACGGCGGGGGATGTGTCAAAGGCCGCCATCGCCTATGTCTGCGCGCATGATGCGGTGTTTGGCTAGGCTCATCTGGCGAGACCGCAAACTTCATCGGGATCGATAGCCCATATGCGATACCCGAGAACTCGGAAATCAGATGTTGTGACTTGAGTAGACAGCCAAGACAAAATTGAAAACCCGGCAGGATCATCTGCCGGGTTTTCTTTTACCCGAGGACAGAAAAGTCCACGGGAAGGGGCTTGGACGCGATAGACCATACCAATTGCACATAATGGAACATGCGATTGGCTTGGCTGAGGATGCCCCTATTGGCGTGCGCGTTTGATTTCTGGCGCAGTATCGAACGTGATCCATGGTCGGCCGGTCTGATCAACGGTCAGGTGATTGATTTCGATATTGTTGACCTTATCAAAGCTTTGGTTGGCGCTGTTCCATTTTGCTAGGTCATTATTGATGCGGATATAGACAGAACCATCTGCTCCGACACTGATCGCACTCGCTTCCTGCCCTGTGCGTGGACGCTTCACAAAATCTTGGCCATCCCACTGACGCACATAGCCATCAAAATCGATCACCCAGATTTCTTGCGCGCGCCCAACAGCAACTTTGTCGATGCTCACAGTTGATCGGATTTCACGGAAGGTCGCGGAATTCGACGGCTTGCGATAGAGCTTGTTATTGCCGCTGGCAAAGCTGCAAACGACGTAAAGCGTATCATCAGGCGCAATACCAACATCCTCAATCGTGTTGCACGGATCATCATATTTGCGCAACGAACCGTCAAAATCGCGATACAGCCCCTGCAAAGTTGCTGATTGTCCGACATTATTGACATCTGCCCAGATTGCACCGTTGGAATCGACAACAAAGCCTTCAATCTCGTAGCTATTCGTGCCTAGAACTGTCTTTTTCGAAACAAAGGTTCGGCGGCGTTCGTCATAGGTATGGAAGCTGCGGGTCTGAGTGCTGTAGGCATAGACAAGTTCATCGTTTCCGGCCTCGATCCAGGCCTCGCCGCTTGTGATATCGCCGTTATCAAGGGTATCAAAGCGCATGTTCTTGGAAAATGTAATCGCAGACGGGCTATCTGAAACCGGACTTTCACTTGCCCCAGTGCCGACGGTATCACCGCTGCTGCGTGCCGCAATCATGCGATCTTCACTTTCATCCCGCTCGAAATAAGACGAGGCAAAAACACTGCCGTCAGTCGCAACAAACCAAGGCAACCCGTTCGGGCCACTGGCCACATCACGCGGTTCCTGCCCCAGGGTGGTTACCACCTCGAACGTTGACCCATCTTTTTTCAAGCGCATCAAACGACCCTGCTCGGACACAATCCAGACGCGGCCATCCGGGCCGATGGAAATATCGCTCGCCTTTTGCGGCAAAAGCTTGCAGGGAAAGTCATCGCAGCGCTGAACGAAGCCATCGGCATTGATCACCCAAACATCACCATCAGGCGAAACGGCAACATCAACCCCGGTTCCTTGTATACGGTTGAAGCGTTTTCTGGTCTCGTCAAACTTGAAAAGCGTACCGGATGCATCAGCAATCACAACAGTCCCGCCCGATCCAATCGCGATGTTGGAGGCGGTTGCGTCCTGCACCTGTTCCCACTTCGTACCGTTATTGAAAAAGACCCTGCCAAGATTGGAAATTCCCCATGGCGTGCCTTCGGGGTCAACAGCAATCCGCACGAGAGATCCCGGGAAGCTCTCAAAATCGCGTCGACTGTTGGACCAGCGCAGGACATTGCCGTCCGAATCAAGTGCGAAGATGCTGCCATCTTTGCCAATGGCAATACGGTCTGCTGACTTGTTTGTATCAAAGAACGTGATTGGTCCATCAGCCGTTATCGTTGCTGGATCAATCACCCCCCCCCGATCCTGGTTTGGCGGAGTGTCTTCAACCACCGCGGTTTGTGTCGAAACGTCCGGGGCAGCTATTGATTGCGCAGACTGAACGGGCGCTGACGGAACCTCTGCCGCAATGCTCTCGGGGGTGATTGAGCGGGCGGTGATCGGTTTTGCCCGCTGGTTTTCGGCTTCCTCCCCCGTCGATGAAACAGGCCTATTGGTATAGAGATCGCCATCACTCTGAACAGCCCAGACAGCACTGTCAGGCGCGATCACCAAACTGACGACATCATTAATCCCGGCAAGCTTCGTCCATGCGGCATCCGCTTCGCTCAAAAGTCGAATGTCCCCTTCGGGTGTGGCAATTCCGACTTGCCCGATGCCCCCCGCAGCAATATCGCGCGCGCGTCCATTCCATGCCTGCCAGCTTTCCCCGTCAAAGGATTGAACTGTGCCGTCAGACGCAACCGCCCAAAGCGTGCCGTCATAATCAAGCGCAAGTCTAACCGCGCTGCCTGTTACCGGACGCCATTCACTGCGCAGATCGTACCATTTGAAAACTGCACCATCGTTTTTGGCGATATAAACATTTCCAAGAGTGTCGGCTGCAACATCGACAACGTCTTCTGCCCGGTTTTCCCACCACAAACCATTATAACGAAACACAGTTCCGTCGTCCGACACCGCCCAAGGGCGATTGCCTTCGGCAGCGGCAATACGTTGCATTTTCCCCGACATCGGACGCCAGCGAACTTCAATACGGTCCCACCGCCATACCGTCCCATCCCGGCCGACCGCATAGGCCTGACCATCGGCATTCATCGCAATATCGGCTACAGAACCTGATAGCGGCACCCACGGTGCAGACGGCGGGGGTGGTGCTTCTTGTGCTGCAACATGCACAGTATTTGTCACGCCAAGAGCAACCGAAAACGTGGCAAGCCAAACAAGGGCAAGCTTCTTCTTTTCCAAACGCAACGTTCCTTCTAGCAAAGGGTGTCTCACTGCATCAGAATACGTGACTGAACCATGGCGATGTTGTCTTGAACTGTTTCATCTTCATGCCAAGACACGAGATCAACATCGCCAGAGCGGAATTCCTTGAAGAATTCCTGACCCTGGATTTTGCCAAGAATCTCGTTAAAGGCCGGACGGGGGGTAAACCAATCCTGATGACGGCGATGCAAGCGTTCAAGGTCCTGCTCAAGCGGGGAAAGCTGTTCGATTACAGCATCGCGGCTTTCTTCGGATTGACGGGCGAATTGCGGTCGACGCGGCGTCAGCAGGATCAGAACCGATCGTTCAAATTCGCGTTCGGTGCGCTGAGAGAACAGCATGTTGAGTCCCGGAATATCCATCAGCAAAGGCACACCATCGACAGATTTCGATGTTTCGCGTTCGCTTAATCCGCCAAGAATAAGCGTTTCGTCAAATTTCATGGTGACAGTGGAATTGACGTTGGTCTTGGTCGTATCGAGACGGAACTCAAAGACAACCGAGTTTGAAGGGTCGGTCAAAAAGGTACGTTCGGCCACGACATGCAGGCGTAGCATGTCGTCTGGCAAGATCTCGGGCGTTATCGCCAGTTTGACACCAACCTCTTTTTGGACCGAAACACTATCCCCATTACCACCGGAAACTGCGGCAGCCAGAATTTCGGTTCCCGAGAAGAATTCGGATGTTTGACCGGTTTGGGCCACCAGGCTTGGCTTTGCAAGTACCTGATTGTCCGCGTCGGCAGAGTTGGCAATATTCAATGAATAGGTCACCGCAGGAATAGAAATCAAGCGCGTAATGGTCTGGGTGCTCCGCTCAAAACCGTCATTGTGGTAATCCTTCACCCGGTTCGACCCGATAGAATAACCGGGGGTACCAGACAGTGGATCACCGAATTGCAGTTGCAAGCCATTAAGCAAATTGACACCGCGTGAATGACGAACATCTTCCTGCGTACCGATCAGGACAACATCAACCACCACCATGGATGTGTCACTAAAGGACCCACCTGCACCCGGAACGTCAACAGTTGGCAACGGGGCCGTCCCGCCACCATATGCCGACCCACCATATGCCGACCCACCATATGCTGAACCGGATCCGCCATAGGATGGCTGCGAAGGTTGGGATGGAAGCGCATAGGGGTCAGCGCTCTGGAATTGCGCCATCAGGACTTTGGCATCGGTCTCATAAAAACTGTCCCAACCCGACACCCGTCGCTCAAGCATCCTGACCTTGCCGGGATCATCAACAAAATCACGATAGCTTTCGAGGTAATTGCGTGCGGCCGCATCATTCATCGCCGCCAGACTGACAGTCATCGCCTTTACCACATTGGGGTCAGAAGCCTTTTCCGGAGCAATCTCTATCAATTGCTTAAGAGCCCCTTCGGCTGTTTTGGGGTCATGGGCGTAATAGGACGCGGCGGCAAGGTTATAAAGTACATGCGGGTCATCTCCGTAATGCTGCGCAACGGCGGCAAATTCCAGCTGTGCCAGCCCATAGCGACGCTGATCCATGTAAAGATGACCCAACTGATATTGGGCGACTATGTTACCCGGATCGAATTGAAGGGACTGCTTATAGCCCTGTTCCGCCAGTTCAAATTTCGACGCATCACCCGACTTGCCCATCAGGTGATAAACAAACCCGTTCAGGAACTGCAGGTCCGAATTGGTGATATCCATCTTGAGTGCCACATTTACAAGCCGCGACGCTTCTTCAAATTCATTCGATTGCAATTTTCCCATCGAGGCATTGACCAGCTCATGAATAACACTGGTATTGCGCATCGATGCGACTTCAAACCCCTGATCTTTTGTGCCCAGAGATGTATTCGAAGTCGAAAATCCCGGTTCTCCCAGTGTTTGGCAGCCTGCAAGCATCATGATAATCGGCAATGCAGCACCAGAGAGACGCATATTTTTCTTTGAAATCATTCTCGTAAAGCCTTTTAGGGTTTATTGCAGCCACACCAGGCCGCTATACCCCGCTATGTCTAAGCAGTGGTTTCCCGCGAAGGGAAAAAGGAAAAGGAAGCGTGAAAGAAAGGGGGCAACGTTAAAACGCGCCCCCTTTTCAGGCGAGGACCTAGCGCCACTGGGACGCTTTGCCCGATGCGGTGATACGCCACAGCTGGTTTCCGCCCGCAGCAACTTTTACCGCGTCGGTTTTATTCCCGGTTGCGGCCCAGCTTTTCTTGTCAGACTGATAGCTATAGATCTTGCCATCCGTGCCAACGACGTAGCTTAAACCGGACTGGAACACAGCGACGTCTGTTGCGGCACCGCTCATGCGTTGCCACTGGCCGCCATCCTGCATCCAGATTTCCTGTTTCTCGTTGACGGCCCAAAGCTGACCATTATTTGCAACATCAATACTGGCTGCTTGGCCGGATTGACGCATCCAGCGATTATTCTCAAGGCGATGGAGCGTGCCTTGTTCGTCAAGCATCCAGACATTCCCGTCTGTCGCGGCGATATCAACTGCTTTGGGCCCCTGGATGACGTTGACCTTGTAGGGGGCACTATTGCCATAGGCATAGAAGGTCTGCCCCTGATCATTGATACCCCAAAGGATATTGCCCGCAACGGCAATGCGTTTTGCCGCAAGACCTGAAATGTCTTCAAACCTTTGAGACTGGGTATTGAACATCATGACCCGCGAAGCCTCACCTTCCTCGGCAACATCACGAAGGGTTATGACGCCATCGTTCATGGTCTGCTGACGTTCAAGCAATTTGTCCGACAGGATGAAGACCGAACCGTCTGTTGCAATGGCGATATCGCGTGCCATCTGGTCGTGATCAACCCATTTTGTACCTGATACATTCGGGGATGCCTTTGCAATATCGCGCATCAGGGATGCCCAATGGGCAGGGTTCGGCTTGATCGGTTCCTGGGTCATCAAAGCCCAGTTGGTCATCAACTCATTGCGCGTGGAGTCCTGTTGCAGCATCAGGTTCAAGTTAATCGGACGCTTGGCGATCTGCTGCGCATCAAGGACGATCGATTCCTGCTTGTCCATTTCCTCGGCATTTTCGGCCGCGATACTTGTGACAATGGATGCAATAGTGACAACAACGAATGGAATAGAAAAGGCTCTGGCACCAATCCCTGCGTACCTTGCCGTATCGCGAAACGCATAGGGCAGGATCTTTTTAGCAAGTGTCCCCGCCGCATTTTGGAATGCCGACGCGAAAGCTTCCACCTTGATCGCAGCCGCATATGCAAGCGCGACGGCGGCACTTGGTGCCAAATTCACGCCTGCATCAACCAGAGTGTCCACCGATGGCGGCCGGTAGCCGACATCATACAGACGCGCCATATTTGTGCGCATGTTATTTGCACCGGCACGCAAAGCGACACCGCGCTGCCAGCTTTCCCACGAACGGCTCATTTCCGTTGCCGTCCATTTGCGGGTGTCCTGAATATAGGTCGCAAAATAGGTCAGGAAATCAAGTTCGTAGGGATGTTTGTAGCCCTGGGTAATCAGTTTTACAACGCGTTCATATACTGCCACCAAAAGGGCTGGTGATTGTTCAGGTTCAGTCCGAATCACTTCCATTGCATCGGTGAAGTAGGATTCGTCAGTGATTTTCTGCGCTTCCATATAGCGTCGGATAACGCTTTCAACCGCATCCGGCGTTTTCAGGATGTCTGCGACAATTTCCATCCCGCCCGGGATGGCGAACAGACCGTTCGTTGTACGCGGCGTGCTTTCCCAGCGCATGGTCAGGAATTCGCAAGCCTTGTCTGACCTGACATCACTTAAAGAACGGGTCGAACCTTTCGGGCAGCTCCAGCACGTCCCGCCATCGACGAAATCGAAATGCTCGCCTGGCTCACATGTCAGAGGGGCTTCTCTATTTGCTGCGGTCAGGAGCTCGTTACGGACACATGCACGCGGATGCGAGACGGCTTCCCAAGTGCGCACCGAGTTTTCAGGGCAGCTGTAACAGCCGCCATTCGGGTCCGCAAATGTCCCTGACGGGCAAACCGACCCAAGAAATTCAGCAGAACGCGCGTTTGCGAATGCCTTGCCGCAGGCATTCCACTCTGTGACCGCGGCCCAGGTACGGCCGTAACCATCCGGGCATTTCCAGCATTCACCGCCATTGCGCGGGTCGGTCTCACTTCCTGCTGGGCAGCGATTATGTGATCCAACGCGGGTTGCAGCAAGAAACTCCGGGGGATTTACTGCTTTGGAGCAGGCCACATTGGTATCAACAGCATTACCTGTGCGATTATAGCCTTCCGGGCAGGTGTAGCACGCCCAAAGCCCGACATCGAAGAAAGAACCCGGCGGGCACTCACCCTTGGCCTGACCAACCTTTGTTGCCTTCTCAAACCCACAAGCAGGTAAAAGCTCTCCGGTGAAAAGGTCAGCTGCACCACATAGCGCGTTGCTGGTAATTGCACCGCGTTGCGTCTGAATGTTTTGGGCCTGCGCCATATTGATATGCGAGAAGAAAAGCAGTGCGAAGATACCGGCCAGGAAAATACCTGCGTATCGTTTCGACTGCCACACCAGATAAGCCATTAGTCGTTCCTTACCACTGCAGTTCGTCAATAGCAGTCGCCAGGATACGGGCCGCGTGAGACCGATTCATAAGATTTTTCAGCGCCTGCTAACAGTTGCTTTAGGTAGCGACCAAGCGTTCGGCAACTGCATATTTCCAGGGCGTTTCTTTTTTGTCGTGAAGTGGATATCTGTGTCTAAAATTGGATATTTTGGCCTAAGCCTCGCGTGCTGTTTTGGTCGGACGCTCGCCAAATTCTTGCATATATTCCTGTGCAAAACGTCCCATATGACCAAAGCCCCATCGCCGGGCGATGGTCGCAACTGAGTCCGTGCTGTCAGTTGACATCAGATCATTGCGAACAAGTTTTAAGCGGACCTTGCGAATATATTGGCGCGGCGTCAGCCCAAAGGCATCAATGAAGCCACGCTGTAAAGTGCGGTAACTGCACTCGGCAATTTCCGAAAGCGAAGCCATATCAAGGGTTTCAGACGGGTTCGCGTGGATATAGTCCTGTGCGCGTTTGACATGACGCGGAACAACACGCGAAACTTCCTGGCCGGTGAGGGTATCCCGCACATTGCTTTTCAGATGGGTCAGGATCTGGGTCAGCAATAGATCGCAGGCTTGGGATGCCACCAACATATTTGGATCATCCAGCAGCCCGTGATTAAGGGAGTTTTCAAGAAACTGCATATATTGCCGGATCATTTGCCCGCCGGGGGTCGCAAGGTCGGCAACCGGATCAAATTCTATCTGGTAAAGTCCCAGATGCTCGCCGCCAAGGCTTCTTGCATGTTCCCTGATCCGTGTTTTAGAGATCGGCAGGACATAAGAATAAAACTGTTCCTGATAGGCGGTTGCTTCAATGCTGAGATCGCGCATCATGCCTTGATCGGGGGTCAGATCCCACGTGCGGCCAAGATGGGTGATTTCGCCCCAACCATCGGTAGGAACGAACAGCGCCATTGTATCGTGGCATGCCCCCGCAGACTGCCAGTCGACACGCGCTGTCCCGAAAGTGCCATGCAAAAAGGGTTGATCCCCGATCATGGCAAGCGCCATATCGGCATCAATCTCTTCACCTTGTCGATTGATTGTGAGTTGAACCGGCGACGAAAAATCAGAAACGACTTCCTGCAGTTCGGCCAAGTCCTTCGACCGGACTATTGTAAATTTCGAATGCAATGCCATACGCTGTGCTGTGTCCCTAGCAAGCGACCACGACGATCTAAGCCCTTGATTTGGGCCATCTCTTTATTTCTCATACAATAAGATAGAACCCAGTAGCCTGCAACAGAAGTCAGCATTTTATCGCGACTAACTCTCAATACAGGCAAAATGCTTCCTGACATTGTGGGTCGAGATCACGGATAGCCGACACAAGGACGGCGTTTTGAGGATAACTCGACCTTGCCTCTTTAAGCTGCGAAGGGCGTTTGACCTCAAGGGGGCGTGCGGGCTAAATTCCTGCCATTATCTGAATTCCTGAACATGGGAGGATCCATTGGATCTTGGAATTAAGGGCCGCAAGGCCATCGTTTGTGCGTCATCCAAGGGGCTTGGTCGTGGCTGCGCGATCAAACTGGCCGAAGCCGGTGTTGATCTTGTGCTCAATGCGCGTTCCGAAGGGCCGCTGAATGAAACCGCGGAATATATTCGTGATACCTATGGCGTGAATGTCACAACGGTCGCTTGCGACATCACAACCGAAGAAGGCCGTAACAAGGTTCTGGCCGCTGTCGATGCGCCGGACATTCTTGTCAACAACGCCGGTGGCCCACCCCCGGGTATCTGGTCCGACTGGGGCCAGAAGGAATGGGAAGCCGCCGTTCAGTCCAACATGCTCACCCCGATCCTGCTGGCGACTGCGGTTCTGCCGGGCATGATTTCGCGCCAGTGGGGCCGGATTGTGAATATCACGTCGGGTTCGGTTAAATCGCCGATCCCGCATCTGGGCCTTTCGAACGGTGCGCGTGCCGGTCTGACCGGTTTTGTTGCCGGGACCTCGCGCCAGGTGGCCAAGGATGGGGTGATTATGAACAACCTCCTGCCGGGCCAGCACGATACGGACCGTATCAATGCGCTGATGACCAACAAGTCCAAGGCCGAAGGCATTTCGCTGGAAGAAGCACGCACCAAAACCCAGGCGGGTCTTCCCACGGGCCGGTTTGGTGATCCGCTTGATTTCGGGGCGACCTGTGCCTTCATGTGCAGCGAGCATGCGAAATTTATGGTCGGGCAGAATGTCCTGCTTGATGGTGGTGCCTTCAACTCCACCATGGGCTGATATGTCGCCTTTCGTCACGGGACGGTCTGCAAACACCCATTTGCTGCGCTTCCGGTGCTCACGTACGTCAAGTACGCTGCGCGCCGGTTCTCGCAAACAGGCATTTTCGACACGCCCTGTGACGAAATCCAACATATCACCAAGTGCCCAACACAAAGGGTGGTGCTAGCATGGCGTCATTCACCTTTGTTTATGTGCTGCGCGAATGTGATTTCAGGCCGGGGCAGGGTAAGGCCACTTTGCCCCGGACCTATGTCGGCTGGTCGACCGATGTTGAGGCGCGTCTTGCCACGCATAATAGCGGCAAGGGGGCCAAGACCACGCGCGGGCGGCAGTGGGAACTGGTGTATGTCGAACGGTTCCGCACCTTCGGGCAGGCGATGAGCCGGGAATGGCATCTTAAGCGCGATCGCAAGCTGCGTAAGATGCTGGCAGGTGGATAGGCTGGTTGATTTGGACACAAATCAGGGCTTGCATCATTGCGCCAAGTGACAGATATGTCCCAGAGCCTGTTACGATTAGCTTGCATAACTTTCGTTCGCGTTTCGCGAACCCTTCGGGCCGGGACATTCCTCAGCCCTGCAGCGTCAAGGGTCTTGACCGTAGCACCGCTACGCTCTGCGACCCTTTCCTTGCTGGACAGAGGACTGCCCTCGGCAAAAGCGGTACAAGCTAATCGCAACAGGCTCTAGCAAATAACGCATTTAAACCGGGGTACCATCGATCATGGCATTCGTTCGCAAAAATCCACTGAAACTCAACAATCTGCAGCTGCGCACCCTTGTGCTGGCCCAGGTGATTGCCAAGGACCCGAATTCGGGCAAGATTGACGAGGCCACCGGCGAAGCAACGCTTTTGCGTGTTCCCCATGCCCATGGCGACCACGTTCATGTTGGCAAGTTTACCGTGGCCGCCCGCGATGCCAGCGGGTTCGATAACCCGGCTGTCTGGGTCGCCCTTGCCCGCAAGGGGCTGGTCAAGGAAGGCTATCCGGCCAGCATCGTTCTGACCAAGGACGGCATGGAATATGATACCGGCCTTGGCGATCATTTCCTTGAGGAAAGCGATCACTAGGATCAGTTGATAGCGATACCAACCTGATACGAAAAAGCCCTGCATGTGCAGGGCTTTTGTTTTTGCAATGATGTGCGTTGTTTAGTCGACCCGGATGAATTTTCCGTCCTGGATGGCCACAAAATAGATGTTGCGATTGCCATCGCCAAAGGCATCAAACACCAGTTCCTGATGCAGCCCCTGTTGCGGCGGCAGATTGGTCAGCGCATCAGCAAGCGATTGATCCGGGTGCTTGGTACGGAGTGCGGCAAACAGGACGGTCGCCGCGTCATAGCCC
Source organism: Thalassospira sp. MCCC 1A02898 (assembly GCF_001618185.1). Lineage (NCBI taxonomy): Bacteria > Pseudomonadati > Pseudomonadota > Alphaproteobacteria > Rhodospirillales > Thalassospiraceae > Thalassospira > Thalassospira sp. MCCC 1A02898. The sequence goes on along the minus strand of NZ_LPXK01000010.1, from coordinate 368,941 downwards.
AGAACCGCGGTATAGCCGGGCTGACGACCGAACATTTCGTTGAATGCGGCGACAAATTTCTGGAAGCGCGGATTGGTGTCATAGCGGTCATAGGCCTGTGCCAGTTCCACGCCCTCGACCGCCTCGCCACCGACCTCGATCAGGGCCTGTGAACCCGCCCATTCTGAGACCGCAAGCGGAACGCTTGAGGACAGTTTGCGGATTTCCTGCGCCATCATCGCACTGTCTGTGCTGTTGGTGATCAGAACGATGGCGTCGGGATCGTCGGCCAACAATTGGCTCGCTGCTTCGGCGTGGGTGATATTGTCGGTATTGATCCAGATTTTGGAGATGACCCGCCCGTCAAGGGCATCAAGTTCCAGAAGAAATTCCCGATACCAGCTGTCGGTAAAGGCCTGGTTCTGGCCGTCAAGGGCAAGGCCGACCCGTTCATAGCCTTGATCAATATAGCGACGGGCATAGGCACGCGCATTCTCACGCGTAGTGGTGTTCATGCGAAACAGGTTGTCACGAAAACCGGCAAAGTCGGCCGCAGAGACCGTCGGCGAAATGGTCACGACACCCAATTCATTGATCACCGGCAGCATTGCCATGCCGATCGAGCTGATGATCGGACCGACAATCGCGTCAACGCCAAGACGCTTGAGCTCGCGCACGTGATTTTGGGCCACTTCCGGTGTTTTCAGATCATCACGTGGAATGATTTCCACCATGCGACCATTGATGCCGCCATCGGTGTTGACCTGTTGGGCGGCCAGTTTCAACGCATCAAGCGCGTCCGTTCCGGCATCCGATCCGGGGCCGGACAGGCCGGCAATGAAACCGATTTTGATCGGGCCTGATTGATCACAGGCAACCAGCAAGAAGCATCCGACAAAGACAGAGCTCAGAAACCTGATGGACCGCATTTTATTCCTTGCAGTTTTTCTTGATCGGCCCGATAGGCTGGCCCTTTGTTATTGCCTTATCCTGTCATGATCGTCAGCGACAAGGCGACAGATCCGATATGGCAGTTCCCCGAATGTGTTTCAAGCGGTTGATATTGCGATATTTGCCACAATAACCGTAACCCAAGTCCTAGCCAAAGTCGCGTCTGGCCTGCAGCACCCGTCCCATCGTGGTCATCAGGCACAAGGCACCGAAAATGGCGGCGATCATGTTAAACGAGGCCGGGAAGATACAAATAAGACATAAGACCAGTATGGTCTCGCTGCCTTCGGTGATGCCGGTCAGGTAGAAAAAGCTCTTCTTGCCCTGGGCGTCGCCATCCGTGCGCCCCTGCTTGGCGGCAATGATCGCATAGGCCAGAAAACTCGACCCGGTGCCGACAAAACAGAAAATCAGAAACGCCGCCATCAGGGCATGTTCCGGGCGACCGATGGCAAAGGCCAGAATGATTCCCGAATAAAACAGAAAGTCGGACACGATATCGTAGTAACCGCCAAGATCACTTTCCTGGCTTTTTGCATTGGGATGGCGCGACCGTGGCGCTGCATGGCGTGCAACCGCGCCATCAAGCCCGTCCATGAACCGTGATCCAAGGATCAAAACAAGTGCTGCGTAATCAAGTTTCAGCACAAGACAGCCTGCCGCCAGCAGGCCAAGGAAAAAGCCAACGCCGGTGATGAAGTTTGGCGTAATGCCCGTGCCCGAAAGCGTACGCGCAATCGCATTCAACGGCACATCAATCAGCGGGCGCAGGCGGGCATCAAACATCTGGTGTTTCCGGTTATCTCGTTGAAACAGCGACTATAAGCGCAAGTTCGATGGAATGAAAATCACCAGTTTGTTGATTGCAGGTAAGATGGCTATTCACCCGACGGGATCAGTTGGTAATAAGGGCTTTCTTCAAGCACCGCGTCATCGACGGGGCTGAGTTTGTTTTGTCGAATGACGGCCTGGATTTCTTCGATATAGACATTGCCGCGTTCGGAATATCGGGTCAGTGTTTCGGCCAAGACAGATCCCGAAAGGGGTTCCTGATCGGCGATCATTCTGGCGCGCAAATCGCGAAATTCCGTGTAAGCCGACCCGGTATTGAGGTTCATCATATAGGCCCGGACCGAACCGAACGGTGTCTTGAAAGCCGCGATCTTGTAATCACCAAGGTGCTTTCGCTGTTCTTCGGGTGTGATGCCTTCGCCGCCATAGGTCCATTGACCAAACAATGCGTTGCCAAGGGCGGCAAAGCGCGATGTGCCCCAGCCGCTTTCGATGGCCATTTGCGCCATGGCAAGCGACGGGGGAACCGGTGCAATGCGTTTTTCAAGTTCCACGATGGTTGCCGGGTCTTCGGGGGCTGTTTCAACACGGTATTGTTCGGCCAGTTCAGCAATGATCGAAAGATCGTTGGTGCGGATCGCATCGCGAAGGACACTGCTTTGCAGGGCGATTTCCTCGTTCGCAAGCAGGGTCAACGGGCCGAGTGTCCGGAAAAATGTGCGTTTCTTGGCCGTGACCGTCAGTTGATCGGCAAGTTCGTCACGCCATCTCGTCGGGATGGTTTGCAGGAAAAGCCGGGGAACGATGCGTTCCCCCGCGTTCCAGCGTTCTGCGGTATAGCCAAGATCCTCAAACAGCTTTTCAAGCTGTTCATAGCCATTCAGTTCAATGCGGATAACGTCGCTTTGGTCGGGCGTTTGCAGAAGGATATCCGCCCGTGCAGCGGGAAGGAGACCCGCTGCCATCCCAAAGGTGGCAACCGCCAGAACGGAAAATGTGCGTATCAGGACACGTTTAAACATGGTGTGCCTCGCTGATCTGACCTGACATCGGTGCAGGATCAGAATGCTACCATGCTTTGGGGTTTAACGGCGAAAATCTTCAAGACGTTTGCGCTGTTTTCCTGCCTCGTCAAAGTTATCGGGTGCCAGCCACGCCTCGAACGCGGCCTTGACGGCAGGCCATTCTTCAACGATGACGGAAAACCATGCGGTGTCGCGGTTGCGACCCTTATAAACCATGTGGTTGCGAAACGTGCCTTCATAGGTGAAGCCATACCGTGTGGCGGCGGCACGCGACGGGGCGTTCTGATCGTCGCATTTCCATTCATAGCGGCGATAGCCCAGCTCATCAAAGGCACGCTTCATCATCAGATACATCGCCTCTGTCCCGCCGATGGTTTTTGAAAGGGCCGGGGCATAATTGATATTGCCGATTTCGATCACGCCATTGTTGGGATCCATCCGCATGAAGGCGGCAACGCCGACGGCCATGTTGGATGCCTTGTCGATGATGGTATGGAGCATCGGGTCGTTATTGGCGTTCATGCCATCCAGCCACGCCTTGTAGGCGGTGAAATCGGCAAACGGTCCGGTCGGAAGGTATGCGAAGCGCGACCCATCGGGCACCTTGCTGTTGGCAGCAAACAGTTGCGTGGCATCGCGGGCAACATCAAGCGGGCTTACGATGACGTGGCTGCCGATCATGTCTTTGCGCGGTGGCAATGCGCATCCGGTCCAGTTTTCAACCGGGTGGCCGACGGGTTTGCCAAAGATGTCTTTGTGGGGCGTGGTCATGGTGGTTCCTGTTGGTCTGATAAAGTGTGGTTTCTGATCAGCAGGATGGTTGGAATTGGTCCTCTGTTCCAGTGCCAGTTTCGCAAATGTGATGGTGCCAATCGTGGTTGCCAATCAATCAATGGAAATCATGGCTGTCGATCTTAAGGCGCTTGTGACTGGCGGTGGGTGTTTCCGGTTTTGAGCCCAGCTGATCCAGATCACCGGCAACTCGAGATGCTATGGGTGATGCGGCTTCCCCGGTTGGCAGGGCGGTGTGTGGGCTGGCCCAGCGCAGGTTGCGTGGATGGTTGTTGGCATCACGCGCAATCTTTGTGTTCTCGCTCATGGATTGCAGCATATGGGTCAGATCGACCAGCTTGTCGGCGATGATGTGGGTGACACCATCTTCGCGTTGCAATTTGCCGGTAACACCAAGAACGGTCGCGGTCATCACCTCGCGACGATGTTGTTCCATCACCTTGCTCCAGACCACAAGGTTGGTGATGCCGGTTTCATCCTCTAACGTGATGAAAACAACCCCCGATGCCGTGCCCGGGCGTTGGCGGACAATCGCAAGCCCCGCATGGGTCAAGCGATCCCCATTTCGCACATTGGGCAGATCACTGGCGGTGCAGACCCCGGCGGCACCCAATGCATCACGCAGCATCGCCATCGGATGGCCCTTAAGCGACAGGCGCAGGCTGGCGTAATCTTCGATGATCTCTTCGCCCGGGCCCATGATCGGCAAATCCACCGGGGCCTCGGCGCCAAACTCGGCCGAGACCCCCATATTGTGGTTAAAGTTCTGGGCTGCCTCAAACAGGGGCAGGCTTGCTGGTGCCTTGCGCCCCTTGCCAAACCGGCGCACGGCCCAAAGCGCTTCGCGCCTTGATAAGCCAAGTGAGCCGAACGCATCGGCCTCGGCCAGTTTTTCAAGGGCGGCCGGGGATAATCCTGTCTGGCGGGCCATCAGATAGACATCCTGAAACCCGCCAGCGGGCCGATTGGAAATCAGGGCAAGGGCATCAAGTTCACCAAATCCCTTGATCTGGCGGAAACCAAGCCGCACGGAATGATACCCTGCGGTTCGGCCCAGTTCGCGTTCCAGCTGATTGTCCCAGAAGCTGTGATTGATATCGATTTCAAGCACGCGCACCCCGTGATTGCGCGCATCATTGACCAACTGTGCCGGGGCATAAAACCCCATCGGTTGCGAATTCAAAAGCGCACATAAAAACACATCCGGGTGATGGCATTTAAGCCAGGACGACGCATAGGCCAGAATGGCAAAGCTTGCGGCGTGGCTTTCGGGGAAGCCATAATCGGCAAAGCCTTCGATCTGTTTGAAGCAGCGTTCGGCAAATTCCATGTCATAGCCGTTACCCAGCATGCCATTGATGAACTTGGTGCGATGTTCGCCAATGGTGCCGGTGCGCTTGAACGTTGCCATGGCACGACGCAGGTTATCGGCCTCGCCACCGGAATAGCCGGCGGCGACAATGGCGATCTGCATCGCCTGTTCCTGAAACAGCGGCACACCGCAGGTGCGTTTCAATACCGCTTCGAGTTCCGGGGACGGGTAGTCGACCTTTTCGCGGCCCATGCGCCGCTGCAAAAACGGATGCACCATGCCGCCCTGAATGGGGCCGGGGCGGACGATGGCGACCTGAATGGTCAGATCATAAATGCTTTGCGGTTTTAAACGCGGCAGCATGCTCATTTGTGCGCGCGATTCCACCTGAAAGGTGCCGATACTGTCGGCCTTTTCCAGCATGCGATAGGTCGCACGGTCTTCCTTGGGCAGGGTCGCCAGATCGTAATCGATGTTCTTGTGCGTGCGCAGCTCATCAAGCGCTTTTCGGATGCAGGTCAGCATGCCAAGGGCCAAGATATCGACCTTAAGGATACCCAGCGCATCAATGTCATCCTTGTCCCATTCAATGGTGGTCCGGTCCGCCATGGCGGCATTGGCAATTGGCGAGAGTTCACAAAGCGGCCCGCGCGTAATGACAAAGCCGCCAACATGTTGCGACAGATGGCGGGGGAAGCCCGTCAACTCGCCTGCGATATCGAGAACGGCCTTGAGGCGCGGTTCATCGGGATGAATGCCAGATTGGCGCATCATATTTTCATGCGCGCCCTTGCTGCTGGATCCCCAGATGGTTTTGGTCAGTTTGACGATGGTGTCTTCGGACAGGCCAAACACCTTGCCAACATCGCGAATGGCGCTACGCGATCGATATGAAATCACCGTGGCGGTCAACCCGGCCCGGTCGCGGCCATAGCGTTCATAGATGAACTGAATAACCTCTTCGCGGCGTTCATGTTCAAAATCAACATCAATATCCGGCGGTTCATTACGCGCATTGCTGATGAAGCGTGAAAACAGCAATTCCACCTTGTTGGGATCGACCGAGGTGACATGCAAACAAAAACATACCGATGAATTGGCCGCCGATCCGCGCCCCTGACACAAAATGCCGCGGGACCGGGCAAAGGCAACAATGTCATGCACGGTCAGGAAATAGGGGGCATAGCCCAACTCATCAATCAGTTTAAGTTCTGTCTCGATCAGGTTTTTGACCTTGTCGGGCACACCTTCGGGGTAGCGTTTATGTGCGCCTTCCCAGGTCAGGCGGGTCAAACGTTCCTGGGTGCCTTCGCCCGACCCGTCATTTTCATCGGGGTATTCATAGCGCAACTCATCCAGGCTGAAGGTGCATTGATCGGCAATCTCGACGGTGCGGGCCAACCAGTGCGGGTGACCCGGAAACAGACGCGCCATTTCACGCGGTGATTTGATATGGCGTTCGCCATTGGGGAATAAACGGTATCCGGCATCCTCAATCGTGCAGTGATGGCGAATGCAGGTCAGGACATCCTGCAATGGTTTGCGTGATCGTAAATGCATATGCACGTCATTGGTCACCACGGCCGGAATGCCAAGCTCGGCCTCGACCATTTCGGTAAACTCAAGACGTTCTGTGTCAAACCCGTCCATGAACCGCCCGACCGCCAGCCAAAGGCGATCTTGGAAATGCGATTTCAAACTGATCAGCTCAGCGCGAAAGGCATCACCCGGCACCTGTGGCGGCACGGCGATAAACAGCAACCCTTCGCCATGGGTGACAATATCGGCAAGATAAATCTCGCACGATCCCTTGGGCGCGCGGCGCTTGCCAAGGGTGAGGAGCCGGCACAGCCGGGCATAAGATGCGCGATCCGTCGGATAACACAGCAAGGATGGACCATCCATCGGATCAAGCCGACAGCCGACAATGTAACTCAACCGGTCGGCATAATTGCGATGTGCGGTATGACCGCGCACCACCCCGGCCAGCGTGTTGTGATCGGTAATCGCAATCGCATGCAAGCCCTTGGTGGCGGCGGTCAGGACCAGTTCCTCGGCATGCGAGGCCCCACGCAGGAAGGAAAAATTGCTGCTGACATGCAGTTCGGCATAGGCCGGATCATCGGTGCTGTTGGTTTGTTTGGTCATGGCATCAAATCACATCACCCGGCAAACAAACCATGCACCGACCAGATATCCTGCCCGGCATGGCCACTGCGAAACAGCCAGATCAAGCGGCCTTTCTGATCACAAATGCGGAAATAATCGCGTGTCATGTGCGACAGGGCGTAATGATCCCGGTCCAGATGGCTCCACCATTCCGGGCAGATGCGCTCTGGCCCGTCGGCCTGCAAGACATCAATCATCATCTTGCGCCAGCGCAGTTTTGTCGGCGCGCCGTTGGCACTGCGTTCCATGACATCAACCGGTTCAGGCGGATCAATCAGACGCACCGGGCGTTTGGGCAAAGGCGCATCGGTCAGGCGGCCCGGTTTGGCCGCCCCGGTGGGCGGCTGCCGGATGGCAGCCCGTTCGGGCAGGTGGCTGGCGTGATGGGCCGGGCGATACAAAATGTCCTTTGGCCCCAAATGATGGGCTATGCGATCAAGCAGTTGGGCAAGTGCGATATGATCGCTGCTGTCTTCCTGTTTGCGATCAAGCCGGACCTGACGAAAGGCGACATGTTCGACCCAGGGGGCATAGACAATCACCTGTTCGATGCCAAACCCGGTATCAACCCCGGGCATCTTTTCCGCAAGCAGACGCAGGATATGGCTTTCGGACTGGCAGGGCGTGCCCGTCGTGGTGGTGATGGTATGGGCATGGCCATCGACCCGAATGGACCGGACGATCAGACGCCGCAGACCAAGGTTTTCATCGCGTAGCTTGGCGCAAAGCTCGGCGACCATGCTTTCAATTGCATGCGCCAGCGTGTCTGCACTCCCCAATGGTTCGCCAAAGCTTTGTTTGATCAGCCACGGCGCATCGGGCAGCTCAAAATTCAGATGTTCGGGCAGACGGCCATAAAACTGATCAAGGCGATGCAACACATCTGGCCCAAGGCGGGTGGTGATATTGGCACGCGGCAGCGGCGTAATATCGCCCAGTTGTTTCAGGCCAAGCCGCGACAGAACCGCGTTGATGTCATCAGACAGCCGCAGGCACGATACCGGAAACTCGGCCGCAATCCCGTGATCCCGCGGCAGCGACAAAATGCGCTCATCTGACGTGCCCTGATGGCCTCCTGTATGGCAACGCGCCGCGGCCCATGCCGCCCCGGCGGTATCGGCAATGGCGGTGCGGGCAGCAATGCCTTGGGCCTTCATGTCGTGCAGGATTTGTTTGATCATGGCACTTTCGCCGCCAAACAAATGACTGCCACCAGTGATTTCAAGCCATAGACCGGCATCGCCATTAAGCCCATGCGCATGCAAGTCCCGATCCGGCGCAATCCATGGGCTATAGCGGTCCATGAAGCGCACCAGACGGGCAAATTTGCCATCGCAGAGTTCAGAATCTTCGGGGCTGTCCTGAAGATCGGGCAGGATGCTGCGCGCATCAGAAAGGCGCATGCCGCCATGAAGTCCGGCCTTTTGTGCCGCTGCATTCAGGCCGCAAACGAGCACGCCCTTGTGGTCACTGAGGGTGATCACGTGCGGGGTGGCTTGTGTGTTTGAGGCCTGTGGGGCAGTTTTCGGATTGTCAGCATCGCGGGGCTGATCAGGCGTGGGCGTGCCTGTCTTGTGTTGAGGCTTCTGACAGTCGGTTTTCCAGTGGGTCAGCCACAGATAAAGAAAACGTTGTTGCATCGGTTTTGACTTTCCAGCTTCCCGGTCGGACCCCGCGTCCCCCGATCAGGCTGAGATGATGGTCGTTTCCTGTTGGTCGTTCTGTTGGTTCCAAGGCGTTTACAGGTGTTATTTGCCAGCGCGTCCACGCGCTTGAGGTCGGAATGCGCCCGTTTCTGGCAAGCGGGCGCAAAACAATGATGCGTGTGCCGCCACTTTCACAGGCCAGTTGCAGGCGCCTTGCCGTGGTCAGGTCATAGTCGGTGGTTTCAATGATCACGGCCCGGACTTGGCCTGATTTTGCCACTTCCTCACAGGTCCAAAGAGCGGTGGCCTGTTGATCGACCGTCATCATCAATGGTTCGGGTTCAAGAACCGTCATCGGCAAGGACAGGGCATAAAACCCGCCCTGATCAAGGGCGCGACGCTGCCGGATCCAGAAGATGCCCTTGTCGGATGGCGGGGCAGATGGGGCATCAGAGGGGGCATCCACAGACAATGTCGCCAGATACCACGCCAGAAGCGATGCGGCGCAATCATCATGGCTGCACAACACTTCATGCAACCCAATCGGGGCAAGACCGCCGATGCTGATATGATCGCGCAGGAACGTGCCGCCAAAGGCACGCGCAATTACCCCGTCTGCCCGATCTGGCCCACCGGACAGACAGGAAACCTGAACCTTCCATTGCTGCTCGGCCCGCGCCAAAGCCGCGCGTGCCTGATGAATGCGTCTGTCTGACATTTTATTGTTCCTGTTTTGTTCTGCTTTATGTGGTCAAAGCGGAACAGGAGTCAAGGCGTATCCAATCGGGTTTTTCAGGATCGGGGATATGTGGTTGAAGCAAAAGAAAACCCGACATTCGCAAATGCCGGGTTTTCCTGAATACATGTCTGAGTGCAGATCAGATTTCCGGGAACCAGGCCCCGAGAACACCGAATTCTTCAAGCTTGGAGACAATGGCTTCTGCGGCTTCTTCGGCGGTCTGATCGGATGTATTGACCGTGATCTCGGCGTTTTCCGGGCGCTCATAGGGGCTGTCGATCCCGGTGAAGTTCGCGATCTCACCGGCACGGGCCTTTTTATAAAGGCCCTTCACATCGCGCTGTTCGCAGACTTCAAGCGGGGTGTCGATAAACACCTCGATAAACTCGTCTTTTTCAACAAGGCTGCGCGCCAGTTGGCGTTCGCTTTTGAACGGCGAGATAAAGGACACCAGCGTGATCACACCGGCATCGACAAACAGCTTGGCGGTTTCACCAACACGGCGGATGTTTTCCACGCGATCGGCATCGGTAAAGCCAAGATCCTTGTTCAGGCCATGACGGACATTGTCGCCATCAAGGGTGTAGGTATGTTTGCCAAGGGCATGGAGCTTTTTCTCAACCAGGTTGGCGACGGTGGATTTGCCCGCACCCGACAGGCCGGTGAACCACAGAATGACCGATTTCTGGCCTTTCTGATAGGCACGCGCGCCCTTGTTGATATCCATTTCCTGCCATTTGATGTTGGTTGCACGACGCAGGGAATGGTTGACCATGCCCGCCCCAACGGTGGCGTTGGTAAAGCGGTCAATAATGATGAAGCGGCCCGAATGACGGTTCTGATCATAGGGATCAAAGGCCAACGCCTTGTCGGCCGAGATATTGGCAATCCCGACTTCATTGAGCTCAAGCGTCTTGCCAGCCACATGTTCAAGCGTGTTCACATTGACCTTGTATTTAAGGTCGCTGATCTGCGCATTGGCAACCTGTGCGCCCATCTTGATCAGATAGGGACGGCCGGGCAGAAGGTGATCTTCGTGCATCCAGATGATGCGGGCTTCGAACTGATCGGCAAAGTCGGGTTTGGCATCCGCATGTGCCAAAATGTCACCACGCGAAATGTCGATTTCATCTTCAAGGGTCAGGGTGATCGCCTGACCGGCAATGGCTTCTTCAAGGTTACCATCAAAGGTGACGATGTCCTTGACCTTGCTGGTCTGACCCGATGCGGTAACGACAACCTCGTCACCCGGTTTGACGCGGCCTGATGAAATGGTGCCGGAAAATCCCCGGAAATCAAGGTTCGGGCGGTTGACCCACTGCACTGGCAAACGGAACGGCTTTTCAATCGCATCCTGTTCGACCTGCACATCTTCAAGATGGGCCAGAAGCGTCGGGCCGGAATACCAGGGCGTATTGGCGCTCGGCTCGATCATGTTATCGCCACGCAGGGCCGAAAGCGGGATCGCGGTGATCGAGCTATAGTTCAGCTGTTCGGCGAATTTCAGATACTCGGCAACGATCTGATCAAACTTCGACTGGTCATAGTCGATCAGGTCCATCTTGTTGACGGCCAGCACAACATGCTTGATGCCCAGAAGCGATGTGATGAAGCTGTGACGGCGGGTCTGGGTCAGAATGCCCTTACGCGCGTCAATCAGGATGACGGCAACATCGGCGGTCGAGGCACCGGTTGCCATGTTACGGGTATATTGTTCGTGGCCGGGGGTATCGGCGACGATGAATTTGCGCTTGTCGGTCGAGAAGAAGCGATAGGCCACATCAATGGTGATGCCCTGTTCGCGTTCGGCCTGCAGGCCATCGAGCAGTAAGGCGAAATCAATTTCGCCACCTTGCGTCCCGACCTTGCGGCTATCTGATTCAAGGGCGGCCAGCTGATCTTCAAAGATCAGTTTGGAATCCCAAAGCAGACGCCCGATCAGGGTCGATTTGCCGTCATCCACGCTGCCGCAGGTGATGAAACGCAGAAGGCTTTTTTCTTCCTGAGCCTTGAGGTAGCCGAGAATATCATCGGCGATCAAATCAGACTTGTGTGACATCAGAAATAGCCTTCCTGCTTCTTCTTCTCCATCGACCCGGCCTGGTCGTGGTCAATCATTCGGCCCTGACGTTCGCTTGAACGGGTCAGAAGCATTTCCTGGATAATGTCGGGCAGGGTGGCTGCCTCGGACTCAACTGCCCCGGTGAGCGGGTAGCAGCCAAGGGTCCTGAAACGCACCGATTTCATTTCGGGTGTTTCGCCCGGATTGAGCGGCATGCGGTCGTCATCGACCATGATCAGCATGCCGTCGCGTTCGACCACCGGGCGTTTGGCGGAATAATACAGCGGCACAATCGGGATCTGCTCAAGATAGATATATTGCCAGATATCAAGCTCGGTCCAGTTGGAGATCGGGAAAGCACGGATGCTTTCGCCCTTGTTGATCCGGGCGTTATAGATATCCCACAATTCCGGGCGCTGGTTTTTCGGATCCCAGCGGTGGGTTTCTGTGCGGAACGAAAATACGCGTTCCTTGGCACGTGCCTTTTCCTCGTCACGTCGCGCACCGCCAAAGGCTGCATCGAACTTGTATTTGTTCAGCGCCTGTTTAAGCGATTCCGTCTTCATGACATCGGTATGCAGGCTGGAGCCATGGGTGAACGGGCCAATGCCGCGCTCCACACCGTCCTGATTGATGTGAACAATCAGATCAAAGCCGTATTCAGCCGCCATCCGGTCGCGAAATTCGATCATTTCGCGGAATTTCCAGGTGGTATCGACATGCATCAATGGAAAGGGCGGCGGCGCCGGATAAAACGCCTTGCGCGCCAGATGCAGCAGAACTGATGAATCCTTGCCGATGGAATAAAGCATCACCGGCCGCTCGAACGATGCCGCCACCTCGCGGATAATGTGGATACTCTCTGCCTCAAGCTGGCGGAGATGGGTCAGATTAGGCTGCATTCTCTTTCCTGCCGATCAATCATAACTGTGGCAATCAACACATAATTTAGTGGTTATAAAAGTATTTCACTTAGCTTTGATGGGTAATATGGAACGCCCCGCAACGCAAGTGTGATTTCTATTTTTACACAAAATTTTGTAGTCGAATGACTATCAACACCTTTAATAGTGTTTAATATATCTGCTGCATTTGTAAAAGCCAACCGATCTATCAGCTACACGTTTTCAGGCTGCTCAGAGGGAGGGGAACTACCTCTGGTGGATAGGTGTGACGAGGGTCACAGGAAAGTCCAGGCGCAGAAAAGTAGTGTGACAGTGAGGGAATTTAACTTTGACGGGGCTAGGCAGATATGAAATTCGACATCACGATCTGGGGCGAGGCAAGGGATGTAATCCGCAAAAATCTTTTCATTTTTGCTGCTGTCGTTGCGACATTATGGCTACTGGATATCGCTATTTATGCAGTGAAACCTGAAGCAGATTCCCCCCAGTTGCCTACTTATATCGTTGGTGCTTATCTGGCCATCGCCTGTCATATGACCATTTTGCGTAACGTGAGCGGATTTACCGCCGTAGGGGCGCTTCAGAAATGGGCGTTCTTCAAGTTTTGCATGCGTGGATTGGCTATTGTTGCCGTCACGCTGATCCCCGCACTGTTTGTGATGGTTCCGCTTTTTGGGGTGCCCGAAATAAAGGCGGCCAGTGAAGAAGCTAGATATGTTCTGGTATTTTCTGTTGTGCTGGCATTTTACGGGCTTGGAATGCTGGTCGTACTTAGTCTGGTAGGAACTTGGCTGCCTGCTGCAATCGTTGCTGATGGATCGTCGTTAAAGCGTGCTTTTGCGCGTGGCCGTAAAACCATTGGTTACGTCGCGCCACGTTTGATTGCCGGGCCTGGCGCGAATATCTTGTTGTTCTTGGCGACGATCTTCCTGTTGCCAGCGCAGTTTTCCGTTGCGATACGCACCTACACCATTCAGGTCGGTGAACTCAATTTCGTTCCATTCGATATTGCTGTGAACGGTTTTGGGTACTTGGTCTGGGCAACTGGCATCGTATTGGTTGCCGTGGTTCTTTCACGTGCCTATCAACTTGGTGAGGCCCGATTGCTAAAAACGGATAAACAAAGCGAAGAGGTCGCATTAGCAGACCCTGTGTGAAACACCAAATTCAGATCGAGTTCTGAACGGCTGCGCGGCGGCTTAGTTTGTCTGCTGGGGCTGATTGGTTTTGCTCTATTTGACAGGCTAGGCTGGGTTTTTGGCATTTCAGCCAAGAACGATCCAGATGCATTGACCAGATACCCCATTCATCGCCATATCAATTGCACGCAATTGCGGCGGCGATATGTGGGGGGTGATGAACGCACAAGCACAGCCATTCAAGACCTGGATTATTCAGGATGGTATGGCCCTGATGTGGCAGGGGCGGGGCATTGTTGCCATTTCGGTGCTGCTGACGGTTCTGATCAGCGGACTTGGCTCTGTCATGCCCGGCCCGGCATTGCTTGATGCTGAAGGGGCGACCAACCTGATGGGCACCATCTGGCAAGTCATCTGGTTTGCGATTTATGCCATTCCGCTGATCCCTGTTGCCTATGTCAGCCACATAGCTGTCCTGCGCGGCGAGGTCGGGTTTGCGGCCATGCGCGTGCAAGGTTTGGCCGGGTTGTTGCGTTTTGCGCGGGGCATGATGGCTGCTGCATTGGTGGTAGCGGTTTTGGGCACGCTCTATCAGCTTGTGTTTGTGTCCGACCTTCTGTTGATGAGTGCAGGTCGCGTTGATGCGTCGGCCGCTTTGCGTCTTGGTGTGGGGGCTGTGACGGCCCTTCTGGTCTTTGCCCTGTTTTTGCTGTTGGGCGCATGGGGTGCGATGATCGTTCAGGCGGGGCAGGCAAGGTTTGGCGATGTTCTGGCCGTTGGACGGCGATGCTTCTTCTATCTGCTTGTGCGACTCTTGGCGGTGGTTCTGTTCCTGCCCATTCTCTCAGCCTTGGTGTTGCCGGTCATGGGGCAGGTGGTGGCGATACTGGTTGCCATCGGCATCCCCGCCGATCCGGCATTTCTGATCGTCAGTGCGGCATTTTCCGCGTTGATCGGCTGTTTCGCGATTGTGCTGATTTCTGTGACCTTTTGCCGGGCCTGGCAGTTGGCAAAGTAGAGGGCACAGCGCAAAACCGCATGGGGCTGTAACAAGCTTGGCGATAGACAAAATTGTAATTTTATTTCAAATTTTAATGACTCGATAAAATAAACTTGATTTAGGTCAGTGTTGCTTGCCAAATAACGGCAATGTTGCTGACCTAAAGAGTGCTGCCATGTCTGTTCAATGGAATGAAATGATCGTCGCCGATGCCCGTGCCCTGCGGGCGTCCGAAATTCGTGACCTGCTGAAAGTGGCTGAACGGCCAGAGATTATTTCATTTGCCGGTGGCGTGCCCGATCCAAAGCTTTTCCCGCTTGCGACCTTTAATGATGTTTATGGTGATCTGACCGGCGATGAGCAGGCCGGGCGTCGCAGCCTGCAATATTCCATCAGTGAAGGCCTGCCCGGGTTGCGGCAATGGATTGCGGACGATTTGGCGGCGACGGGGGCTGTGCGCGATAATGATAACATCCTGATTACCTGTGGTGCGCAGCAGGGGCTCGATATGCTCGCCCGCCTGTTGCTGGAACCGGGGCGCGAGATCGTTCTGGAAAAGCCAAGCTATCTTGGCGCGATGCAGGCCTTTTCCATGCGTCGGCCAAGCTATGTCGGCATTGCCATGGATGATGAGGGGCCGGTGATTGCCGAACTTGATGCCGCCTTTGCCAAGGGCGCGCGAATTGCCTATCTGTCGCCGGATTTCCAGAACCCGACCGGGCGATCCTATTCGCTTGATCGCCGTTTGGCGGTTCTGGAGACTGCCCGCAAATATGGCGCGGTGATCCTTGAAGACGCGGCCTATTGCAAGCTTGCCTATGAAGGTGAGAGCCTGCCGCCGCTTTTGGCACTTGATGACGCCCATGGCGATCCGGATGCCGGAACGGTTATTCAGCTTGGTACTTTTTCCAAAACGCTGGCACCGGCCCTTCGTATTGGCTGGATCACGGCACCGCGGCCGGTGATCAAACAGCTTGTTCTGATGAAGCAGGCGGGGGATCTGCATGTTTCAACGATCAATCAGGAAATTGCACTGCGTGCCGCATCGAAACTTTTCCCAAGCCATCTGGAAACCCTGCAGGATGCCTATCGCGCCAAGCGTGATGTGATGCTGGGCGCGCTTGCGGACTTCATGCCCGAAGGTGTCAACTGGTCGCGCCCGCAAGGGGGCATGTTTGTCTGGTTAACATTGCCCGAAAACATCAACAGCCGCGAACTTCTGATCGATGCGATGGAGGATGCCAAGGTTGCCTTTGTCCCCGGTCAGGCATTCTTCTGTGACCAAAGCGGCATCAATACCGCGCGCCTGAGCTTTGCCACCGAAAGCAGAGAACGTATCCGTGACGGGATTGAACGTTTGGCCCTGCTGATCCGGCGCAAGGACAACCAGTAAGCAAAAAAGAACCCGGCAGCGGGTGGGGAGTGCTGCCGGGTAGAGACCTGCTGTCGGGGGTATGACGCAGGTCACGGGAGTTTGGTTCGGTTAGGTCAAGCGGATCATTACGCCTGCCCCATCAGGGCACGCAGCAAAAGTGATGCTGCGCCAAGCACGACAACTCCGCCGACATAAAGGCCGACAAACCACAGCCATCTGCGGGCTTTTGGGGATTTGACAGGTGATTTGATGCTGGCCATCAGTGATACCCCTCATCCCCGGTTTTGCCGCGAAATACCCAATAGGCATAGGCGGTATAGGCCAGAATGATCGGTAGCAAGATGGCGGCCCCCACCAGCATGAAAGCAAGGCTGTTTTCCGGCGCGGCTGCATCGCGGAAGGTGATCATCGGCGGGACGATATTGGGATAAAGCGTGATCCCGAAGCCAAGGTAACTCAGGAAGAAAATACCCAGCGTGATGCCAAACACCGTCTTTTCACGCTTCTTGACCGCATGCCATAACCAATAGAGCAAACCAACCGTCACAAGCGGGATCGGGGCAAGGTACAGCATGTTTGGCAGTTCAAACCAGCGCTGGGCATAGGCCGGGTTGACATAGGTCGTCATCAGCGACACCACGCCAAGATTGGCCGCCATCCAGATTACGGCTGGTTTGGCAAGTTTGCGCAGGTTGCCCTGAAAATCGCCTTCCATCTTCATGATCAGCCAGCCGGTGCCGAGCAGGGCATAGCCGACGACAACAGCCGTGGCACAGAACACCGAAAACGGGCTCAGCCAATCAAACGCACCGCCAACAAAACGTCCGTTTTCAACAGCAATGCCTTCGATAAAGCCGCCCAGCATGGCACCTTGCATCGCAGCTGCGATGATCGATCCGGCGGAAAAGGCAAAGTCCCAGTGTTTCTGGTGGTTCTTGCTTTTGAACCGGAACTCAAACGCCACACCACGGAAAACGAGCGCCAGCAACATGGTAAAGACCGGAATATAAAAAGCCGTCATCAGCAATGAATAGGCCTGCGGGAAGGCGGCATAAAGTCCACCGCCCCCCAGGATCAGCCAGGTTTCATTGCCATCCCACACCGGGGCGACGGTATTCATCATCCGGCCGCGATTTTTCGGCTCTTTGATGAAGGGGAACAGGATGCCGATGCCAAGGTCAAAGCCATCCAGCGTGACATAGGCAAAGACGGCAACAGCAATCAGCAGAACCCAGATCAGTTGATAATCCATGATCATTCTCCTGCCACAGGCGGATGTGCGGCTGTCGATTGGCGACCACCGGCCCGCAAGATTTCGGTTTCTTCAGGGATGTGGGCCGCACGCGGATCCTTGACCATGGCGCGCAGGATATAGGCCGTGCCGACCCCGAACACGATGGCATAAACCACGACAAAGGCGATCAGCGATCCGGCAATGGCGGTCGGGACGACGGGCGATCCGGCTTCTGATGTGCGCATCAGGCCATAAACCACCCAGGGCTGTCGCCCGACTTCGGTGGTAAACCAGCCGGCCAGAATGGCGACAAAACCGCTTGGTCCCATCAGAAGGGCAAAGCGATGCAGATAGCCACAGCTATAAAGCTTCTTGCGCAGACGTGCGATGACACTGGCAATGCCCAGAAGTGCCATCAAAACACCCAGCCCGACCATGATGCGGAAGGTCCAGAACACAATTGCCGCATTCGGGCGATCTTCGGGGGCGAAGTCCTTAAGCCCGGTGATCTTGCCATCCCATTCATGGGTCAGGATCATCGAACCCAGTTTTGGAATCTCGAGTGCGTATTTGGTTTCCTCTTGCTCCATGTCAGGCATGCCAAACAGGATCAGGGGCGCACCTTCGCGGGTTTCAAAATGCCCCTCCATCGCGGCCACTTTGGCGGGCTGATGTTCAAGGGTATTCAGCCCATGCAAATCACCGGCAAAAATCTGGATCGGGCCAAGGATGGCCGCCATCCACATCGCCATGGAAAACATGATCCTGGCCGCACGGTTTTCGCGATCACGCATCAGATGCCATGCACCAACCGCACCAACCACAAGGGCTGTCGTCAGGTAAGCTGCCAGCACCATATGCACCAGACGATACGGGAAGCTCGGATTGAAGATCGCATCGATCCAGCTTGAAACAACCGCCCGGCCATTTTCAATCACGTAGCCGTCCGGTGTCTGCATCCAGCTGTTGGCCGACAAAATCCAGAAGGCTGAGAAAAGCGTGCCAATCGCAACCATGGTGGTTGCGGTAAAGTGCAGCTTTGGCCCGACACGGTTCAAGCCAAACAGCATGATGCCAAGGAACCCGGCTTCCAGGAAGAAGGCGCTCAGCACCTCATAGGCCAGAAGCGGGCCGATCACACCGCCGGTGAATTCGGAAAACGGTCCCCAGTTCGTGCCGAACTGATAGGACATGACAATTCCGGAAACCACGCCCATGCCAAAGGCAAGCGCAAAGATTTTCATCCAGAATTTGTAAAGCGAAAGGTATGTCTCGTCCCTGGTGCGCAGCCAAAGGGCTTCGAGCACAAACAGGAAACTCGCCAGTCCGATGGTAAAGGACGGGAAGATAATGTGGAACGAGACGGTAAAGGCAAACTGTATGCGCGCCAATAGTTCTGCATCAAGCATTGGCAGGGTCCTCTAAGGTGGCGAAGCCTCTGGACAACTCCGCATCTTCCGCGATCGGAAGTGCCCTTTGACGGATGCATGTGTCGGTTTCGGGTGGCGCATGCACAGGTTGCCCTGTCAGACCGACCATTAGAACCGACCCCGAAATGCTGCATTGCGAATGCGCAATTTACACTTGGAATATTTTTAAATTCGATTGTTGCGATCTAGGTATTCAGGGGCGAAAGGCACAGTTTCTCAAGTGCCAAAGAACTTTGCGTTTGCTGGCGTTCCTTGTGGCGGAGCACCATGAATTTGCGCGGCGGGATCGGGAAGTTTGCGCGCGCAAGGCGGCCCTGGGCGATCAGCGAGCTGACCGCGAATTGTGAAACGGCGGTGGCGGCGATGCCGTTTTCAACTGCGGTAATGACGGCCTCGTTGCTGGGTAACACAAGTGCGGTGCGCAGGCGCGCGGGATCAACGCCGAGATCGCTCAGGGCGGCTTCGAATTCTGACCGTGTGCCGGATCCTGCTTCGCGCAGGATCCAGTTGGTCTGGGTGACAAGCGCCTGTGGGCTCAGCGCCCGGCCACTGGCCCAAGGGTGTTTGGGGGAGACGACAATCACCAGGGCGTCTTCGGCGACTTCGCGTTTGGCCAAGGCCGGTTCATCAATGTCACCTTCGATAAAGCCGATATCGGCAGCCCCGCCACGGACGGCGTCCGAAACGGTTTTGGTGTTGCCAATCGTCAGGCGGATTTCAATGCCGGGATACTGATCATGGAATTTCATCAGGAACGGCGGCAACCAGTAACTGGCAATCGTCTGACTGGCATAAACATTAAGCTCCCCGCGCTGCATGCCGCCCAGTTCCGCCAGCGTCAGTTCCGCCGCCCGTGCGCGGGCCAGCGTTGATTTGGCTTCATCCAAAAACAATCGCCCGGTCTGGGTCAGTTCGATCCGCCGTCCCACCCGGTTAAACAGCGCGACACCATAAAAGCCTTCAAGGTTCTTGATCGCGGAGCTGACGGCCGATGGCGTCAGGCCAATGGCCTCTGCCGCGCGGGTCAGATGTTCGCGTTCGGCAACCGCGACAAAGATCTGGAGCTGTTCGAGTGTCATCATGGTTATGTTCAATCGTTTAATTTAATCGAATGAAATATGAGTTTTTATTCGATGGAAGTAAATGGTTGGGCATGAGATTTTCTGCCTGTGATCAAAACACAGGAAAACCATGTTTTTTAACACTCACCTCAAACCGATCCTGCCCGGGCTTGCCGTGACCATCTTGGTCGCACTTGCCGCCAAGCTGGCCGAACATGCCGAGCGTGTGTTGTTCGGGCGTGGCTGGGTGGAAAGTCTGGTCTTTGCCATTCTGATCGGGGTGGTGGTGCGATCGGTGTTTGGATTGGCGCCGCGCTATTTTGCCGGGGTGCGGTTTTGTGCCAAGACGGTGCTTGAAATCGCCATTGTGTTGCTGGGGGCGTCGATCAGCGCGCAGGCCATCGGATCGGCCGGGGGCGGGTTGGTTGTGGCCATCATTCTGGTCGTCTGTATCAGCCTGTTTGTCAGCTACCATATCGGCCGCGCGCTGGGTCTTTCGAACCATCTATCGATGCTCGTCGCGTGCGGCAATTCGATCTGTGGCAATTCGGCAATTGCGGCAACCGCGCCGGTGATTGAGGCGCAATCAGATGATGTGGCGGCCTCGATCTCATTTACCGCCGTTCTGGGTGTATTGTTTGTTTTCGTCTTGCCGATGCTTCAAGCCGGGCTTGGATTATCGGCAACCCAATACGGGATTTTTTCAGGCCTTACCGTCTATGCCGTGCCACAGGTTCTGGCGGCAACCGCCCCGGCCGGCACCCTTGCGGTTCAGGTTGGTACACTGGTCAAGCTGATCCGGGTTCTGATGCTGGGGCCGGTGATCTTTGCGCTGG
This sequence comes from Thalassospira sp. MCCC 1A02898, assembly GCF_001618185.1. NCBI lineage: Bacteria > Pseudomonadati > Pseudomonadota > Alphaproteobacteria > Rhodospirillales > Thalassospiraceae > Thalassospira > Thalassospira sp. MCCC 1A02898. Next base: position 348,494 of record NZ_LPXK01000010.1, on the reverse strand, counting down.
CTGTGATTGGCGGTCGGGCACGTGAAACCAAGCTTCCGATTGCGCAGGTCGTGCCGTGGTTCATCATCGGCTTTATCGCCATGATGGTGGCCTGTTCGTTTGACTTGATCCCGGATGTTGCGCGCGCGCCGATCAAAACGACCTCGTCCTTCCTGACCATCCTTGCGATGGCCGCTTTGGGATTGAGTGTTGATATCCGCAATGTCCTGCATGTTGGCGGGCGGGTGGTGATGGCGGCCCTGTTGTCCCTGATGTTTCTCTGTGCCCTTTCGGGGGTGGTGCTTGTGGTTCTGGCATAAAAAATGCCCGCTGCCCAAATGGGGAAGCAGCGGGCAAGGGGGAAGAAGCCGCACATGCGCCGGATAAGCTGGCAGCTTCTTATGGCGTTTCGCTGGGGGTGGACACCATGGGAGGAGATGTCGGAAACGAAACGCCCGGGTAGATCCAGGATCGAAAAGCCTTGGCTTTGCTAATCCGTGATCGGTGCCTTTTCTTCATGCGCCTTCAGCGCATTCCATTCATCGTCGCTAAAGATGCGTGATCGGGTCAGGAAGCGTTTGCCCTCTGGTCCTTCAAGCGAAAACATGCCGCCGCGCCCATCGACCACATCAATGATCAATTGGGTATGACGCCAATATTCGAACTGTGCGCGCCCGATATAAAACGGGCTGCCTTCAATCTCGCCCAGCAACACGTCCTGATCACCGGTTTTGAATTCCCCATCCGGAAAGCACATCGGCGCACTGCCATCGCAGCAGCCCCCGGACTGATGAAACATCACCGGCCCGTGGATATCCTTAAGTTTCCTGATCAGTTCAATCGCGGCATCTGTCGCAACCACCCTGTCAGGCGCGTTTTCTGATCCAGTCAATGTCACCTCCTTCTTTGCGAAAGGCGACCGGACGCAAGGTTGGCCTCGCGTCCGGCTGTGAAGAGGATCGGATCAGAAGAAGCCCATCGGTTTCGGATCGTAGGAAACCAGAAGGTTCTTGGTCTGCTGATAATGGTTCAGCATCATCTTGTGGTTTTCACGCCCGATGCCCGATTGCTTGTAACCGCCAAAGGCCGCATGCGCCGGATAGAGGTGATAGCAGTTGGTCCACACACGACCGGCCTTGATGTCGCGGCCAAAGCGATAGGACCGGTTGGCATCACGGGTCCAGACACCAGCCCCAAGGCCATATAGCGTGTCATTGGCGATATGCAGCGCCTCGGCATCGTCCTTGAACGTGGTGGCCGATACGACCGGGCCAAAGATTTCCTCCTGGAAAATCCGCATGCGGTTATGGCCCTTGAAGATGGTCGGCTGGATATAGAAACCATCGGAAAGATCGCCACCCAGATCGGCCTTGTCACCGCCACACAGGACTTCGGCACCTTCCTGTTTGCCGATATCCAGATAGGACATGATTTTTTCCATCTGTTCGGTCGAGGCCTGCGCACCCATCATGGTGTCGGTATCAAGCGGGTTGCCCTGTTTGATGTTGGCAATACGCGACAACACGCTATCCATGAACTTGTCATAGATGCTTTCCTGAATGATCGCGCGCGACGGGCAGGTGCAAACTTCCCCCTGGTTAAGGGCAAACATCGCCATGCCTTCGGCGGCTTTCTGACGGAAATCATCATCCGCCGCCATGATGTCTTCAAAGAAGATGTTCGGCGACTTGCCACCAAGTTCCAAGGTGACCGGAATGATGTTTTCCGATGCATATTGCATGATCAGGCGACCGGTGGTGGTTTCCCCCGTAAAGGCGACCTTGGCCACACGGTTGCTTTGTGCCAGCGGCTTGCCGGCTTCCACGCCGAAGCCCTGCACAACGTTGACCACACCCGCCGGGATCAGATCGGAAATCAGTTCCATCAGAACACAGATCGATGCCGGGGTCTGTTCGGCCGGTTTCAAAACAACACAATTCCCCGCGGCAAGGGCCGGGGCCAGTTTCCAGACCGCCATCAGGATCGGGAAGTTCCATGGAATGATCTGGCCGACCACGCCAAGTGGTTCGTGGAAGTGATAGGCAACCGTGTTGTCATCAATCTCGCCAATCGAGCCTTCCTGCGCACGAATGGCACCGGCGAAATAACGGAAATGGTCAATGGCGAGCGGAATGTCGGCTGCCAGCGTTTCACGCACGGCCTTGCCATTGTCCCAGGTTTCGGCGACGGCCAGCATTTCAAGATTGGTTTCCATACGATCAGCAATCTTGTTGAGCATGTTGGCCCGTTCCGTGACCGAGGTCTTGCCCCAGGCCGGGAAGGCGGCATGTGCGGCATCAAGTGCCTTTTCAATGTCTGCAGAGCTGGATCGTGCAACTTCGCAGAACGGCTTGCCATTCACCGGCGAGACATTTTCAAAATACTGACCCTTGGCAGGGGCCACCCATTCACCGCCAATGAAGTTTTCATAACGGCTTTTGAAGCTGACCTTGCTGCCAGAGTCATTTGGATTCTTGTAGATCATTTGGGTTCCTCCGAGATAACGGGCGATTTGCCGCCCGCATTTTTGATTATGACGATCCGTTACCCGCAAAGGTCGTGCCACTTGCCGATTTCGATAGCGGTTTGTCAGAAAGAACCTGTTTTTCAGATGGTTGCGCGTTTCCCGTTGAACCGGGTGTTTTGTGCCATCGGCATGACTGGAACAGGGCGATTGGCACAAAATGTTCCAAAAATGGAACACTCGCGGTTTTGCCGGATTTGGCGGGCGAAACTGTTTGGCGTGGGGGACGTCAAATGTGTTACGATTTGGCCTGTGATCGGCTGTGGCAAAAGTCACGCACCGGAAAAATCCGGGCCAAAACAATGGCAAAAACACCGACACAAGGGAGATAGCGTCTATGTCAGGAAACATTCCCGGCGGACGGATAGAAGCAGCCCTGCAGCTGAGCGGCGGGGCGCAAAATCGTGCGGTGCTTGAAAGCTGGCAACGGTGTGAACAACGCTTTGGTCTGGCTCATGACACCCTGCGCCGTCCCGAAGTCATGCCCGAAAGCCAGACCCGGCAATTGCGTGATCGCAACGGGCGGCTTTATCACCATGCCCATGACCTTGTGCGTACGCTGTATCGCAAGATCGATGCATCCGGCTATGCGGTGTTTCTGACCGATAATAGCGGTGTGATCCTTGACAGTGTTGCGGCCCATTCGCTTTTGCCGTCGTTTCGCACCAACGGCCTTTTGCCCGGCGCGGTCTGGAGCGAGGAACGCGAAGGTACCAATGGCATTGGCACCTGCATCGTCGAAGGTCGTCCGATCACCATCCACAAGGACGAACATTTCCTGGCACAGCATTCGGTTCTGACCTGTACAGCCGCCCCGGTATTTGATCCCGATGGCAAGGTGTGCTCGGTCCTGGATGTGTCGGCTGTGCGCGAAGATATCAAACGCCCCGATTGCCTGCGCGTGCGCGGCATGGTGGCCGATTACGCCGATGCGCTTGAACGTATCCTGTTTTTTGATGAGCGTGCCGGTGATGTGATTGTTCATCTACATCCCGATGCCCGCCATGTCGGATCAACCCGTGATGCGATGATTTCGATTGCGCCAGATGGCACAATCAGCGGGGCGACATCGACCGCGCGGCGCATTCTGGCGGCGTGCGACAATTCCGCCGACATCGCCGATATGTTCGAGATGGATGTAGACAACCTGATTGCCAAACTGGCAAGCCCGGACGGGCAGGGCACCTCGGCAACCCCGCTTAATATCGCGGGCGGCGGGGTTTTGTTTGGCAGTGTCACCATCCCGCAACGCATGCGCCGCCGTTATGTCGGGCGCTCAACACCGGTGGCGCGCAAGGCGCCATCCCTGCCAGCCCGACGCACGACCGACATCCCGGACAAGGACGCCGCCCTTCGGCGTATTTTTGAAATCGGAACGCGGCTTCATGCGCGCGATATCAATGTTCTGATGTCGGGTGAAACCGGCAGCGGCAAGGAATATCTGGCCCGTCATATTCATGATGCCACCCTTGGTAAATCAAAGGCGTTTGTGGCGATCAACTGTGCCGCCCTTCCCGAAGGACTGATTGAAAACGAACTGTTTGGTCATGCCGGTGGCGCCTTTACCGGCGCGGCACGCGATGGTTTTGGCGGTCGTATTCGCGAGGCCAATGGCGGCACGCTGTTTCTCGATGAAATCGGCGATATGCCGCTGGCCGCCCAAGGCCGATTGCTGCGTGTTCTTGAAAGCCGCACGGTCGAGCCGCTTGGCAGTACAAAGTCCGTGCCGGTCGATTTCCGCCTGATCTGTGCGAGTAATGTCGATCTGAATGCGGCGGTGGCCGAGGGAAAATTCCGCGAAGACCTGCTTTATCGCATCAAGGGCGCGCGCCTTGCGGTGCCGCCGTTACGCGAACGCAGTGATCTGGCTGATCTGATCAAACGGCTTTTGGCGGCGTTGTCCGATGAATATGTCGCATGCAGTGATGATGTTCTGGCACTTTTGACGGCTCACCGCTGGCCGGGCAATGTGCGCGAATTGATCAATGTTTTGCAATATGCCGCCGTCTTTGCCGAAGACGGGGTGATTGAGCCCCATCATCTTCCCGATGATTTCGTTGCGATGCAGGATACTGCACCGCCGCCATCGCCGGGTCAGACCATCGCACGGGCAGAGGCAGACGCCCTGCGCCAAGTCCTTGATGATCAGCAATGGCACATCAGCAACACCGCCAAGGCGCTGGGCATTGGGCGCAACACGCTTTATCGCCGGATGGCGCGGCTTGGGATCAATCGACGTTAAAAAACGTCGAATAACCCGGCTTTTGCGAATGTTTTCATTGTAGGGCACGCCGTTATTGTTTTAAGTAACGGCAGGGCTTTACAGGATATTTTCATGTGTGGAATTGCCGGTTTATGGCTGTCTGAACAAGCTGATGCAACGCGCTTAGGCGATCGTGTGTCGCGCATGAATGATGCGCTGTATCACCGTGGCCCGGATGGCGGTGATGTCTGGCTTGATGAGCAAGAAGGAATTGCCCTCGGGCAGCGCCGCCTTGCCATTATTGATCTTTCCGATGCCGGCAAACAGCCGATGCATTCCGCCAATGGCCGTTATGTCATGGTCTATAATGGCGAAATCTATAACGCCCCGGAATTGCGTGAAAAGCTGGCCTCGGCCAACATCACGTGGCGCGGCCATTCCGATACCGAAGTCATTCTTGAATGCATTGCCCATTGGGGCCTGCGCGATACCATCAAGCGCCTGATTGGCATGTTTGCCATCGCCCTTTGGGATCGACAGAAAAAGAAGCTGTTTCTTGTGCGTGATCGGCTGGGCATCAAGCCGCTTTACTGGTCGCGCTATGACGGCCATATCGGTTTCGCGTCCGAAGTCAAAGGGCTTCTGGCAGGCGATGCGATTTCGCGCGAGGTCAACCAGACCGGCCTTGATGCCTATTTGCGCTTTGGCTATGTGCCATCCGGGCTTTCGATCTATGCCCATGCCAAGATGCTCAAACCCGGCCATATCCTTGAAATTTCATCGCATGATCAGGCGACCGAAAACGCCTATTGGTCGGTCGAAGATGCGGTCCTGAACGGTCAGACACATGCCTGGAGCGGCGATGATCAAAGTGCGATTGACGCGCTTGAAGATTTGCTGCGTGATGCGGTGCAACGCCGCATGGTGGCCGATGTGCCGTTAGGCGCGTTTTTATCCGGCGGGATTGATTCATCAACCGTCGTTGCCCTGATGCAGTCGGTGTCAGACCGGCCGGTCAAGACATTCTCTGTCGGGTTCGAGGACGAGGCCTTTAACGAGGCCGCCTTCGCCGGTGAAGTCGCCAAGCACCTCAAGACCGACCATACCGAACTTTATGTCACGCCAAAGGATGCGCTTGATCTGGTGCCGAAGCTTTCGGAAACCTATGACGAGCCGTTCTTTGACAGTTCTGCCATTCCAACCTATCTGATCTCGGCCCTGACCCGCAAACACGTTACCGTGGCCTTGTCTGGCGATGGCGGGGATGAGACTTTTGGCGGTTATAATCGCTATTTGTGGGCCAAGCAGCTCAGTCGCGCGGCCGGCAGCATTCCATTTGGCAGCGGGCTTGTATCGCGTGGGCTTACCATGCTGTCGCCCGACCATTGGGATAAGCTTGTTGGCCTGATGCCGGGCAAGAAGTCGACCAGCGCGATTGGCGATAAAATCCACAAGGCCGCACCACTTTTGGCGATCCGTGATGATATTGATCGTTATCATGCGCTGATTTCGCTGTTTGATCCTGACAAGTTGCGCGGCAAGCACGCATCGAGCAAGAAATTCCGGGTGCCGGGCGAGAAGTTCTGTCGTAACCGTCATCTTGATTACGTGTCCTCCATGCAGGCCATGGATACGATGATGTATATGGTCGATGATGTGCTGACCAAGGTGGACCGGGCATCGATGGCCAATTCACTTGAAGTGCGCGTGCCGTTTATTGATCACCGGGTGATCGAGTTTGGCTGGCGTTTGCCCGCAAGGCTTAAGATGAATGGATCGGTCGGCAAATATGCCCTGCGTCAGATCCTGTATAAATATGTCCCGCGCGAAATGATTGACCGGCCGAAAACCGGCTTTGGCGTGCCGCTGGCCCAATGGCTGCGCGGGCCGCTTCATGAATGGATGGGGGACCATCTGGCCAATGAAGCGATTTATGCCGATTTCGGTCTGGATCGTCGCCAGATCGAAAAGCTTCGGTCCGAGCATATGTCAGGCAAGCGCAATTGGGGCCATCAGCTTTGGACGATTGCCATGCTGTCTGACTGGCAGAAACGCTGGCTGGCCTGATCTGCTCTTACATCTTCTCTTACATCTTGCGTGTTGCGCATTCTTTGAGCCCCGTCTGGACCTCAGGCGGGGTTTTTCATTTTCGTTCACGAATGAATGTTTTCTTTCCTGTGGTTGATTCGGGTTTATCAGGTATAAGTGAAGCATGTGCGTGCAAGTGACGCATGGCTGTGTCGAATAAATGTCACAATTCGAAACTTGAAAATTTTCGAAAATGAACTATTTTGAAGCTTAACGAGTTTTCCTTCTGTGATGAGAGGCCCCGATGGCTGGCACTTCAAACTATGATCTGATCATTATTGGCGGCGGCATTAACGGTGCCGGGATCGCACGCGATGCTGCGGGCCGGGGCCTTAAAGTGTTGCTGTGTGAAAAGGATGATCTGGCCAGTGCTACCTCGTCGGCCAGTACCAAGCTGATCCATGGCGGATTGCGCTATCTGGAGCATTACGAATTCCGTCTGGTGCGCGAAGCGCTGACCGAACGCGAAGTATTGCTCGATAATGCGCCGCATATCATCTGGCCGCTGCGCTTTGTCCTGCCACATCGCAACGATCTGCGTCCGGCCTGGATGATCCGTCTTGGTCTGTTCCTGTATGACCATCTTGGCGGGCGTAAAAAGCTTCCGGCGTCCGAGGGCATTTCATTTGCCAAGCACGTATCCGGTGCGCCGCTGCGTGACGAAATGACAAAGGGCTTTGTCTATTCCGATTGCTGGGTCGATGATGCGCGGCTTGTTGTCCTGAACGCCATGGACGCAAAGGACATGGGGGCCGAGATTTTGACCCGCACCGAATGTGTCGGGGCCAGCCGATTAAATGATGTTTGGAACGTGACGCTGCGCGATCAGGAAACCGGCGAAAACCGTTCGGTATCAGGCCGCATGCTGATCAATGCCGCCGGGCCGTGGTGTGCCGATCTGATCAATCCGGAAAGCGGTGTGGTTAAATCCGACACCAAGGCCAACATCCGTCTGGTCAAGGGCAGCCATATTGTCGTACCCAAGATGTTCGATCATGATTTTTGCTATATCTTCCAGAACGGCGATGGCCGCATTGTCTTTGCCATTCCCTATCAGGATGACTTCACCTTGATCGGCACCACCGATGTTGATTTCAAGGGCGACCCGGCCAAGGTCAAGATTGATCAGGACGAAATCGATTACCTGTGCAAACTTGCCAGCGGCTATTTTAAAAAATCCATCACGTCTAATGATGTCGTCTGGACCTATTCCGGCGTGCGGCCGCTTTATGCCGGTGAGGGCGCGGAAGCGAACGCCTCCAAGGTGTCGCGTGATTACACCCTTAAACTGGAAGCCAACGGTGATCAGGCACCGGCACTGCATGTGTTTGGCGGTAAAATCACCACCTATCGCAAGCTTGCCGAACACGCGCTTCAGATCATCTCAAAGGAACTGGGCACAAAGGACACCCCGTGGACAGCAAATGCCGTGCTGCCGGGTGGGGATTTCCCCAATGCATCCTATGAGGCGGCCTTTGCCGATTATGCCGCGCGCTATGACTGGATGGATGCGGTGATGCTCAAACGTCTGCTGCGCGCTTATGGTACGCGGATCGACCAGATTGTTGGTGATGCCAAAAGTGTCGGTGATCTTGGCAAATGTTATGGTCATGACCTCTATGAGGCAGAGGTCCGCTATCTGATTGATAACGAATGGGTGCGTGATCTTGATGACCTGATCTGGCGTCGTTCCAAGCTTGGTCTGCGGTTGTCTGGCGATCAGGTTGCGGTCCTGCGCGAACGTTTGGCACAGGAAAAGCCAGACCATCAATCGGTTGCTGCCGAATAAGCCATTGATCGCCCGCAAACTGTTGGGCGTGATCACCGGATCGTTTGTCGGGCGCGGCAATGGGCTGGGCTCGGCTGGTGGAATGTCTGCCACCTCACAGTTTGGCAAGGGGCTGAACATCCGATTGGGTTTAGTCCCCAAACTGCGCTATGGTCGGTTTGTTTTCAACCGATTACCTCGACCGGTGCCCAATGCCACCCATCCTGAAATCCATCCTTGCAAGCGTGTTCTTGCTCCTTATGACCAACTCGGCAGCATGGGCGGCGGACGACGCGCCTTCGCTTGATACCTGGTCGATGGCCATCGGTCTGGTTGGCGGGTTGGCCCTGTTTTTATACGGGATGGATCATCTTGCCGGCGCGCTTAAAACCCTTGCCGGGGCCAGGCTGCGCCGCGTTTTGTCTGGCATGACGCGCAATCGTATTTGGGCGGCAGTTTCGGGCGCGGTCATTACCGGGTTGGTACAATCTTCAAGTGTCACCACCGTGCTGGTGGTCGGCTTTGTATCCGCCGGACTGATGCCGTTTGCGCAATCGATTGCCGTGATCATGGGCGCCAATGTCGGCAGTACGCTGACTGCGCAAATCATCGCCTTTCGGATTGATGCCATCGCCCCGCTTGTCATCGCGATTGGCTTTGCCATGACGATGCTGGCCGATCGCAAGCGGTTTACGCTGATCGGCAAGGCAGTGCTCGGCATGGGGATGCTGTTCTTTGGCATGGGCATGATGAGTGACGCCATGGAACCGCTTAGGACCTATGGCCCGTTCATCGATGTGATGGGTCAGATGCGCAATCCGTTTCTTGCGATGCTGGTGGCGGCGGCGTTCACTGCGCTGGTGCAATCAAGTGCGGCGACGATGGGGATTGTCATTGTTCTGGCCGGGCAGGGGTTGGTGCCCCTTGATAGCGGTATCGCGCTTATTTTCGGGGCCAATATCGGTACCTGTGTCACGGCCCTTCTGGTGACGATTGGCAAGAACCGCGATGCGTTGCGAACCGCCCTTGGTCATATCCTGTTTAATGTGGTCGGGGTTTTGATCTGGCTGCCGTTTATTGATCATCTGGTGACGCTTGTGGAGTTCATCACCACCGGGCGCACCGCCGAGACCGTCGATATCGCGCGTGAAATTGCCAACGCGCACACCATTTTCAACGTCGCCAACGTCATCCTGATGATCGGCTTTGTGCCCGCAATAGCACGCCTGATTGAAAAGCTGGTTCCGGCCGAAATCGATACCGAACCGCGCCTGAGCCCGGAGCCGAAATACGTCATCCACGAACTGACCATTGCCCCGGCAGCAGCGCTTAGTTTGTTGCGCAATGAAGTCATGCATATGGGCGATGTGGTGATTGATGTCGTGCGGCGCGGGCGTGAAAACCTGCGCAACCCGACACGGCCGAAGCTTAAAAAGCTTGGTGAACTGGATGACGGGGTCGACAGCCTGCAGGATGCGATTGCGCTGTTTGCCGCAAAGCTGCCGCGTGCGGAACTGCTGGCAGCGGACCTTAACCGCATGCAGAACGAGCTTGCGGTCAGCAACCATCTTGAAGCCATCGGTGACCTGATCAGCGAGGAAATGGTCAAGCTGGTCGGCGAGTGGCTTGATATTCGCCACATGCCATCAGACGAAAACCGCCAGAAAATGGCAGAGCTTTACGAGATCGCCGAAGATTGCCTGAAACAGGCGATGACCGCCTTTTCGGCCGAGGATCTGGAGGCCGCCAACCGTGTGCTTAGTCGCAAGGCGGATTTTACCACGAAGCTTGATACGACCCTTCGCAAGGTCAGCGATGAAATCGGCCCGCGCGATCTTGATATTCGCCGTTACCGGATTGAGGTCGCGATGGTCGAACGCATCAACCGCCTGTATGAGCGCGCGCGCCGTATTGCCCATGCGACCATCGCAATTAAAAATCAGCAGGAACCAGCGCCAACGGAACAAAACGCGGCATCGACCATCGCCGATGCCATGTAATGTTCTGGTGCCTTAACGGTCGGCAGGCGGGGTATTGATGTCCTTTTGCATCACCGTGACGTCGCAGGCGCGATAGCCAAGATGGCGATAGAAATCCTGTGTTGCATGGTTGTCCGCACGCACCATCAATTGCATCCGCCAGACACCCTGTTCGCGCAGCCAGTTCTCCCCGACCTCCATCAGGCGGCGACCCAGTCCTGATTTCTGCAAACTTGGTGTGACGGCCATATAATAGACCCAGCCGCGATGCCCATCATGACCCGCCATGATGGAGCCGACAATGTTATCGCTGTTATCTTCCCAGACGAAAAGGGTGGCTTCGCTGCTTTCAAGCGCGAAACGCACATCCCATTCTGGCGGATTGTACGGACGATAAAGCCCGGTTTCCTGCCAAAGGGCTGTCAGTGCGGGGATATCATCAAGGGTGGCAGTTCTGGGCTGGGACTTTGGGGCGTTGGTCGTCATGGTGCTTCTTTCATGGGGCAGTTTATAGAAGCGCGTAACAATGCTTGGATTACGCAAGGCCGTCAAACCCAATTGAGTGACAAGCCGATGAAGTTAAACGCCAAAACGCAAAGCGCCCCCAAGGGGAGCCTTGGGGGCGCAGGCGGGTCCGGGGTATCGGTTGGGATGGGGGAAGTCCCCGGACCGGGGAAGGTCAGGTTTTGATGGACCGATCAGCTGATCGGGCGACCGGTCACGCTGCTCAGTTCCATTTCGCGGACGATTTCACCGGCCTGGTTGGTGACGGTGGCGGTATAAGTGCCACGCGGGGTTTCGGTAATGTCACCCAGTTTGAGTTCACCATTGCCAAACCGGATCACCATCGCATTGGCCAGAAGCGTCATCTGATCGGCGGTGAATTTGCGATCAAAACGTGCAGCCTTGTCTTTGTTCGGTTTGCCGATCAGTTTGCGCAGGTCATGGCGGGTGCCGCGATCCATGCGACCGGTTTTTTCATCAAATTTCAGAACCTCGACCACATCACCACTGGCATTCAGCAAGACTACATCAATCTTGCCTGCCTGTTCGGATGCCTTGGCATCACCGGTCTTGAGGTTGGGTTCACCCATTTTCAAAAGCATCGCATCAACCAGCGTGCGGGCTTCATCAATGGTCAAGGGAACGGCGCGTGCGCGGCCTTCGCCATGGAACATGCCGCCTTTGCCGTGTTTGCCATGTTCGCCGTATTCACCGTGTTCACCCCGCATATATTCGCCTTTATGTTCGCGTTCGCCCGGCGATGCATAAGTCGCTGCAAACGGGGTTGCGATCATGGTGGTGGCAATCAGGGCCGCGGCAAGTTTAAGGGTGGTTTTGCGTTTCATCGGGGACCTCATCAGGTTTGTGGGGGATCAATGTGTTGAAGCCCGTTATCGCCTATGATTGTCGCGAAATGATCCCGGCGAACGGGCAAAATGGTCGCAAGCTTTGCCAAAAGGCCGTTTTGCGACAATCTGATACAAATTGCCGTTTCTGCCGGAACTGACGACGCGTTAGGTTAGGCTTCACAAACGATTTTGATTTCAGGACCGCATATGAGCGACCAGCCCCACATTCTTGTTGTCGATGACCATCGTGATATCCGTGACCTTTTGGGGCGGTATCTGCGTCAGCATGAATATCGCGTGACACTGGCATCTGACGGGCGCGAGCTGCGCAAACTGATGGCGGATAACATCGCACCCGACCTGATCGTGCTGGATCTGATGATGCCGGGCGAGGACGGGCTGAGTTTATGTCGCTGGCTGCGCGAAAACTATGATGTGCCGGTTGTGATGCTGACCGCCCTTGGCGAGGAAACCGATCGTATCATCGGTCTTGAAATGGGCGCGGATGATTATCTGGCCAAGCCGTTCAATCCGCGCGAGTTGCTGGCGCGGATCAAGGCCGTGATGCGGCGTGCGCAAAGTCTTCCGGTGGGGCGCAAGGGGCCGCTTCCGGGCGGGCAGGTGCATTTTGATCGCTGGGTGCTGGATCGCACGCGCCATGAATTGCGCGATGCCAATGATGTGGTCGTGCCGCTTAGTGCCGGGGAATATGGCCTGCTTTGTGCCTTTGTCGAACATCCCAACATGGTGCTTAACCGCGATCAGTTGCTTGACCTGACCCGTGGGCGCGAAGCCGTGCCGTTTGATCGCAGCATCGATAATCAGGTCAGCCGCCTGCGCAAAAAGATCGAACATGATGCCAAGAACCCGACCCTGATCAAGACCGTCTGGGGCGGGGGATACATGTTCACCTGCGAGGTGACCGAGAAATGACCAAGCGCCGCCTGATCAAACGCCTTTGGCCGCAAAGTCTGACCGCGCAGCTTGTCTGTTTGCTGTTGGGCGCGATCATCCTGACCCACATCGTCCTTGGCGTCATGCTGGCCGAGGAACGCCGGGATGCGGTGGCGTCTGAGCGGCGCGGCTATGCCCTGTCACGGGTGGCGGCAATTTCACGCATTCTGACAACAACCCCGCGTGATAACTGGGCCGATGTGTTGCGCGTGGCGCAATCACCACAGAACCGCCTGCGACTGGTGCCGGAAAGTGATGTGGTTTCCGGTGACGGATTTACCTCGGACACGCTGACCCAGCGTTTGAACGAGGCACTGGACCTTGAAACCGGGGTTCCGGCGCGGGTTGAAATCCTGTCCGAGGATGAATGCTGGACGGAACGTAAAACACTTCGGCGTGAAAAGGATGCGTTTCTGGAACGTGACCGCATGGAACGATCCGGCCACGACGATGACCATCATGATCGCGATGATGACCGTGATGATGATCGCCGCGCCCCTTGGTCGTTGCGCTACCTTGACCGGTTTGATTGCGATACCTCGCCGGTGATGCGCCTTGTTGTGCCGATCAGGATCCTTGGTCCGGACGGGGAGACAGCCGGCGCAGCGCCCGATGTCTGGCTGGAAGCCATGATCGGCGGGGTGGTGTCGCCACCGTGGTTTGTGTTCGACAACCTTTTACGTGTTCTGGCATCCGGCCTTGTCATTGCCGTGATTGCCTTCTTCCTGGCGCGCCGGATTTCCCGGTCGTGGGACGTTTTGACACGGGCAGCCGATCGTGTCGGGCGGGGGGATTATCCCGAACCGGTGCCTGAAACCGGTCCGATTGAAATCAGACGCGCCACAAGGGCCTTTAACCGGATGACCGCGCGCCTCAAACGCTTTGTCGAGGACCGCACAAGGATGCTGGCCGCCATTTCGCATGATCTGCGCACCCCGATCACGTCGCTTCGGCTGCGTGCCGAATTTGTCGATGATCCGGAAAACCGTGCGCGCATCATCGAAACCCTTGATGAGATGGAACAGATGGTCGAAGCGGCGATGACCTTTGCCCGCGAAGAAACCGCGAATGAGGAAACCCGCAAGATCGATCTGACCGCCCTTGTTGAATCCGCGGTCGAGGATCTGGCAGAAACCGGACGGCCAATCAGATATATTGGCGAGGTCGACACGCGCGTTTATCCGTGCCGCCCGCTTTCAATCAAACGGGCCTTTGGCAATCTGGTGTCCAACGCCCTTAACTTCGGCGATACGGTCGAGGTCGCGGTGCGCGATGCCGATGACGGCGGCCTGTGGATCGAAATTGCCGATGACGGGCCGGGGATACCGGTCGAACAGCGCGAACAGGTGTTTGAACCATTCTTCAGGATTGAAGCGTCACGCAATCGTGATACCGGCGGTATTGGTCTTGGGATGGCAATCGCGCGCACAGCCGTCCGGGCGCATGGTGGCGAAATATACCTTGAAGACTCCCAGAAAGGCGGGCTTTTGGCGCGTATTTACCTGCCGCCGGCACAGCCGCAATAGCTGTGATTTCGACCAGTCCGAAGGCTTGAGATTTTTCTCCTGACACTGTGCGACAGTTTTTTGACAGTTGGGACTTGCGTTTTAGGTGACCAATAGTCATTTGTGGGCTGGAATTTCACTGTTTCCAAATCAATAATTGCTAAATTGCATTGCTGTTCTATTTAGGGTCTGGATTTGAACCAACGGCAGTGCGACAATCAAGCAGACGAACGGACGGAGCGTGCCCATGACCAATAACCAGTCTTCATCCGGCGTGGTAACCCCGCTTCCCGGAACCAATAACGCGCAAGCCGCGCGTGGCTTTGTGCGCTCTGTTAACGACTGGCTGATGGAATGTGCGCTTGATGATACCGACATCAGCGAACTTCTATCTGGCATGGCCAGCCGTCTGGTCGCATCGGGAATCCCGATTGATCGCGTTATGGTCGCGTTCAAGACCCTGCATCCGCTGTATGAAGGTGTTTCCTATATCTGGACCAAGGAAAACGGCCAGGTTGTACGCACCACCCATATGGGCGATGACGAAAAGGACCGCGATTGGGCTGAAAGCCCGATGAAATGGATGCTTGATAGCGATGTCAGCTTCATGCGCCGTCATTTGATTGGTCCAAGTGCGGTTGTCGATTTCCCGATCCTTGAAACTTTCCGCCGCCAACGGGGCACGGACTATTACGCCCTGATGACCCCGTTCGTGACCGATAGCGACAGTACGCTCAACAGCAACCGCATCTTCATGACCTATCTGACGCGGCGTCCCAGTGGCTTCTCGGACGAGGATCTTGCGATCCTGTCAGGTATTCAGCGCCGCTTTGCCGTGTCGTGCAAAATGCGCATCAACCATGAAGAAACCCGCACCATTCTGGAAACCTATCTTGGCACCGACGCCGGGCAACGTGTCCGCAATGGTCAGATCAAACTGGGCGACAGCACCAAAACCCGTGCAGTGATCTGGTTTTCGGATATGCGCAACTCGACCTCGGTTGCGACCCATGTCGGTGATGATGCGTTCCTGGGCGAAATGAATGATTTCTTTGGCGCAACTGCCGGTGCCGTGCTTAAGCACGGTGGGCAGGTTTTGCGCTATATCGGGGATGCGACGCTTGCGATTTTCCCGATTGATGAAGACGAAACCAATCTTGAAACCGCCTGTTACGCAGCGCTTTATGCCGCGGCCGAGGCCCAGTTGAACATCGATGCGCTGAATGCGCGGCGCGAAGAAGTTGGAAAACTGCCATTCGATTATGGCCTTGGCATGCATGTCGGGGAAGTGATTTACGGCAATGTCGGTGTCTCGGAACGTGTTGATTTTACCGTGGTCGGGCAGGCGGCAAACGAAGCAGCCCGCATCGAACAGCTTACCAAGCAACTTGGTCGGCGTGTTCTGGTCAGTTCGACCGTGGCCCGGTTCATTTCCTGCCCGACAGAGGAAATGGGCGCGTATGAACTTCAGGGGACGGGTGTCAGTCTTAAACTGTTTGCCCCGGATTTCTCGGAAACCTGCCACCGTATCGAGCTGATGCGCAGCGCCTGAGCCTGATCAGGCGAGGCTGTCAAAATCCTTTACCACCGAACTGGCTGACGTGCCGACCTTGGAAAAGGTTGTCTGGGCGTCACTGACGGCATCGGTCGCAGCCTTGATGATCTTGGAATAAGGGTCGACTTCCTTGGTGGCCAGCATCTGTTGCATGGCGACACCGGTGGTGGCGGATGCCATCGACATGATATTGCGCAGATAATCCGTGGAATCCTGCACCGCATAGGCGGCGGCCTGGGCAACCTTTTGATAGGCCACACCATTGGCACCGGGGATCGCACCGTTCAGAACCGCATGGTTGGTCGTGCCGACAGCCTGCACGATCTGCGGGTTCAATGCCGTGCTGAGCGGCGGGGTGCCCGGCGGATTGTCCGGGGCTGCGGGATCAGATGGGGATGCCGGTTTGTTTGCATCATCCTTGTCATCGGCCTTTTTATCGCCGTTTGCAGCGCGACCATCTTTCGCGTCCTTGGCGTCTGCGGCGTTTTTGTCGCCGTCACCATCCTTGTCGGCGGGGGACGCGGCTTTGTCCGGCTCATTGCCCTGATCTTTGTTTCCAGCTTTCGGATCTTCGTTCTGTTTTGCGTCGTCGTCTGCCATCGAAAACCTCATATGCAACGGGTCAAAAGACCGGTTTGATTATCTCTGTCGGGACGGGCCAGGAGCCATAAAATCTGCGGGCGCGTTATTCGCCGCTTTTGCCGCCGCCCATGCCACCGCCAGTACTTTCCAGGATCATACGGCAGGCGCTTGATGTGACGGCGTTGCCGATCTGCTGCAGGCCGCCTTGGGTCTGCATGGCGTTTTGCATCGACAAACTGATGGAATGTGCCATCGTCTGATACACAAGCCCCATGGCATGTGCCGGTGCTTCGCCCAGAACCTTGACGTTGTTCTGGGTCACTGCATCGGTGATTTGTGAGTTTACAGGGGTGTTGTCTGCCATTTCACGCCCTCATGTTTTGACCGTATTTGGTCCGGGCAGGACCAGACGGATCATGTGCCTAGCGGCGGGTTGCTGCCAAAATTACGAGTAGTGTCAAAAGCGCATCGCTGTTGTCGGACCGGCCGAGTTTGGCTGTTGCCTGCGCACCCGCCATGGTGTTGACGGAATAAAGCTGCATCACGCCCTGATTGGTGGCGGCTTGCGAACACATCGATGCCTGTTGCTGTGCCTGAACAGCGTTCTGGAACAGGATCGATGTTGAATGGGCCGCACTTTGGTAAATTGCACCCATCGCATTCGCAGGCGCGGAACCAAGAACACTGACCGCACTCTGGGTCACAGAGTCTGTAATCTGACCATTCACCGGGGTTGGAATTGCCATGTTATCCTCCGAAAAAGCGATCGGTCTGACCGCACATCTCTAGACGTCGCACGGACGTGATTGTGATCAATTAGAGTCTGTTGCGCTTAGCCCGCCTGGGCGGTGATCAGGGCAACAAGCTTTGACGTTGCTGTATTGGCAACCTGTTGCATGTTGCCTTGTGTCAGGGTTGCGTTTTCCATGGCAAGGCCGGTGGCATGTGAATGCGACTGCATGGCCATGGAAACCGCCTGTGCCGGGCTTTCACCCAGAATTTTGACGTTGGTCTGGGTGACAGCATCGGTAACTTGCGGGTTTACGATATCACTCATGTTACGTCCTTTGTCTGTTCGCCCTGGGCGCTGGCGGCGTAGTCAAACTTTTCCTTGTAGTCCGATCCATCCCCCATAAACATTGGGTCGGCCTGGCCAAGCCACGAACTGGTTTCGGTGTTATCTTGACCTTCACCTTTCTGATCGCCGGATTCTTGTGAATCTGCGTCTTCGAGGGACACGGTATCCGAATCCCCTGTCGCATCCAGGCCGTCGTAAGATGCTATTTCCCCTTCGTCCCAGTCTGCTGTGTCGTAAAAAAATTTGGCTTGTTGTCCTGGACCGACAGGGTGGCCTTTGCGCATTCCATGGTGGTTGCAAGGCTTGCGACCGCCTGTTGCTGCTGTTCATTGACCATGTTGGCAAACAGGATCCCCTGTGCCTGGGCCTGCGACAGATAGGTCTGCATCGCACCCATCGCCGGGCCATTGGCAATGACCGATGTGTTGGTCTGGGTGACGCTGTCGGTAATTTGTTCGTCGACTTCGTTCGGATTGCTCATTGGGGTGATCCTTATTAACTACGACGTTTCATCATTTGCAGAATGCTCTGGGTCATGGTCGTCATGCCGATCATGGCATTTTGCTTTTGGGCCGAGACCATGTTCGCCATCAGGATGTTCTGCGATTGCGCCTGACCCATCATGGATTGCAACGCGGCGAAGCCCGGACCGGCCCCCATCGTGGCAACATTGGTCTGGGCAACGCTGTCAGTGATCTGATCTGAAACCGAGCACTGATGTTCATCTTCATGGTGACTGGCGGGGTGGTGCTGGGATTTCTTGCCGTCTTGCTCAGGTGATGCCGATGGCATGTCCGTCTCCTTGTCTGGAGGAATGGGCTGGCGGAAGTGCTACGTATCGGTTTGACGCCGAGCGCGGGCATTTGTGAAAGAAAAAGCCCGGCAAGCGCATGCATGCCGGGCGGGGTTGGCGGCGAAACCAGTGGGGATGTTTAGGACACGGCCGTACCGGTCGTGGCCTTAAGAGCCGACAACAGCGAAAGCATATTGTCGGGAACGTCGCTTGCGGCGAGTTTCGAGGTCGCAACGGCCCCCGCCATGGTGTTGACAGAGTAGACCTGGATGACGCCCTGATTGGTGGCCGCCTGAGAGGAAATGCCCACCTGATGCTGGCTGCTGACAGCGTTCTCATAGAGAATGCCATGAGAATGCGCCAGCGACTGGTAAAGCGAGCCCATGGCCATTGCCGGCGCATCACCCATGACCTCGACATTGGCTTGGGTGACGGCGTCGGTAATCATACCATTGACCGGAGTGTTATCAGCCATTGTGTATCTCCTGGTTACCTAAAGAAGTGCCGGAAGGAACGTAAGGCCCCGAACCGACCCTTTCCGCATGTCCTGCGGTCAGACAGATGACGGGGGACTTGGTGTCTTGTGACGATGGGCTGGTAAAAACTTGGATTGCTTGCAGAACTGTCGCCACAATGAAAACGGGCGGTCGCAGATCAATACGACCGCCCGGTGTGATACTGGCTGGACGGGCCGAAACCCTGATCAAAATCAGTTTCTGGTTGCCTGAAGCGTCGTCAGAAGCGTCAGCATATTGTCGGGCACATCGCTTTTGGCGATCTTGGAGGTCGCAACGGCGTCAGCCATGGTGTCGACCGAATAGATCTGCAGGATGCCTTGATTGGTCGCGGCCTGCGAGGTGATGCCGTTCTGCTGCTGGGCGCTGACGGCGTTCTGATACAGGATGCCCGTCGAATGTGCGAGGGACTGGAAGATTGAACCCATCGCCATTGCCGGGGCGTCGCCCAGAACTTTCACGTTCGCCTGGGTCACGGCATCTGTGATCTGACCATTTAGCGGAGTGTTATCAGCCACTGTTTATCTCCTGTTTGCCTAGGGAAATGCTGGAAGGAAGAGATGTTCCAAACCAGCCACTTTGCGTGTGTTGCGGTCAGACAGATGACGGGGGGCTTGGCGTCTTGTGACGCAGGGCTTTGCAAAAGAACGGATTGTTTTGCAAAGCCTTGGTCAAATGAAATCGGGCGATCGCTGATGACTGCGACCGCCCGATTTGAAACTGGCTTTGGGGCCAAAGATGTTTTGAAAATCAGCCCTTGGTTGCCTGAAGAGCGGTAAGAAGCGACAGCATGTTGTCGGGTACGTCGCTTTTGGCAATTTTGGAGGTCGCAACAGAGTCTGCCATCGTGTCGACCGAATAGATCTGGATGACGCCCTGGTTGGTTGCGGCCTGCGAGGTGATGCCGATCTGCTGCTGTGCGCTGACGGCGTTTTCATAAAGAATGCCAGTGGAATGTGCGAGGGACTGGAAGATCGAGCCCATTGCCATTGCCGGGGCGTCGCCCAGAACTTTCACGTTAGCCTGGGTGACTGCATCAGTGATCTGACCATTTACCGGGGTCGGAATCGCCATTGTAAAGTCTCCTTCGTTACGCTTTGCGGTGTGCTGCTTGCTGTTGTGTTTCTGTCGGGGTTTCGCCGTCCCGTTTTCAGTCTATCGACGCTGGTGGTGTATCGTTGTGACGCGTCTTTTTTGCGAGTTGGTCGTTTTTTTTACACACGTATTCTTATTGAATGCCCGAAGCCCTCAGGTGTTCGCGGGCCAGCTGAACACGTTTGCGCACCGCGCAGTTGCTTAAGCCCAGGGCTGCTGCAATCTCGTCATAGGTGCGGTCCTGGACACAGCGCATCAAAAGCGGCTTGCGCAGTTTTTCCTGCATCTCAAGAAGGGCCGCTTCCAGCTGATCCAGTTTTTCACCAGCGAGATATGATTCCTCGGGGCTTGGTGTGATCGGGGCTGTCATCGGGGATGCCGGTGTGTCAGCCGCCCCATGGGTTTCTTCGCGGTATTCCGCCTTGCGCCGGTTTTGCCTGTGCAAATCAATGCAGGCGTTATGGACAATGCGCGATAACCAGGCGCGATGGTTGCGGATTTCATCCATGGATTCTTCGAATTTGGTCGATGCCTTGACCATGGCCTCGGACAACGCATCTTGCGCATCATCCATATTGCCTGACATCAGTTTCAGGCATTGCTTCAAAAGCGTGTCTTGCTGATCAATCCACAGCGGCCAGAAATTCGGTGCCGCCGGGCCCAAATCGGCATCCGTTTGCGGATGGGTTTGCGGCGTGGATTGCGAGGGGGAATATTGTCCGTCATCGGGGGAATTTGGTGTCCCCGGTGCCGTAGGTGTTTGCGGGACCGGCACATGTGGCACCGGTTGGCGCAATGTCGTGCTTTCTGCCCCCGGCACCAGACCACGCAGGATATCAAGCGGGTCGGTTGGTGTGCCGCCAGGCGTGCCAAGCGCACCGGCAATGATGTCTTCGGGGCTCGGGCCGCTCCGCGATGGTTCAAGACCCGGGAAGCCTGCCAGCGGGTTGAAGTCTGCCGGGTAACCGGGCGGCGGGCTGTATCGTTGCTGGCCCTGGTCTGTTGCCGTGCCGGGATTTGCGGTTGCGGCGGGGCGGGTGTCTGCCGGTTTTGCCGGTTTTATCACTGGTGCCATCGATTGCATGATGGCGCGTGCATCAAGGGCGCTACTTGCCGGGGGCGTCAATCTGTCGTGACCGGACTTTTGATCGGCTTCTTGATCTCCGGGGTCGTCGGCCGCGGCAAGCTTTGCCAGATAATCCTCGGCAATGCGCGCCCTTTGTTCGGGTTTTAACCGGGACCAGATTGACGTCACCTTGTCATCATCACCCAACGCCAGCGACAGGCTTTGTTCAAGACTTTTGGCAAAGCTGATCTCGGCTTCTGTCAGGGTTGCCTCATCCTGCGGACTGTTCTTTTCGTTCTGCACTATGGACCCCTCCGGTTGATTGAATGCAACCATAGGCTGATTAAGTTTTGCGGTAATCATTATGACGTAGCCGCAAAAGAATTGTGAATAAAAGTTTCTATACATCCTATAGTTGTGTTTTCGTGCGCAACGGCGCAGCCGTCGCGATGCGGGCTGAGGATAGGTTGGGGACAGATCGTCGCGCTTTGATGCGCTTGTTATTGCCGTTTCTGTTCCGGGCGATGCCCGGTTGCAGACATCAAGCTAGGTCTTTTTGCCGGATGTCTTTTGCTGGGGCGCGGGACCTGAAGATTGGGGGTTTTGTTCCTTTTTCGGATCCCTTGGCGGGAAGGCTTCGGCAAGGGCGGTTTCCACCTTCTCGGACAAGGCCTGCATGCGCAAGTCAATCTCGCGTGCAATGATGTTGCGGATTTCATTTGCGATATCGAACATGACCTGCTGGCCGTTCTGCATATTTGGATCCGATGCCATATGCGGTGCCCCTTGTTGTGCCGCCTGAGGATGTGGGTTGGCTTGCCCTGTTTGCTGGCTGCCGATTGCGGGCTGCGGGGCCTGTGCGCCGGATTTCACGTTTTCGGCATGATTGGAAATGGTCTGCTTTTGATCAAGAACCTGGGCGCGGGCCCGTTCGGCGGCTTGCGCCATGGCCTGCTGGGTTGCCAGATATTCCTGATTGAACGCCTTCCGGACCGCATCCTTGCGATCACTTGCCGTGGTTACATCGTTTTGCGCCTGCCCAGACATCAGGTGCCTCCTTTGCTGCTACCAGTGCTGCCAGAGTTGTCACTGTTGTCACTGTTGTCACTATTGCCGTTCTTGCCTTTGCTTGCGCCCGATGACGATTTGGCATTGCTGCTGCTGGTTTTGCTGCTGTCGCTGCTGTCGGTTTCACCATCATCGCCCGGATCGGATGTTTTTGCCGCTGCGCCAGATTTCGCCGGCGTGGGTGTGGGCGCAGCTTTTGCGGTTGCTGCTGTCGACGCCGCTGCTGGTGTTGGTGCGCTTGTGTCTGCATCAAGCATAAAGGCCGGTGGGATGAACCCGTATTTTTCAAGATCGGCTGCATCCGGATCGGTTGGCAGGCCGGTCAGCCCGGTTTCAAGCCGTCCTCTGCTATCAGAGATCATGCTGGCAGCCCGGCAGGCCGATTGATCATGCTGCGCATTGCAGCTCAGGATCGCGGTTGGGGTGCTGGTTCTGGCCTGTGTCATCAGCTGGGCGGTAACGTCAAAGCTGGTCTCGGCTTCATAGCGCACCAGAACAACAAGACCGGCCCCCTTGTCGCCTTCGCTGGGCGGGGTGATCTGCACCCAGAACGGGATGCTGGAATTGGGGGCGACCATCACATTGCCCGCTACGATCGGGCTTGGCAGGGTGCCGACATATTCCAGATGGATCGGTACCGGCGCACGATCAGCAAAGATCAGGCGGATCAACGCCACATCCGGGGTTGCTTCACTCCCCGTCGCGCCAACCGTCTGTTCAAGATGGATGGCATGCGGTGCGCCGCCATAAATCGGCACTTCGGACATCTGGGGGGCAGCGCCATTGGCATCGATTGCATCAAACAGGAGCGCGCGTAATTGTGACGGGGCTGCGTTCGGTGCCGTGACAGAAAGTTCGGACTGCGCATCTGTCGATGCGCCGACATGCAAGGACCATTTACACAAGGATTTTGGCACATCCGGTGCCAGCATTTTCGCAGAAATGGCTGTTTGCGCACTGGTCTTGGTCGGCGACAGGGGATAGCCCTGTTCCATGCTGATTGCCCAGTCGGGCGTATCGGCGGTGGTGTCTGCCTTGCCCTGAAGGGTCGGCATGGCGGTGCGGAACATGTCATCGCGGATGACGGGGCCGGTCATGTCGGTTGTGCTGCCGTCCGCATGGATCGTGGTCACACCCCATTGCGCGTCCGCGGTGTTGCCCGGGGGATTGGTGGCAGCCGAACCACTATCAGTACTGTACCAAGGGTCCATGTTTTCAAGCGGGCCAGTGTAACCTTCCGTCGGCGCACTTGAGGTTGGCGATGACGTCCCGCCATCAAGCAGATAACGCTGAATGATCTGGAACGCGGTTTCCATTGGCTGTTGCTGTTGTGACGGCTGAGCCGGGTTGCCCGATGTGGCTTGCTCAAAGCCCGGCAGGCCAAAATCCCGGCAAAGGGCTGCCATCATGTCCACGGCGGCCTGTTCGGAACTGATCGCGTCCGGGCCTTCGGTTGGTTCGCGCAGATTGTTTTCAGCGTCTGCCGCACCGGCCTCTGATGACGGTTGCCCGGTATCGGAATTGTCGCTGGATTTGGTCGAAGCCTTGGCTGGTTTGGGCGCGTCACTATCGGTCATGCCTGCACTCCCCAATGGTGTCTTGCAACACTCAAAAGGGCCGCCATCATGCCGCCCCTGATCTGCAAGAAGTTATAATGGTTCCTTGCAAACAGACGGGGTGGGGAGTGGAATGTGAAAAGATCACGCCGAAATTGCATCGCGCGAAGTCACAAATCAGGGCCAGAAAACACAAAACCCGCCAAAGATGCAGCAGGCTGCGTCTTGGCGGGTCTTTGTTTTACAAAATGGTGCTGGTGATAGGATTTGAACCTACGACCTACGCATTACGAATGCGCCGCTCTACCAGCTGAGCTACACCAGCACGATTCATTTTGTGGCGCGGAAAATACGGACAATCACCCGCCTTGGCAAGAGGTTTGTTGTTCTTTTTGCCAACAAGTGCCGGACTTTCAGCCATGCCCTGTAATCAGGACAGAGACACACAATATCACATTGACCATGCTGTGATTATCCGGCTTAGATGTGCGCGATCAAAATTCATGTGCGGGGGCAAATCATGTGTCGTTGGCTGAGCTATATCGGGGATCCGGTTTATCTGGAAAAGCTGGTCTTTGAGCCGCGCCATTCGCTGGTCGAACAAAGCCTGCACGCTGAACAGGCCAAAACGCCGACCAATGGCGATGGCTTTGGCCTTGGCTGGTATGACGAACGCCCGACACCGGGGCTTTATCGCGAAATTCTGCCCGCCTGGAATGACCCGAACCTGCGATCACTTGCCCATCATATCCGGTCCGGCCTGTTCTTTGCCCATGTTCGCGCATCCACTGGCACCCATACCAGCCGCACCAACTGCCACCCGTTTTCCAACGGCCAGTATCTTTTCATGCATAACGGCCAGATTGGCGATTACCCGCTGGTGCGCCGATCCCTGGAAATGATGATCGAAGACGAATTTTACGAAGGCCGACAGGGCTCAACCGATAGCGAGCTGATCTTTTGCCTGATGCTGACGCTCGGCCTGCGCGATGACCCGCACCGCGCCATTCGCCGCACGATCGAGGTTGTCGAAAATGAAATGAGGGTACGCGGTGCGACCTCTCCGTTCCGTTTCACCGCCTGCCTGTCCAACGGCAAAAGCGTCTGCGCCATTCGTCATGCCAGCGACGACAAGCCGCCATCACTTTACTGGCGCAAACGCGATGATCACGTGATTGTCGTCTCCGAGCCGCTCGATACCGAAAGCGACAGCTGGAAGGCGGTTGCACCCAACCATACCCTGCATGTCGAAGGTGATCTGACCATCAGCGAAGAAGCAACGCTTGTTTGCTGATTAAGACACAACAACAATCTGACTGCGCGCCTTGACCAATGCGCGTTGCAGGGCGTCACTTGGTGCGGTGTTGAGCAACACAGTCTGAAAATCGCTGGCGTGGCCGTCGCGGCAGAGTGCCTTGCGGCCAACTTTTTTCTCATCGATCATCAGGATGGCGTGATCGCAGCACGATACCAGTGCGCGACGGGCGCGGACTTCATCCATGTTGAAGTCGAGCAAATCCCCTTCGTCACTCATCCCGCCAACACTGACAATCCCGAAATCGGCGCGCATGCTGCCGAAAAAGTCGGCACTGTCCGCGCCGATGATATCCAGATCACGGGTCCGTACGGTGCCACCGGCAAGGCGGAGCGTGACATTGGGCGCGTTTTGCAGCGCCATCACAACATGCAGATTGTTGGTTAACACCGTTAAGTTGCGATGCGATGCCAGATGCTGGGCGGCGATTTCGGCCGTGGTGCCGGTGCCAATCGCGATCGTGCAGCCTTCCGGGATCAGATCAGCCACCTTTGCGGCAATTGCCATCTTGCCGGTGCGGTTCCAGACTTCGCGTTTTTCATAGGCCGAGTTATCCGGATCGGGTGCCGGGCCCGCCAGACCATGACGGCGAAACACGCGCCCCTGTTCATGCAGGTCGCGCAAATCGGTGCGGATGGTCTGGACCGAGACGTTAAACCGGCGTGCCAGTTCCTCGACCGCCATAAAGCCGGTCGATTTGACAAGGGCGACGATGCGGTCGCGTCGGCGGTCAAGGGGCACTGCATCAGACGTTTTAGTCACGGCTTTTCTTTCGTTCGAAAGTTGTTATTTCGCTTGTGATCTGAGTATAGACAGGCCGAAACGCCGCTGCATAGCCCGGTTTTCCTATTGAAACATTTAATTCTTGGTGTTGTCACACAACTGAAATCGAAATCCCGATAGCTTCCGGATCGAAACATTTTCGAACGAAACCTTCTTTTCGATCTATAGGGATGCCGATCATGCGTAACGTTCTTCTTGCTGCGGTTGCCTCTGCCGCGATGATGCTGCCGGTTGTTGGGCAGGCTGCTGAAAAGCTGGTTCTTTATACCAGCCAGCCGAACAAGGATGCCCAGACCACTGTTGATGCCTTTATGGCTGCCAACCCGGAAATTGAAGTTGAGTGGGTCCGTGACGGCACCACCAAACTGATGGCGAAACTGCGTGCGGAGATCGCCGCTGGCGACCCGCGCCCGGATGTTCTTCTGATTGCCGATACCGTGACCCTTGAAGGTCTCAAGCAGGAAGGTCTGTTGCAGGCCTATAAATCGGGCGAGGCAAGTGCCTATGAAGATGGTCTTTATGATGGTGAAGGCTATTACTATTCGACCAAGCTGATCACCAGCGGCATCGTCTATAACACCGCCGTCAAAGCCCCGACATCGTGGAAAGATCTTGCTGATCCGGCGGTGAAAAACCAGATCGCAATGCCAAGCCCGCTTTATTCCGGTGCGGCCCTTATTCACCTCTCCACCCTGACCGAGAACAAGGATCTTGGCTGGGATTACTATCAGGCCCTGGCCGCCAACGAAGCACGCGCCAAGGGTGGTAATGGCGGTACCTTCAAGGCAGTTGCATCGGGTGAAAAGCCCTATGGCGTGGTTGTCGACTTCCTTGCCATCCGTGGCAAGGCCGATGGATCGCCGGTTGATTTCGTCTTCCCGTCTGAAGGTGTGACCTATGTGACCGAGCCGGTCGCGATCATGAAAGACGCCAAGAACGTTGATGCCGCGCACAAGTTCGTTGATTTCCTTCTGTCCGAACAGGGTCAGGAACTGGTGCTTGATATGGGCTACATCCCGGCCCGTAACGACATGGCGCTTCCGGCCGGTTTCCCGGCACGCAGCGAGATCAAGTTGATGGACTTCAATCCGGCCATCGCGCTGGAACAGGCCGAAGCCAACAAACAGAAATTCGCAGACATGTTCGGGGCTGAATAATGCAGGCTACAGGTCGCCTTCGCGGCGTTCTGCCTGGCATAATCGCCAAACCAAATGGCAACCGGTCTTCGGACCGGTTGCTGATTTGGTTGGTGGTGCCGGTATTTATTATTTCGATTTTGCCGATCCTGCGCCTTGGGTTTGAAGGTGTGATGGTCGGTGGTGTGCCTTCGTTTGATTATTTTCAGGATGTGCTGGGCAATTCATCAACCTGGCGGGCCACGGCAAACAGCCTTTATACCGCCGGTCTTGGGACGATTATCTCCCTTTTGATCGGGGGCGCCTTTGCCTTTTTGGTCGCACTGACCGATATCCGCGCCAAGGCGGCATTGGTGTTCTGTTTCATGATCCCGATGATGATCCCGCCACAGATCACGGCGCTTAGTTGGGTGCAATTGACCGGACCCAGCAGTGCGCTTTTAAACGCCATTGGCATGGCCCCACCGCTGGGATCGCCCCAACCGCTTTATTCCGCAGAAGGCATCGCCCTGTTGCTGGGAATTCAGCATGCCTCCATCGTGTTTCTGACGCTGCGCGCAAACCTGCGCATGTTGCCGCGCGAACAGATCGAAGCCGCCCGTCTGGCGGGGGCACGCGGCGGGCGTTTGTGGTGGCAGATCATTTTGCCGCTGACCAGTCCGGGCCTGATTGCCGGTACGGCCATGGCCTTTGTTACCGCGCTTGGCAACTTTGGCATTCCGGCGATGCTGGGCATTCCGGCAGGCTATCAGACGCTGCCGACATTAATTTATCAAAAGCTTGCCGGGTTTGGTCCGTCGGTTCTGGGCGAGGTTTCCGTGCTTGCCATGCTGATCGGGGCGATTGCGATTTGTGGGGTCGCGCTGCATCACCGTTTGCTGTCCAAACGTGACTATCGCCTGATGGGGATGGTCGGGCGTCCTTTGGACGTGAAACTCGGCGCGCGTCGGGGCTTGGTGGAAATGGCCCTTTGGGCCGTGTTGGTTGCCATTCTGGTTATTCCGCTTCTAGCACTCTTTACCACCGCACTGGTGCCGGCCTTTGGCGTCAAGCTGACCTTTGCCAATGCGACGTTCGAGGCGTTCCACGAAGTCATGTTCGTGCAGCCATCGACCATTCGCGCGTTTCAGAACAGCTTTGTTCTGTCCGTGGGGGCGGCCATCACGCTTGTTCTGATCTGCCTGCCGCTGGCCTATGTGATGGTGCGCAGGCCTTCGAACCTGACCAAGCTGATCAATCTTCTGGTCGAGGTGCCCTATGCCTTGCCCGGCGTGGTTTTGGCGATTGCCTGCATCCTTCTGTTTATCCGCATTCCGCTGATTGATGTCAGTTTGTATGGCACGCTTGCGATCATTTTCGTCGCGTACCTCGCACGTTTTCTGGTGATTGCGCTGCGTCCGGTGATGAACAGCTTTACCCAGCTTGACCCCGCCCTTGAAGAAGCCGCCCAGGCCTGTGGGGCAGGGCTGGCGCGCCGCTTGCGCGATATCCTGCTGCCGCTTGCCGCACCTTCGGCTGCGGCCGGGGCGCTTTTGGTTTTCCTGACCGCCTTTAACGAACTGACCGTTTCGGCCCTTCTGTGGTCGGCCGGGAACGAGACGTTGGGCGTTCTGATTTTCAATCTTGATGACAGTGGCGACACCGTTCTGGCTTCGGCCGTGGCGGTTCTGGTCGTGCTGGTGGTGATCGCGCTGATGAGCTGTTTTCAGCTTGCCGCGCGTCGTTTGCCCAAAGGAGTTGTACCGTGGCAGACATAAATCTTTCGCGCATTACCAAATGCTTTGGCGATTATCGGGCGGTCAATCAGGTCTCGCTTGATATTGCCGATGGGGAATTCGTGGCTCTGCTGGGCCCGTCCGGCTGTGGCAAGACAACACTTCTAAGGTTGCTCGCCGGGTTCGAAGAACCCGATCACGGCCAGATTTCACTCGGCGGTCAGATCATGGCAAGTCCTGAAAAAAACATCATGATCAGTCCCGAAGGCCGCAATCTTGGCATCGTGTTTCAGTCCTATGCCCTGTGGCCGCATATGACAGTCGCGCGCAATGTTGGCTATCCGCTTGAGGTGCGCGGGCTCAGCCGGACCGATCAGGATCGCAAGATTGCCGAGGCACTCGATATCGTCGCCCTTGGTCCCTATGCCAATCGCAGTCCGTCGGAACTATCAGGCGGGCAGCGTCAACGTGTGGCATTGGCGCGCTGCCTTGTCATGGAGCCGCGGGCGGTGTTGCTTGATGAACCGTTGGCCAACCTTGATGTGCATTTACGTGAAACCATGCAGCAGGCGTTTCTTGATTTCCATCGCCGTACCGGGGCGACGATGATTTACGTCACCCATGACCAGTCCGAAGCCATGGCAATGGCGGATCGGATTGCGGTGATGGACAAGGGCCATATTCGCCAGATGGCAGCGCCTGAAACGCTTTATCGTGAACCGGCCGATCTGATGGTGGCGGGCTTTGTTGGGGCGGGGGCGGTCCTGCCGGTGCAAGGTGTTACGCTCGGAAGTAACGGTAATTGCTCCGTCCAGTTGGGGCAAAACAGCATTACCGCGCGCATCTGCCCGAAACTGGCCGATGGCCTTACCACTGCCAATGCCGGTCTTTGCCTGCGGCCAGAAGACGTCTGGGTCACGGATGATGCGCCGTTGCGCGGTCAGGTCGATGATTGCGTCTATCTCGGCGGGCGGTTTCGCCTGTCGGTCCGGATTGGCGCGGATCATACCTTGCCGGTTTATGCCAACCGCCGTGCCCGGATCGGGGAGCAAGTCGGACTTCAGGTCAATGACGGCTGGGTGTTTGACCGCATGTCGGGTGAGGCCGCCTGATGTCAGCCCGTATGCGTGTTCTTTCCGGTCTTGGCGAAAAAGGCCCGGCCTGTTTGCGACTGGAATTCTTTAACCGGCGTTGGTTGCTTGATTGCGGGGTAGGTCCCGAAAGTGATCAGGGATTTGATCCGGCGTGGCTCAATAAAGTTAACGCTGTTTTCATTACCCATGACCATATCGACCATATCGGGGCGGCGGGCGAAATCGTTGATGCCGGTTTGCCGATCTATTGCACCGAGGTTACAGCGCGTTCCCTTCCCAAGGGTGCCAATGTCATCCCGCTGCCACCCTTTGGGGAAATTCAGGTGGATGGCGTGACCGTGACGACCGGACGCACCGGTCATTCATTTGGCGGGGTGTGGCTGCATTTCGAACTGGGGGGCGGGGTGCTGTATTCTGGCGATTTCTGTCAGGAATCCGATTATTTCCTCTATGACACGCCACCAGATGCCGCCACCGTGTTGCTTGATGCGTCCTATGGCATGGAACAACTGACCCAGCAGGTCCGCATTGATAGCCTTTTGACCACCATGACCAAGCTGGATGGGCAAATCCTGTTTCCCGTGCCGCCCAGTGGCCGGGCTGCAGAAATGGCTTTGTTGTTTGAACGTCATGGCCTGACCGACTGGTCGATGGATGATCGTTGTTATGGGCAGGTCAAACAGGTGCTTGATGCCCATGGATCGGATTACGTTGCAAGTGACGCCATTCGTCAGTTGCGCAGCCTTAAGGACAAGGCCAAGCATTTCAATCCGAATGCACGCTTGCTGCTGTGTCATGCGCCATGCGCAACCTTTGGCAAGGCACGCGAACTGATTGATCAATGGCAGGATGCCGGTCGCATGGGGGCAAGTGCGCATGTGATCTTTACCGGTTTCATGCCGATTGAGGCCCGCAAGATGGTCGAAAAGGGCCATGCCCATTTCCGGCGCTGGAATGTGCACCCGCTGGCAAGCCACGTCATCGACCTTGCCAATCAATGCCATGCGATGCAGGTCGTGCCCTTATTCACCAGCCGGCCAGAGGATTTTGGGCTTGTCGACGGGTTTGACGGGCGGCTACAGCTTGCAGATCGGTTCTATTTGTAATGCATGCGTTCTCCAACAAAGGTGATGTCTGGTCATGATCTATGCCGCTGAAAAGTTCGATTTTCCCAAACTGCCGTTTGTCTTCATCCGGCACGGGGAAACCGATGCCAACCGGGCAGGCATCATTGCCGGGTCAAATGAACCGCCACTGAATGAAACCGGGCGCGAACAGGCGGTGGCGATTGCGCCACTAATGGCGATGACGAAATGGCGGGCGGTCTATGTCAGCCCGCAGGACCGGGCACGCACGACGGCCAATCTTGTGCTGCCCGATTATGACGCCAAGGTGCTTGATGGCCTGCGTGAACGCCACTGGGGCGATCTGGAAGGTCGCCCGATCTCCGAACTTTGCCCGCGCTTTGACACGCCCCCCAATGGCGAGGGGTTTGATGCCATGTGCCAACGCGTGTCCTTTGCCATGCAACAGGCATTGGCCGAGGTCAGTGATGACCTGACTGTGATCGTTGCCCATTCCGGTGTGGCGCGCTGCATTCTTTACATGACCGGGTTCGAGGCCGATGGCCCGCGTGTGCCCAACGCCACCCCGATCCTGTTCCGCCCGATGGAAATCGGCTGGGAGTATGAAAATTTGACCGAAAACCTGATCAAGGAGATTTCTGCGTGACTGAACCCAAAGCCCGTGATGCGCGTGATGCAGTCGTGTTTGATATGGATGGCACGCTGGCGCATTTTGATGCCGATGCTTTGGGGCATCTGGTTCATGGTGTGGAAAAACAGTGGGATGCGTTCTTTGACGCCATGGACCACGCCAAACCGATTGAAAATATCGAGAAACTGTTGCGCATCCTGCATGCATCCGGCCATGCGATCCTGATCTGTTCAGGCCGTCCGGCTGGTTGGCAACACCGATCAGAAGCCTGGCTGCGCGCGCATGATATCCCGTTTGATGGCATGTATCTGCGCCCCATGGATGCCGATCACCGCACCGACGAGGAGGTCAAGGAAGACCTTCTGGCCAAGATCATCGAGGATGGCTTTAACCCGTGGCTGGTGGTCGATGATCGCAGACGGGTGGTCGATAAATGGCGCGATATGGGGCTGACTTGCCTGCAATGTGCGCCCGGTGATTTTTGAGTGTGATTTCTAATCATCATACAAATAAAAAGACCGGCTTCGCGCCGGTCTTTTTTGTCTGTTTATTCGAACAGATGGCGGTATTCGCCATACCCTTCGGCCTCAAGATCCTCGATCGCAACAAAGCGAAGAGATGCCGAGTTGATGCAATAACGCAATCCACCGCGATCCTTCGGGCCATCGGGGAAGACGTGACCAAGGTGGCTGTCGCCATGTTTGGATCGGACTTCAATCCGGCGCATGCCGTGCGTATTGTCTTCCTTGGCGACGATATGTTCGGACTGAACCGGCTTTACAAAGCTTGGCCAGCCACAGCCGCTATCGAATTTGTCGCGCGAGGTAAAAAGTGGCTCGCCCGAGACAATATCGACATAAAGCCCGTCTTCCTTATGGTCCCAGAAATCATTGCGAAACGGCGGTTCGGTGCCGCTTTCCTGTGTCACATAATATTGTTCGGGCGACAGGTCGCGGATAGCATCCGGGTCTTTGTGATATTTGCTCATATTTCGTCACTTAGCCTTCTGAACTTCGGTTTGGCGATTTCCTGTTTGCAAAGATGGTTGGAATATCGCTGTTGTCCAGTGACTTCACACCGAAGTGACATCAAAGGTTGATTTGGCCAGCTCTGATACTTAGCCTTGGCACCAGGGCTGACGTTTGGTTTTGCCGTCATAGGGGCGGGCAAGGCCGTTTTCGATCAGCTCAAGATCAAGCGGACTGCCATCAATCTTTACAGACGCCACCACACGCCCGCCATAGCGGCCCCATTCCGGTTCGCAGAACTGCACCGATGTCGCAGACTTCAGGCGTTGACGGGCATAGTCGCGCGCCTTTTGGGCGAGTTGCTTTTCACTGTCGCATTGGCCGCGCATTTCAGGCGTGTCGACCCCGCGTACCCGCACCGACATATTGGCGATTTCATCCGGCAGGCCGGGAATGGCGACATAGATCGTGTCGCCGTCATAGGCATAATTGCCGCGATATTCGCGCAGTGGCCAGTCATAGCAGGCGGCAATGGCCGGCAGGCTGGTGATCATCGTTACTGCGGCCGTGCATGCCATGACGGCATGTTTGGCAAATCGGGATGTGGGCTGGCTTAAAGGCATCATGGGGCGTTTATCTTAAAGTTTGAGGCGGGCAAGGATCTGGGCGGCGCGTTGTTCGACCGGGCCTTTGCGAATTTCGACCAGTTCATAGCCGCATTCATGATAGGTCCGGCACAGCACGACATATGTTCTGACGGCCTCGGAGAAGCTTTGTGTGCGCGCCGTATCGTTTTTGTAGATTTCTGACCAGGGCGGCAGGACAAACGCCACCCGGTGATAGCGATAGGTATTGATCGCGCGGATCAGATCGGGATTTTCCGGAAGGCCGCTTAGTCTTCGGTGCGCAAGGGTGTCGGGCAGGCCCCGATCACAGAAAACCGTGCGTGGATGATTTTGGATGTCTTCCTGCCAGGCCCGGATGGAGCGTCGGAACATCAGCCCGGCATAGGCATCATTATCCTCCCACGGCAGGGCGGTGCCGCCGCGTTCAAGCTGCTCTTCGATGATCGCACGCGCCACCTCGGGGCTGGTGTCAAAGCCCCGGTCATCAAGATGGTTGATCAATGTGGTTTTGCCCGTACCGGGACCGCCGGTAAGGACAACAAGGTTGGACGTTATGGGTGTTTGCATTCGTGTTCGTGTCTCCGCAAGCACGCCGTTCTGGTCGGGCTTTGCGGCAAGGGGATGGCAATATTGTTGTTGGTTTTGGGTAGTGGCGAGATCTGTATGATCTGTGCAAGACGCGCTTTTACCGGCTTGGCAGGGCAAGTCAACGGCAAAGAAAATGCGGTGCTGCTTGGTTGTCGGGGATTAGACGCAGCCTTCGATCAATGTGATTGCATCGCTGCCAGCATGAATGGCGATGACGGTGCCGTTTTCATCAATCTCAAACCGGATGCCGTGCGTTTTGGCGTCATCCTGCCACCAGGTGACATAGCGCCCGTCCGGGCCAAGATATTCGTTTTCTTCCTCGATCAAGGTTTGACCGGCAAAGGCGGCATACACGTCTTCCTTGGTCGATCCGATGGAAAGGCCATTGCGGGTGCGCACGAGGCTTGTGGCAACATCATGCTCGTCACCATAAAGCGATACCCGGGCAAGTTTGCCATCAAGAACCATGTAGCCCAGTCCGGACGGATCCAGATCGCGTTGCAGATAGGTGCAGCTTTCATCATCGCCGGCAATAAAGGTATCAAGGTTCGGGCCGATCACATCGCGCAGTTCATCATCGCTCATGCCGATTGTGGCCGGGCCATAGCCCAGTTCAGACAGGTTGGCGATGCCCGTGGCAATGGCATCGGTAATGACAAGGTCAATGATCGCTGTACTGCCGTCATGGCGGATTTTGCGCGGTGTGACGGTCTGGTGAAGATGGACTTGGGGCCAGCCGTTGCCGGCAATCCAGTCATCGGGGAAAAGCAGGTTGCTTTGCGGTTGCAGGCACAGAAGGTCGGCCTTTTTCAAAACATCCTTGTGGCGCGCCTTAAGCACAAGCGGAATATCCATGCAGATGGTTTGCGGGACATCTTCCATCCAGCTGACCGGGACGCCCGGACCATCGCAATTCTCGGGATCGGGATGGAGTTCGCAATAGGACGGAACGATATTGTCCATAACGAAATCAAGCCGCATCGGACCTTTTCCCGCCGAAAACACAAGGGTTTCAAGTGCTTCTTCGTTCGGGTCCAGCCACTGAAAATGATTGATCGCCCATGCTGTGCTGGCACGCATGTCCATGACCGCAAAGGCGGCCGGGCGGTCCATATCGGACATTTCCGCCGTGCTGTCATCGGTCGCACTGGCGTGCGCACCTGTTGCGATCAGGGGCGAGACGGCGACGAACAGGGCGCTGAGAAATCGAAGGCTTGCGGGCATGTTTTACTCTCGGTCACAACATGTCTTGTTTTGTCTCAGAAGCTTACGCCAGTTTTGGAGAGCTTCACAGTGCAAATAATTGCATGACGATCAGGCTAGCCATGCGGTTTTTCGATGCGTGCAAGGATATGATCGGAAACCAGTTGTGCCGAGGGTGAAAGCCGATGGCCGCGTGCGGTGATCAGACTATAGGGTTTGATTTCAATCGCGCCATCAAAGGGCAGTTCGGTAATCAGCCCGCCACTGGTCAGAAGGGTTGTGACTTCCTCGGCCATTGGGGCAATGGCGTTGGTGTCGGCAAGGGTCGCTAGCGTCACCAGAAGGGACGCGGAATTCAAACTCGAATGCGGCAAGGGCAGGTGGCGTGAAATAAACACATCCTCGATCGTACGACGCATCAGGTTGCCGGGCGGTGGCAAGATCCATTCGAACTGGGCAAGGCGGGCAAGGGTGATCGGCTTGTTGCTTTCAAGCAGCGGATGACCGGTCCGCACCATCAGGCGGATTTTCTCGCTCCTGATTTCGCGGATGTTAAACAGGCGCGGGTCCATATCCTCGGGCACGCGGCCAATGACAAAGTCATGATCACCCGCCAGCAAATCCTTGATCAGCAAATGCGACGGCCCAACCCCCACATGGGCCTCAAGCAACGAGTTGACGGCCTGAACGCTTCGGATGGCGGGCACGACCAGTTCAACGGCCGCTGCGGTCACAGCGCCAATGAAGACAGTGCCGCCACCATGTTTGATATCCTCGATCTCGCGTTCGGCTTCGCGTATTTCAATCAGCATACTGCGCGCGCGTCTGGCAAGGGCGCGTCCGGCATTGGTCATCTCGATCCCGCGCGCACTGCGGACACATAACCGCGCCTCAAGGATGGTTTCCATCTCAGACAATAGTCTAGAGGCCGCCGGTTGGGATGTCTTGAGCATGTCAGCCGCCAGACTGATCTGACCGGTCTCTTCCATCGCGACAATCATGCGCAGGTGACTAAGCTTAAGCCCCCTCTGAAACAGGTTCCCAGAGCGGAAAAGCAGGGATTTCGCAGAACTGAGCGGGAGCAGATTGGATGTCTTGGCCATAATGGATTCCTCCGGTATGGCGTGATTTTAGTATATCAATTTTGATATGCAAGTTTCGAAAATGTTTATTTGATTGTTATGTAGGGCGTCTGAATAATGGCGCCGTGTCCTTTGGGAAATAGGATGCAATATCAATTGAAAACAAAGACACGACGTATGCAGGTCACGAATGCCTGTGAAAGTCGGGCGTAAAGAATAATGGCATGTATGCCGTGTCTTTTAGGGAGGATAGCTATGAAACGTCTCGGTGCCGTAATGGCAGGGGTCGCCTTTGGCGCGGCCGCAATGATGAGCCCGATGATTTCCGGCGGTTACGCCCATGCCGATGAAAAAGGCTATGTCGGGATCGCAATGCCCACCAAATCTTCGGCACGTTGGATTTCCGACGGAAATTCCATGGTCGAGCAGTTTGAAGCTGCCGGCTACAAAACCGATCTTCAGTACGCAGAAGACGATATTCCCAACCAGCTGTCCCAGATCGAAAACATGATCGTTAAGGGCGTCGACGTCCTTGTGATCGCGGCGATTGACGGTACCACGCTTTCGAATGCGCTGGAAAACGCAGCAGCAGCAGGCATCAAGGTTTTCGCCTATGACCGCCTGATCGTTGAAAGCCCGAATGTGGATTATTATTCCACCTTCGATAACTTCCAGGTCGGCGTCCAGCAGGCCACCTCGCTGGTTGATGGCCTGATTGCATCGGGTGAGCCGCCCTATAATGTTGAACTGTTCGGCGGTTCGCCGGATGATAACAACGCGTATTTCTTCTATAACGGTGCGATGTCGATCCTGCAGCCGCTGATCGACGAGGGAACCATCGTGATCAAATCCGGCCAGATGGGCATGGACACGGTCGGTACCCTGCGTTGGGATGGTGCGGTTGCCCAGGCCCGTATGGATAACCTTCTTTCAGCACATTACACCGATGAAGAAGTCGATGGTGTTCTGTCGCCCTATGACGGGCTGTCGATTGGTATCCTCTCCTCGCTTAAAGGCGTTGGTTACGGTTCCGGCGATATGAAAATGCCGATCGTTACCGGTCAGGATGCTGAACTGCCGTCGGTCAAGTCGATCCTGGCTGGTGAACAGTATTCCACCATCTTCAAGGATACCCGTGAACTTGCACGTGTAACCGTCTCGATGGTGGACAGTGTCCTTGCAGGCGAAAAGCCGACCATCAACGACACCAGCACTTACGACAACGGTGTGAAGGTTGTTCCTTCCTACCTGCTTGAGCCGATCATGGTTGATAAATCCAATTGGGAAGAAATCCTTATTGGTTCAGGCTATTACACCAAAGACGAAGTGCAATAAGCGCTTAGGCATTGAAGGTCCCGGCGTTTGCGCCGGGGCCGCTTTTCTTAAGGTTTCTAGGGCAAATCGCCCGACTGGTTTCCAGGAAAACAAAGACCAAAGCAGACGAAGACGCCGTTGCAGTGTCAATGGCAGTGGGAGGACCGGATGGATACCATCCTGGAAATGAAGAACATCACCAAGACCTTTCCGGGTGTGAAGGCACTGGATGATGTCAGCCTCAAAGTTGAACGCGGGGAAATCCACGCGCTTTGTGGCGAAAACGGTGCAGGTAAATCCACCCTGATGAAGGTGCTGAGCGGTGTTTATCCGCACGGAACCTATGAAGGTGACATCCTTTACGATGGCGGGGTGCAGGAATTCAAGGATATCCGCGACAGTGAAGAACGCGGGATCATCATTATTCACCAGGAACTGGCACTTGTGCCGTTGCTGTCGATTGCCGAAAACATTTTTCTCGGCAACGAAATCAGCGAAAATGGCGTGATCAACTGGCCTGCGACCTTTGCGCGCACCGGTGAGTTGCTGTCAAAAGTCGGTTTGAAAGAAAACCCGGCGACGTTGGTCACCAATATCGGGGTTGGCAAACAGCAACTGGTCGAAATCGCCAAGGCGCTTTCGAAAAAAGTGAAGCTGCTGATCCTTGATGAGCCGACTGCGAGCTTGCAGGAAAATGACAGCCAGAAGCTGCTCGACCTGTTGCTGGAATTCAAGGCGCAGGGCATTACCTCGATCCTGATTTCGCACAAGCTTAATGAAATCAACCGGGTGGCAGACCGCATCACGGTTATTCGCGATGGCAAGGCGATCTCGACCCTTGATGCGCGCGGTGGCAACATCACCGAAGACCATATCGTCAAGGACATGGTCGGGCGCGATATGGCGCACCGCTATCCGGAACGCACGCCAAGTATCGGTTCAGGCAAGTTGATGGAAGTCCGCAACTGGTCGGCAACCCATCCGCTGCATCCCGAACGCAAGGTCGTTGATAATGTCAGCATTGATGTTGCGGCCGGTGAAGTTGTCGGTATTGCGGGCCTGATGGGCGCTGGTCGGACCGAACTTGCCATGAGCATCTTTGGTCAGTCCTATGGCACAGATATTTCCGGTGAAGTCCTGATCAATGGCACGCCGGTCGATGTATCGACCGTGGAAAAGGCAATTGCATCGGGACTGGCCTATGTCACCGAAGACCGCAAGGAAATGGGTCTGATCCTTGAAGAAAGCATCACGACCAACATTACGCTGGCGAACTTGCCGGGTGTTTCGGAAAACGGTGTTCTCAATGACGGCGCGGAACGATCCGTTGCCGAGGAATATCGGGAAAAAATCAACATTCGAACCCCCAATGTCGCACAGAAGGTGATGAACCTTTCGGGCGGCAACCAGCAGAAAGTCGTTTTGTCAAAATGGCTGTTTGCTGCACCCGAAGTGCTCATTCTTGATGAGCCGACGCGCGGCATCGATGTCGGGGCGAAATACGAGATTTATACGATTATCAACCAACTGGCAGCCGACGGTAAGGGGGTCATCATGATCTCGTCGGAAATGCCGGAGCTTCTGGGCATGTGCGATCGCATCTACGTCATGAACGAAGGTGAGATCAAAGGACAGCTTGCGGCAAAAGACGCAAGCCAGGAAGCAATCATGCGCATGATCCTGAAAGGCTGAGGAACAGACAATGACGGATACTGAAACCAAATCAATCGGCTACTATCTGCGCACCCACATTCGTGAATACGGCATGGTTGTTGCGCTGGTTGCCATTCTGGCCTTCTTCCAGGTTCTGACAGACGGCATCATGCTCAAGCCGGTCAACCTGACCAACCTGTTCCTGCAAAACAGCTACATCATCATCATGGCTGTTGGCATGTTGCTGGTGATTGTTGGCGGCAATATTGACCTTTCGGTCGGCTCTGTCGTTGGCTTCATCGGTGCGCTGGCCGCCGTGATGATCGTCAATTGGGACTTGCCAACCGTTCTGGTCGTGCCGGTCTGCCTGATTGCCGGGGCCATCATTGGTGCGGCCCAAGGGTATTGGGTGGCCTATTGGCGCATTCCGTCCTTTATTGTGACGCTGGCGGGGATGCTGGTGTTCAAGGGCTTGACGCTAGCACTTCTGGGCGGGGCGTCGGTTGGTCCGTTCCCCGACAGCTTCCAGGCGATGTCGTCGGGCTTTATCCCGGACTTCTTTGGTGGCCTGATCGAAGGACGCTTTAACGTCTTTTCGATGACGCTGGGTGTGGTTCTGGCGGCATTGCTGCCGATCCTTGGTCTGCGTTCGCGCGCCAAGCAGGAAAAGTTTGCCGCGGTCGAAGAACCGATGGCCGTATTTGTCATCAAACATGCGGTGGCGGGGATTGCGATCCTGTTTGTGACCTATCTGCTGTCGACCTATCGCGGATTGCCAAACATTCTGGTGATCATGGCGGTTCTGATTGCGATCTTTACCTTCATCACCAACAGCACCACTTTGGGCCGTCGTATCTATGCGCTCGGTGGGAATGAAAAAGCCGCCAAGCTTTCGGGCATCAATACCAAACGCCTGACCTTCTTCACATTCGCCAATATGGGCATGTTGGCCGCCCTTGCCGGGCTGGTCTTTGCCGCCCGTCTGAATACGGCAACGCCAAAGGCCGGTCTTGCGTTTGAGCTTGACGTTATTGCCGCTGTCTTTATTGGTGGCGCGTCGATGTCAGGCGGTGTTGGCAAGGTCATTGGTGCCGTCGTTGGCGCATTGATCATGGGTGTCATGAATAACGGGATGTCGATTATCGGTGTCGGTATTGACTGGCAGCAGGTGATCAAGGGCCTCGTGCTTTTGGCGGCTGTGATCCTCGACGTCTACAACAAAAACAAGGCGTAACAACACGATGACGCGGAACGATACGCATCGGGGTCACACCAACCGGTTTCACCATAATTGGTTTATGGCGCCGGTTGCTGATGCGTGTCGTTCAAAGTCCTGTGTGCGGCCATCCCAACCGCACATCACCGGATCCGTCACGATAATAAGTCAAAAAGGAAAACGGGCATGACGAAGTTCAAACCGGCACCCTGGCCGCGTACCCTCCGCTCGCAAGAGGGATGGTTCGGCGGAACCAGCAAGGACAATATCTATCACCGCAGCTGGATGAAGAACCAGGGCTTGCCATCGGATCTGTTTGACGGACGTCCGGTGATCGGCATTTGTAATACCTGGTCGGAACTGACCCCGTGTAATGCCCATTTGCGCGATCTGGCCGAACGCGTCAAACACGGCATCTACGAGGCCGGTGGGCTCCCGCTTGAATTCCCGGTTTTTTCAACCGGTGAAAGTACGCTGCGCCCGACCGCGATGATGTTCCGTAACCTAGCTTCGATGGATGTCGAGGAAATGTTGCGCGGAACCCCGCTTGATGGCGTTGTCCTGATGGTCGGCTGCGATAAAACAACCCCGTCGCTTCTGATGGGGGCGGCCAGTGTTGATATCCCGGCAATCGTCGTTACCGGTGGCCCGATGCTTAATGGCAAATGGCGCGGTGAGGATATCGGATCAGGCACATCGCTTTGGCAGCTTTCCGAGGACCGCAAGGCCGGCAAGATCAGCACCGAAGATTTCCTTGAAGCTGAAATTGCCATGTCGCGGTCGCCGGGCTCGTGCAACACCATGGGTACCGCATCGACCATGGCCAGCATGGCCGAGGCGCTTGGCATGGCGCTTTCAGGCAATGCGGCCATTCCGGCCGTCGACAGCCGCCGTCGCGTGATGGCGCACATTACCGGTCGCCGTATCGTTCAGATGGTCAAGGATGACCTGAAACCGTCTGATGTTATGACCAAGGAAGCGTTCGAGAACGCCATTCGGGTCAACGGCGCAATCGGTGGTTCGACCAACGCGGTTATTCACTTGCTTGCCATTGCCGGACGTGTTGGCATCGATCTGTCGCTTGATGACTGGGATCGGTTGGGCCGTGATATCCCGACGATTGTCAATTTGCAGCCGTCTGGTGACTACCTGATGGAGGAATTCTTCTATTCCGGTGGTCTGCCTGTGGTGATCAAGGCGCTGGCCGAGGCTGGCAAGCTTCATAACGATGCCCTGACCGTATCGGGTGAAACCATGTGGGAACAGGTCAAGGATGTCCGCAACTGGAACGAAGATGTTATTCGTCCGTTTGAAAAGGCCCTGACCGCCAGTGGTGGCATCGCCGTTGTCAAAGGCAACCTCGCACCAAATGGTGCGGTCCTGAAACCATCGGCCGCAACCCCGGAACTTCTGACCCATCGTGGGCGGGCTGTGGTGTTTGAAGACATCGATGATTACAAGGCCAAGATCTATGACGAGGACCTTGATATCGATGAAACCTGCATCATGGTTCTGAAAAACTGCGGCCCGAAAGGTTATCCGGGCATGGCAGAGGTCGGCAATATGGGCCTGCCGCCCAAGGTGCTGCGTAAAGGCATCACCGACATGGTCCGTATTTCAGATGCCCGCATGAGCGGCACGGCATACGGCACGGTGGTTCTTCATACCTCGCCCGAGGCCGCGGCAGGTGGGCCGTTGGCCGTCGTTAAGAATGGCGACATGATCGAACTTGATGTCCCCAACCGTCGCCTGCATCTCGATATCAGTGATGAAGAGCTGGCCCAGCGCCTGAAAGACTGGAAAAACAGCGTTCCGGTCCCGGAAAGCGGCTATGCCTCGCTCTATTACAAATCGGTCATTGGTGCAGATCGCGGGGCCGACTTCGACTTCCTCGTCGGTCATCGCGGCAAGGCAATTCCGAAGGACAGTCACTGATTGATCCTGCCGGGATTTGATTTCCGATCACATGTCGCTGGGGGGTGACATGTGATACACGCCAGACCGGCCAGCATTGAATTGCTGGCCGGTTTTGGTTTGTCAGGGCCGATCAATAATGCCGTTAATCGCTGATACAAGGTCGGCATAGCCGGTCACAACCGCGTCCGCGCCAAGCGATTTGGCGCGCATATCATCGACTTCCATCGCAACGGCAATTGCATGAATGTTGGCCGCGCGGGCGGCATTCACATCATTGGCGTGATCGCCGACCATGATGGCGGTGTCGGTTGAGTTATCAAAACCAATCTGACCCAGCACAAAACCAAGGAAGCGACCATCGGGCTTTTTGACCTCAGAGCTGTCCCCGCCAGCGATGATGCTAAACAGATCCGCGACACCAAGCTTGGTCAGGATTGCCTTGCACGGCGCTTCGGGTTTGTTCGATGCCAGTGCAATGGTCCAGCCATCTGATTTCAGTTGGCGCAGGACTGTTTCGGCATTTTCAAACAGGCGGGTATAGGCGTAGTCGGTTTCGACATAGCGCGCGTTGAAATCGACATTAAGCTCGTCAAGCATCTCATCCGTGGGCTCCGATCCACGTGCAGCAAAGGCGCGTTTGGTCAGCATCCAGGTGCCATCGCCTAGCATCGCCTCGATATCATGACGAACAAGCTGCGCATGACCATGGGCGGCCAGCAAATCATTCATCGCAAACAGGATGTCATCGACCCCGTCAATCAGGGTGCCATCAAGGTCGAACAGAATGAATTTGGCCATCGGGTGGGGCTCCTTGGATGTGAATTGGCGGCAGTGGTGACAAGTGCAGCATGGTTTATAGGAACTTAACGGAAACCGTGCCATTAACAATCGGTAACATCTGCTAACAGCCGGTAACAAAACGTGATTCTTTATGGGCTTTTGCTGCCCGGGAATATGTTCTAAGACTTGCTGCGAACGGGAATATTTGCATCACACTTCATCGTGATGGTGCCTGCAAAGGGGATGCTGCGGAATGGCGCAGCCAACAGGGATATAAATGTCGCTTGAACTAAGTGTTGTTGTTTTGGCCGCCGGGATGGGCACGCGCATGAAAAGCGCACTGCCCAAAGTCATGCACAAGGTCGCGGGCAAGCCGATGGTGGGGCATGTAATTGACACCGCTGCCCACCTAAAGGCCGCAAAGACCATGGTCGTTGTTGGCCCGGATATGCCTGATCTGATCAAGACCGTTGCCCCGCATCCGACCTTTGAGCAGACCGACCGTCTTGGCACTGCGCACGCCGTTCTTGCTGCCAAGGAAGGCCTGAAGGGCCTTACGGGCAATGTTCTGGTGCTTTATGCTGACAGCCCGCTTTTTACTGCCGAAACACTGGCGCGACTTGTTGCTGCGCGCGAAGAAAATGATCATGCGGTGGCGGTTCTGGGCTTCCGGCCCGAAGACCCGACCGGTTATGGCCGTTTGGTCACAGATCAGAACGGCAACCTGACAGCGATTGTCGAGGACAAGGAATGCAACGACGCGCAGCGTCAGATCAATTTCTGTAATTCCGGGGTGATGTGTTTTAAGGCCGAGGACATGATCGCAACCCTTGAGGCGATTGATAACGCCAATGCCAAGGGGGAATATTACCTGACCGATGCGGTCGAAGTTGCGCAAAAGAACGGCCAGAGCTGTGTTGCGGTCGAGGTGGACGAGGCAGAGACACTTGGTGTTAATTCCCGCACCCAGTTGGCCGTGGCCGAGGCCATCCTGCAAAATCGCCTGCGCGAAGCCGCGATGGCAGAGGGTGCGACGTTGGTTGATCCGGCGTCCGTGTTTTTCAGTGCTGATACCAAGCTTGGCCGTGATGTCATTGTCGAGCCGAATGTTGTCTTCGGACCCGGCGTGACCGTCGGCGACAATGTCGTGATCAAGGCGTTTAGCCATCTTGAAAGCTGTGTCGTTGGCAATGGTGCCGATATCGGGCCTTATGCGCGCTTACGGCCGGGGGCAGAAATCGGCGCTGGTGCAAGGGTTGGCAACTTCGTCGAGATCAAGAAGGCCGTGCTTGAGGCCGGTGCCAAGGTCAATCACCTGAGCTATATCGGGGATGCCCGTGTCGGTGCCAAGGCCAATATCGGGGCGGGGACGATCACGTGTAACTATGACGGCTTCCGCAAACAGCATACCGACATCGGGGCTGGCGCCTTTATCGGCTCCAACTCGTCGCTTGTCGCACCCGTCGAAATTGGCGATGGCGCGATTGTTGGCGCGGGCAGCACGATCACCGGCAAGGTCGAAGCAGATGCATTGATCCTGACCCGGGCCGAGCGGATCGAGAAAAAGGGCTGGGCTGCCAAGTTTCGCGAAAAAATGCGCGAACTGACCGGCAAGAAATAGCCCAAAACAAAGATTTTGAATTTACCGCCCACATTTACGGGTGGCCAGAAGACACGCGATATAAAGCAGGAAGAAAACCAATATGTGCGGCATTATCGGGATTATCGGCAAAGACAGCGTCAGTACACGTATTCTGGAAGGGCTCAAACGCCTTGAATATCGCGGCTATGACAGTGCCGGCATTGCAACGCTGGTCAATGGCGATATTGAGCGCCGCCGCGCAGAGGGCAAGCTGATCAATCTGGCCAAGCGTCTGGATGAAAGCCCGCTTGCCGGGGACGTTGGCATTGGTCACACCCGCTGGGCGACCCATGGTGTGCCGACCGAAAACAACGCCCATCCGCACACCGATGGCAAGGTCGCCGTGGTTCATAACGGAATTATCGAAAACTTCCAGGAAATCAAGGCGGAGCTTTCAGCCAAGGGCCGTGTGTTTGCCACCGATACCGACACCGAAGTGGTCG
Source organism: Thalassospira sp. MCCC 1A02898 (assembly GCF_001618185.1). Classification (NCBI taxonomy): domain Bacteria; kingdom Pseudomonadati; phylum Pseudomonadota; class Alphaproteobacteria; order Rhodospirillales; family Thalassospiraceae; genus Thalassospira; species Thalassospira sp. MCCC 1A02898. Next base: position 303,643 of record NZ_LPXK01000010.1, on the reverse strand, counting down.
TGCATCTGGTGTCTGACTTCCTTGATCAGGGCAAATCCCCGCGTGACGCGGTTGCCGCCACATTGCATCGCATCGAAGGGGCTTTTGCGCTGGTGATCATGATTGCCGGTCAGCATGACGTGATCTTTGGTGCACGCCGTGGCACGCCGCTGGCCGTTGGTCTGGGCGAGGGTGAGATGTATCTCGGTTCCGATGCGATGGCGCTGTCGCACCTGACCAACAAGCTGATCTATCTTGAAGAAGGCGACTGGGTCGAAATGACCCGTGACAGCGTTCAGGTCCGCGATGAAAATGACGAAGATGTCACCCGCGAAACCAAGCTTTCGGCCGTTTCCGGTGCCATGATGGGCAAGGGCAACTACAATCACTTCATGCAGAAGGAAATCTTTGAACAGCCTGCGGTGATTGGCGATACGCTGCATGCGTTTATCAATCCGGCGACCCAGACGATCAAGCTGCCGGACATGCCGTTTTCCTTTGCCGATGCAACGCGTTTGACGATTGTCGCCTGCGGCACGTCGTTCTATGCCGGTCTGGTGGCAAAGCACTGGATCGAACGCTATGCCGGTCTGGGTGTGGATGTTGACGTCGCATCCGAGTTCCGCTATCGCTGCCCGCCACTGCCAAAAGGCGGCGTTGCCCTGTTCATTTCGCAGTCGGGCGAGACGCTTGATACCCTGGCAGCCCTTCGTTACGCGAAGTCCAAGGGCCAGAAAATCGTTTCCATCGTCAACGTGCCCGAAAGCACGATTGCGCGCGAAAGTGACGTCGTGCTTCTGACCTATGCCGGGCCTGAAATCGGGGTGGCCTCGACCAAGGCCTTTACGACGCAGCTCACGGTCCTCGCCTGCCTTGCGGTGACCATTGGGCGTGAAAACGGCACCCTCGCCAAGGGCGAAGAAGCCGCCATCGTCACTGCGCTGACCGAAGTGCCAAAACATGCTGCCGAAGTGCTGCATCATGACGAGGCACTTAAACAGCTTGCCCTTGAAGTCGCCGATGCGCGTGATGTGCTCTATCTCGGTCGTGGTCTGGGCTATCCGATTGCGATGGAAGGGGCGCTCAAGCTCAAGGAAATTTCCTATATCCACGCCGAAGGCTATGCCGCCGGTGAAATGAAGCATGGCCCGATTGCCCTGATTGATCAGTCTGTTCCGATCATCGTCATTGCCCCGTCCGATGAGCTGTTTGAAAAAACTGCTTCAAACATGCAGGAAGCCGCCGCACGTGGTGGTCGGGTGATCTTTATTTCCGACGCGCCGGGACTTGCCAAACTGGGTGATATGGCATCGGCGACAATCGAGCTCCCCAAGGTCGCCGACTTCGTCGCGCCGATCCTCTACACAATTCCGGTACAGATGCTGGCCTATCACGTTGCGGTTCACAAAGGCACTGATGTCGATCAGCCACGCAACCTTGCGAAGTCAGTAACCGTCGAATAATCGCAGCGATTATTCAAAACTATCAAAAAATGCCGAATGCAATCGCATCCGGCATTTTTGTTTGTGGGCGACTGGCCTAGTTCGAGCCGTTTTCATGAAACGGTTCGTGCTGTTCGAGATAGGCTAACAGCCAATTCATCAAGCGTGTAATTCTATTCCACGGAAATGATTGAGCGGGCTGACGTTGAGTGCTTCAAGTTGTTCCGGCAAGCGACCCTCCTAGAGAGTTCGTCAACAATGATGCCGCCGTTAAAGGCATCAAACCTGCGACGTCCGGTGAGTTCGAGGAACCCAACAGCAAAACCAAGATTTTGATGCACTTCTGCCATTATTTTGGCCGTTTCCACGGCCAGCCTGTCTTTGCCCACATGTAAGTGCGTTTGGGCCGATTTCCGTTTTGTTGAGAGTTTGCCGACTTTGACAATATTAACGAGAGCAGAGCTGTATCCGCATATGCCAAAAGTGAGCCAGAGCGGATCATTTTGCGAATTCTATCTGAAAAATCAATTGGTTAAATATGATCAAAGTCGACCTTCGATCAGCAAAAAAATCAACGGTGAAGTTAAGTGACGGGCAAGTGATTTAAATTCGGTGTTGTCGCGTGAAAACACACGTCTGAACGGCGGATTGCGGGCGTCAGATACTTCTCCCAACCAAGGCAGTGGTCGAAGAGTTTGTGATGAGAGTTATCGTAACGGGTGGGGCGGGTTTTATCGGTTCCGCGGTGTGTCGGGATCTGGCAGGTATCAAGGGCCATGAGGTTCTTAATATTGATAAGCTGACGTATGCCGCCGATCTAAGGTCACTGGACGCGGTTTCATCGCTGAAGAACTATAACTTTGCAAAACAGGATATTTGTAACAAGCCTGCAATTTCAAAGCTGTTTGCTGATTTCAGACCTGACGCTGTTTTGCATCTAGCTGCAGAAAGTCACGTGGACCGGTCTATCGAGGGGCCCGACGACTTTATCCGGACGAATGTCGTCGGAACGTTTTGCCTGCTTGAAGTTGCGAGGGATTATGTCGCCGGATTGCCTGTAAGCAAGAAGGACAAGTTTCGTTTTCACCATGTTTCGAGTGATGAAGTTTATGGTTCATTGGGCGATACAGGGAAATTTACCGAGCAAACTCCCTATGCACCCCGGTCGCCCTATTCAGCAAGCAAGGCCAGCTCTGATCACCTGGTGAGCGCATGGCACCATACATATGGCCTGCCAGTGATTATCAGTAATTGTTCAAATAATTACGGACCTTATCAGTTCCCTGAGAAGCTCATTCCGTTGACCATTCTGAACTTGTTGCAGGGTCGGAAGGTGCCGATTTATGGCGAAGGTCTGAACACCCGTGACTGGCTTCATGTGGAAGATCACGCCGAGGCACTTTCAGTAATTCTGGCTTCTGGCCGGGTGGGTGAAAAATACAATGTCGGAGGTTCAGCGGAACTGACCAACATTGATGTAGTTCGTCAGATTTTTGACACGCTGCGTAACTTGCGCCCAGAGGTCGTGCCAAGCAACTTCGACGACGTTGTTGACTACGTCAGTGACCGTCCAGGGCATGATTGGCGATATGCCATCGATCCCCGCAAGACACAAACCGAGCTCGGTTGGATGCCCAAACACAGCTTCACTGTCGGTATCCGGCAAACCGTGCAATGGTATCTTGATAATCGAGCATGGTGGCAGCCAATTCTTGAAAACAAGTATGCAGGTCAACGTCTTGGTCGGATGACGGGGGCGGGAAATGGTTAAGGCACTTGTTTTCGGAAAAAACGGCCAGTTGGCGCGCAGCCTGGCAGAGGTTGCGTCCGAATATCCTGACATCAGCCTGCAGTTCGTTGATCGATATGCATGTGACCTGTCGCAGCCTTTTTCTGTTGTCAATGTCATTGAGACTGCAAATCCGGATGTCATCATAAATGCCGCGGCCTACACATCAGTCGATAAAGCCGAAACAGAGAGCTCTTTGGCCCATACGATCAATGGTGAGGCCGTTGGTCATATAGCGGCAGTAGCGTCTCGATGCTCCATTCCGTTGATACACATTTCAACGGATTACGTTTTTGATGGAAATGCGACAGAACCCTACCGCGAGACAGACGTTGTTCGCCCGGCCAATGCCTATGGTGAAAGCAAGCTTGCCGGTGAAATTGCCATCCGCGAAATCGCGCCATATCATCTCATTTTACGAACATCCTGGGTTTATAGCCCCTATGGCAGGAACTTCGTCAAAGTAATGTTGTCGCTGATGGCGGAGAGAGATGAGCTTCGCGTCGTGAGTGATCAGATAGGTTGTCCGACCAGTGCGCTGGAACTGGCAAGTGCGATCCTGCGATGTGTTCCTGATTTGATGACACAACGTCCTACCGTTGCAGGCACGTATCATCTTGCTTCGCCTAATGCGATGAGTTGGTTTGGCTTCGCCAAGCAGATTCAGGCAGCCGCAAGAGATGTTTTTGGTGGGAGTTGGCGCGGTGGAGCCTGCAAGGTTGTGCCAATTCGTGCTGATGAGTTTTCGTCCGTGGCAAGGCGACCGAAATATTCTGTCCTTTCCGATACGCATTTCAAACGGACATTTGGTTTTGGCTTGCTGCCGACTGATGAAGGGCTTCTGAAGGTGCTCGCGGCCATAGGGCGGAGCCAGTGTGATGCGTAAGGGGATCATTCTTGCCGGTGGTACAGGGACACGGCTTCATCCTTCTACCCTAGTCGTGTCAAAGCAACTCCAACCAGTTTACGACAAGCCGATGATCTATTATCCGCTGACCACATTGATGCTGGCGGGGATAGCAGATATCCTGATTATCAGCACGCCCCGCGATGTTCCGCTGTTCAAAGACCTGCTCGGTGATGGATCGAAATGGGGCATCAGCCTTCAATATGCGGTTCAACCCGAACCCCGCGGCCTTGCAGATGCATTTATTGTCGGAGCGGAGTTTGTCGGGAACGATCCGTGCTGTTTGATTTTGGGTGACAATATCTATTTTGGGCACGACCTGACGAAATTGTTGGGCAACGCCATGGTCCAATCCGATGGGGCGACCGTGTTTGCCTATTACGTTCAGGATCCCGAAAGGTATGGCGTGGTCGAGTTTGATCGCGATGGTGTGGCCCTGGATATCGAGGAAAAGCCGGCCAATCCCAAATCGAACTTCGCCGTGACGGGGTTGTATTTCTACGATTCAGATGTTGTAGACATCGCCAAATCGATCAAGCCGTCCAAGCGTGGTGAGCTTGAAATTACCGATGTTAACAAGGCTTACCTTAAGCGTGGAACGCTTAAGGTCGAGAAGATGGGCAGGGGCTATGCCTGGCTGGATACGGGAACGCACGCTGCGATGCTTGAGGCCGCCAATTTTGTCCGTACCGTCGAGAGCCGCCAAAGCCTCAAGATTGCCTGTCCTGAAGAAATCGCGCTGAGAAAGGGCATGATCACGGTCGAACAGTTTGAAAAGCTTGCGAGTGAGTTTGGCGAGAGTTCTTACAAGGCATATCTTCAGACGGTTCTGCGAACCTACGATATCCTGTGAGCGGAACTAGAATACCGGGTTCTCTCGATAGCTCGCAAAACTCATGGCTTTTTCGTCTTTTGCTGACAGCGTGACCTGACTTTTGTCAAACGGCCAGTCGATGCCAAGGTCCGGATCATTCCACCTGATCGCGCGTTCGCTTTCCGGAGCATAAGGTGCGGAAACCTTGTAGTTCACTTCCGTATCGGGCTCGAGCGTGACAAAGCCGTGGGCGAACCCTGCCGGGATAAAGATTTGGTTCCAATCTTCTGCACTGATTTCAGTCGATACCCATTTCCCGAACGTCTTTGACTTGGCGCGAATGTCGACTGCGACATCCAGAATGCGGCCTCTGATGACCCGAACCAGCTTGTCTTGGGCAAAGGGCGGGCATTGAAAATGCAATCCTCGCAGCACGCCGACATTGCTCGATAAAGAGTGGTTGTCCTGCACAAACTGCGGATCGATGCCAGCTTTGGCAAAGGCTTCCAGATTATAGGTTTCAGAGAAAAAAACCCGCTCATCGCCAAATTTCTTCGGGAAGATCAGCTTGAGATCGGGAATTTCCAGCTCTTCAAATTGCATCCGTGCTGCCTTGTGCAGGGTAAATTAATTCGTCCAGACTATGGATAGCAGAAGCTTGGCCTTCGTGCATATGTGCATTTTTATAAAATTCTGGGCGTGGCAATTGAATGGGGGGCGGCTTTATCGAGGTTGCGGCACCCGTCGCTGCGATTATTGATTCTGGGCCTTGCGAAATGGGTCCGTTTGCGCCACGAGGGCAGAGAACTTTTTCATAAAGGGGGCGAATTCCGCGCCGAGATAATGATAAAGCGGCAAGACGGAAATCGTCTCCTCGATTACCGGTGCTGGTGTGTTGCCCAGAATTCCCTGTGCCAGCATGTCGTCGATATTGCTGTCTGCTGACAGAAAACGCGTGATGCGCCCTTCGGCATAGGCTTGGTGCTTTTCGGTATTATACATCATTGGCATGTGCGCAATGCCGGTTTTAACCGTATCCGCATGGACGTACTTTTCCTGCCATATCACGCCGAGCGTAAAGGCAATCGGCGTTGACGGGTCTTGATCGTTCGGATTGCGCCAAAGCCGGTTTGCGATCTCGCGCAGGGCAATGGATGATCTTACAAACGCGCGGGAATAGTTCTTTTCGGCTGGGATTGCCCGGTATAGCTCGCCATCCACGAGACCTTGGTTGAAATGCAAAAGTCCGCGACGCCCCGGCAGTTTGACGGCCTGAAGCGGGCAACCGAGATCCGCATAGAGTTTCTGCAGGATGACAATCGACTTCTGCGACATCGGGTCATTTTCGACATAGGCGATCTTTTTCGGGCATTCGACATCAGCCTCATCGGCCCAAGCATCGGTGCTGATTGTTTGCGAAGAAAACAAACCGACAAAGGCAAATAACAGAAAAGCGGGCGCCATCAGCTCTTGTCGTTTGCCTGAAGGCCCGGACGTCAGGGCCGATGAATTTTTACTGCACGACATTTTTTGCAATCCGGGTGTTTGCGCGATCATTGGACGTTATTTGCGTTCTTTGGCTGGAGCTTAGACGTGAAGTCCGCTTTTTCATAGATGTTTGAACCATGCATCTTCGTCGCCTGAGTCGGATCAGCCAAACAGCCCTTTGGCAAAAGCAAGTGTGACAGCCCGATATATATTCTTCTGCGGCGCGGTGCGGGGGCTTGTATCCCGGGCATGAAAATGTTTTGATCAGCCCGCTTTAAAACGGGGGCGGATTTTTGCTGCGCTCCGCATGCGGAAATCGCCAAAAATCGTGACATTTCTGCGTCTTTTTACATCTCCCTATTGACTTTGAACTGGTACTCCAATAAATGCTGTTAGCACTCGCCGGGGGTGAGTGCTAATACGGGCTCATCCCGGTTAGTCTTAGTTATTAACGAGCCTTAGCTTAAACACGGAGTTGTCTAAAATGAAGTTCCGTCCGCTGCATGATCGAGTACTGGTACGTCGTGTCGAATCCGACACCAAAACTGCCGGTGGCATCATTATTCCGGATACCGCCAAAGAAAAACCGCAGGAAGGCGAAGTCATCGCTGTTGGTTCTGGCGTTCGCAAAGAAGATGGCTCGGTCGTAGCCCTCGACGTCAAAGCAGGTGACAAAGTCCTGTTTGGCAAATGGTCGGGCACCGAAGTCAAGGTCGACGGCGAAGAGCTGTTGATCATGAAAGAATCCGACATCATGGGCATCATGGACTAAGTCAGCCCGTTTGGGTGATTTGTCCACGTTCATCCGTCTCATAGAGAGGAAAGAATATTATGGCTGCTAAAGAAGTAAAATTCTCCACTGACGCACGCGCCAAAATGCTGCGCGGTGTCGACATCCTTGCAGATGCTGTCAAGGTGACGCTTGGCCCGAAAGGCCGTAACGTTGTTATCGAAAAGTCCTTTGGCGCACCGCGCGTGACCAAGGACGGTGTTTCGGTCGCCAAGGAAATCGAACTGACCGACAAGTTCGAAAACATGGGCGCACAGATGGTTCGCGAAGTCGCGTCGAAAACCGCCGATCTGGCTGGTGACGGCACCACGACCGCAACCGTTCTGGCACAGGCCATCGTTCGTGAAGGCAACAAGTCTGTTGCTGCCGGCATGAACCCGATGGACCTGAAACGCGGTATCGACCTTGCGACCACCAAAGTGATCGAATCCATCCAGAGCCGTGCACGTAAAGTTGCCGGTCGCGATGAGATCGCACAGGTTGGTAACATTTCTGCTAACGGTGACCGTGAAGTCGGCGACATGATCGCTGAAGCCATGGAAAAAGTTGGCAACGAAGGCGTTATCACCGTTGAGGAAGCCAAAGGCCTGCACACCGAACTCGACGTTGTCGAAGGCATGCAGTTCGACCGTGGTTACCTGTCTCCGTACTTCGTAACCAACCCGGAGAAAATGGTCGCAGAAATGGATGCTCCGTACATCCTGCTGTTCGACAAGAAAATCTCCTCGCTTCAGCCGATCCTTCCGCTGCTTGAGTCGGTCGTTCAGTCCGGCAAGCCGCTTCTGATCATTGCTGAAGACATCGAAGGCGAAGCACTGGCAACCCTGGTTGTCAACAAGCTGCGCGGTGGTCTGAAAATCGCTGCTGTTAAAGCACCGGGCTTCGGCGATCGTCGTAAAGCCATGCTCGAAGACATCGCCATCCTTACCGGTGGTCAGGTTGTCTCCGAAGATCTCGGCATCAAGCTGGAAAGCGTCACCCTCGATATGCTTGGTACCGCGAAATCGGTTACCATCACCAAAGAAGAAACCACCATCATTGATGGTGCTGGTGAGAAAGCACAGATCGAAGCACGCGTTGGCCAGATCCGCGCCCAGATCGAAGAAACCACCTCTGACTACGATCGTGAAAAACTGCAGGAACGTCTTGCGAAACTCGCAGGCGGCGTTGCAGTGATCAAAATCGGTGGCGCTTCGGAAATCGAAGTGAAAGAACGCAAAGACCGCGTTGACGATGCCCTGCACGCGACCCGCGCTGCTGTTGAAGAAGGCATTGTTGCTGGTGGTGGTACGGCTCTGCTGTACTCCGTCAAGGCCCTCGAAGGTCTCGAAGGTGAAAACCATGACCAGACCATCGGTGTTGACATCGTTCGCCGTGCCCTGCAGGCACCGGTTCGCCAGATCGCACAGAACGCTGGCGTAGACGGCGCTGTTGTTGCGGGCAAACTGCTTGAGCAGGACGACGTAGAGTTCGGTTACGACGCTCAGAAGGGCGAATACACCAACCTCGTCAAAGCTGGCATCATTGACCCGGCCAAAGTTGTTCGTACTGCTCTGCAGGACGCAGCATCGGTCGCTGGTCTGCTGATCACCACCGAATGCATGATCGCCGAGAAAGCCGAAGACAAATCGGCTGGCGGCGCGCCTGACATGGGCGGCATGGGTGGTATGGGCGGCATGGGTGGCATGGGCTTCTAAGCCTTACCCAACCGACCTATCGCATAAGGGAAGGGGCTCGCCACTGGCGGGCCCCTTTTCTTTGTCTAAGCGGCAATAAAAAAGAGCCCGCACACTGGCGGGCTCTTTGATGAATTCAAAAGGTGTCAGCCAAACAGCTTTTTAAGCGTTCGGGGCTGACAGCGCAGATATTGCGGGGCGGCCTTGACCTCGGCGCCCAGCGTTGCGGCGGCATGCCACGGCCAGCGCGGGTCATACAGAATGCCGCGCGCAAGGGCGATGGCATCGGCCTGCCCGGTAAAGGTGATGGCTTCTGCCTGTTCGGCCTCTGTAATCAGGCCGACCGCAATTGTGGTCATGCCGGTTTCGGCCTTGATGCGGGCGGCAAACGGTACCTGATAATTGGGGCCGAGCGGGATTTGCTGATCGATATGAAGGCCACCTGACGAAACGTCGATAAAATCGCATCCGCGGTCCTTGAGGAGTTTGGCCAGCGCGACGCTTTGATCGATATCCCAGCCGCCTTCGACCCAGTCGGTTGCCGAAATACGGATGCCGAGCGGATAGTCAGCGCCAACGGCCTTGCGGATGGCGTCATAGATTTCGATCACGATGCGCGTGCGGTTTTCAAAGGAACCGCCATATTCATCGTCACGCTTGTTGGCGTGCGGTGACAGGAATTGATGGAGCAAATAACCATGCGCGCCATGAATTTCAATCGCGTCAAAGCCCAACCGGACGGACCGTTCAGCCGCCTCGACAAAGGCCTGAATGATGTCTGCAATGCGTGATTTTGTCATTGCCTCGGGGATTGGATCGCCGTCACGGAACGGCACGGCAGAGGGGGCTGAGACCTGCCAGCCATTTTCATGGTCCGGGGAAAGGGCATGGCCCCCCAGCCACGGTTTTTCACACGATGCCTTGCGCCCGGCATGGGCCAGCTGAACCGCAATCGGCATGTCGGAATGGCTACGGACAGCTTTGAGCGTTTTACCAAGTGCTGCCTCGGTTTCGTCATCCCACAGGCCGACATCGCCATAGGTAATGCGACCTTCCGGTTCGACGGCGGTGGCTTCGATAATCAGAAGACCGGCACCCGATTGCGCCAGATTGCCGAGATGCATGTCATGCCAATGGGTGACCTTGCCGTTATCGGCGGAATACTGGCACATCGGTGCAATAATTATGCGGTTATCAAGGGATAGCTTGCCCAGTGAAAGCGGGGTGAAAAGAGTGCTCATATGCGTTCCTTTAACTCGGACGGTGACGCGCGTGCGCCAATCAATGAGATGAAGCTAATCCGGGGGCGGGGCGGGCGCCAGCGTCATGTTGAATTTTTCCAGGGAATGGAATACCAGCAGAGAGTTGTCCAAGCAGGCGATCAGAAAAAATCAAAAATTCGCAAAAAAATGCATCGACCCACTTGCGGAAATTTTCACCCGATCTATCTCAATATCGGAAAGGGGCATGGTGCCCCGATACGCGTCAAGGTTGCAGCCTGGTCTGGACTGATGGCGCAAGAATACTCGTCTGTAATGGAGGGTACTACAATGACTGGTCTTCAGACTCTTAATGGATCCCGTCGTCCGTCTTCTGCACCGACTTACGGTGATCCTTTCACTCTTATTTCCCGTGACGTTGACCGCATGATCGGTTCGATCTTTGGTCACCGTGCATCCCCGTCGGCACAGGTATCTTCCGAAGAAGGCGAAGCGACCCAACCGTTGCTGAGCCCGCGGATCGACATCTATGACGGCGAAGATCACTTTGAACTTTCCGCCGAACTTCCGGGCGTTGAACAGGATGACGTCAATGTCGAAGTGCTTGACGGTGTTCTGACCATTACCGGCGAGAAGAAATTCAGCCGTGAAAGCAAGGATGGCGCCCATGTTGTCGAGCGCAGCTATGGCAGCTTCAAGCGGTCCTTCCGCCTGAATGACACCATTGATGCCGACAACATTACCGCATCCTTCAAGAACGGTGTTCTGTTGCTTACTCTTCCAAAGGTAGCAGAACAGAAGCCCGAGCCGCGCAAAATTGCGGTGACCGGCTAAGGCCTGTCTCTCCTCCCTGAGAAGCTTCCCCTGATAAGACTGACGGGCGGTTTTACCGCCCGTCTTTTTTTTTGTGTTCGCAGATTGGTGAGGCTTAGGTTGCTTAACGCCCGGCATAGCCGCTGCAATGATCAAGCGGCATGTCAAAGAGGCCGGTTTCATCAAAGCGGTCGAGTGCATCTGTCCACGGGTTCAGGTCGATATTCTGTGCCTTGAGCCAGTCGGGATTATAATAGGTATCGCAATAACGATCCCCGTCGTCACAGAGCAAGGTCACGACCGACCCGGTTTGTCCGGCCTTCTTCATTTCCGAGATCAGCGACAGGGTCGCAATCAGGTTGGTGCCCGTCGATCCGCCGCAGCGCCGGCCAAGATGCTTTTTCAGATAATAAAGGGCCGCAAAGCTTGCCGCATCGGGGATGCGATACATGCGATCGACCACGGTCGGGTTGAAGCTGGGTTCGACCCGCGGGCGACCGATGCCTTCAACGCGCGATCCCTTGCGGTTGGTGACCGAACAGTCGCCGGTTTCATATCCATCATAGAAAACCGAGTTTTCCGGGTCGGCCACGCAAAGCTCACAGCCCTGACCAAGGCTTCGGCCATAGCGGATATAGCGCCCGATGGTTGATGACGTGCCGCCCGTTCCGGCGCCAACAATGATCCAGCGCGGAATGGGGTGGGGTTCGCGTTTGAGCTGATCAAAGATGCTTTCGGCGATGTTGTTGTTGCCGCGCCAGTCGGTCGCGCGTTCGGCATAGGTGAACTGGTCCATGTAATGGCCACCCAATTCGCGCGCCAGACGTTGCGATTCCTCATAAATCTGGCCGCTGTGATCAACCAGATGGCTTTCGCCGCCATAAAAGGCGATCTGATCGATTTTTTGCTGTGATGTGGATTTCGGCATCACCGCAATAAAGCGCAGGCCAAGAAGGCGGGCGAAATAGGCCTCTGACACGGCGGTCGAGCCACTTGATGCCTCGATGATCGGGGTGTCCTTGTTGATCCAGCCATTGCACAGACCATACAGAAACAGCGACCGGGCCAGACGATGTTTGAGGCTGCCGGACGGATGGGTCGACTCATCTTTAAGGTACAGGCCAATGTCACCAAGCTTTGGCAAATCAAGGCGGATCAGATGGGTATCGGCAGACCGGTTGAAATCGGCTTCAATCGTGCTGATGGCATCGGCCACCCATTGGCGGTCATAAGGCATGAAACATCCTGACGTCTGGTTGGATCACTTTTTGGCCAAGTTTGGCCCGGAATCGTCATCTGTTTAGGGCAATATAATACAAAAAACGACAGTAAAATTGTGCTGATACATTTTCAGAACCGATCAGCAATCGTCGATTTTATCAGATTGGGCTTGCTAACACTTTTTTCAAAGCTCACCTTTAAGATACAAGCTTCACGATTCTTTCGATTTGACGGGATGGCGCGAAATCATGGCTGACGACGATAAGGACCCGTTTAGCGTACGTATGGGGGCCTCCGACATTGGGGCGGCCTATGATGTGCCTGTGCGTGTGTCAACGGTGATTGGCAAAAGCCAGATCCAGGTCGCGCAATTAATGCGCCTGACCCGTGGTGCCGTGCTTGAGCTGGACCGCCGCGTGGGGGAGCCGGTTGATATCTACGTCAACAACCGACTGGTCGCCCGCGGGGAACTGGTTGTCGTCGACGAAAATCTGGGTGTGACGATTACCGAGGTTGTCAAAAGCGGCATGGTGATCGAAACCCACCACTAATTCCGAACACACCGCAATCAACGCATCCCACCGGCTCATGACTGACGGTGGGATTTTTTGTCCTCGGTGGAACTTGCAAGGTTTTCAGGCGTTTGTGGTTAAACCCCTTTGAAGACTCAAGTTCCGGTCCACTGTCTTTGATGACAGTTGGCGACCTCATTTAGCCGAGGGTTACCCCATGATTAATCTAGTGACATCAGGCCTTCTGGCTTTGATCGGTCTTGCACTTGCTGTTGGCGGTGCATGGCTGATTGCGGTCGGCGGGAGCTTCTATTACGCGCTTGCCGGATTGGCCTTCCTGTTTGCAAGCTTTCTGGCCTTCTCACGCAAGCCTGTTCTGTTGCCGTTTTATGGCGCGTTTACACTCGCAAGCCTAGTCTGGGCTGTGTGGGAGGCCGGGTTTGACTGGTGGCAGCTGGCCCCGCGCGGCGGCCTGATCATTGTTGTCGGGCTTTGGCTGATGACGCCTGTTTTCCGCAGAACCCTGATCCAGGCGTCGCAGGATGAGGATGGTGCACGCGAGAATAAGAAACCGGTTCGATCCTTTGTGCTTGAAGGTAGTATCGTCATCGCCGTGATCGTTGCGGTCTATTCGATGATGAACAATCCCAATGCAATCGAGGGCACCCTGCCAACCAGTACGGTTGTCGAGAACCCCCAGTATGGCGGGTCTGTGCCTGATGGCGATTGGCATCATTATGGTCGAACGACCTATGGGCAGCGCTATTCACCGCTTGATCAGATCAATACCGATAATGTTGCATCGCTTGAACAGGCCTGGGTCTATCAGACCGGTGATCTGAAACGCGAAAGTGACGTGCCTGAAACCACCTATCAGGTCACACCGCTTAAGATCGGCGAGACGTTGTATCTTTGCACGCCACACAGTTGGGCGATTGCGATTGATGCCAAAACCGGACAGGAAAAGTGGAAATTTGATCCGGGCATTCCGCAAAACCCGGACCGTCAGCATCAGACATGCCGGGGTGTGACCTATTACAAGGACGCGGCCACCAACGAAACCGGCCCCTGCACCGAACGTGTGTTCCTGCCGACATCCGATGCACGCCTGATTGCCCTGGATGCGGCAACGGGTGAAATTTGCCCGTCATTCGGGGATGAGGGCACGGTGCATCTGGAAACCAACATGCCCTACAATCCGGCGGGCTATTATTATTCAACATCGCCGCCGGTTGCCGCAGATGGCAAGATCATCATTGGCGGGGCGGTGAATGACAACTATTCCACCAAATCGCAGTCAGGCGTTATTCGGGCCTATGACATCAATACCGGCGAGTTGATCTGGAATTGGGATTCAGGTAATCCGGAACAAACCGAACCGATCCCCGATGATCAGACCTATACCGCCAACTCGCCCAACAGCTGGTCGGTTTCCAGTGCGGACGAGGCGCTTGGCATGATCTATGTGCCGCTGGGCAACAAGGTCCCTGATCAGTTGGGCATGAACCGCGATGAAAATGTCGAAACCTATTCCTCGTCGATCGTGGCACTTAGCTTGGAGACCGGTCAGGTCCAGTGGGTGCGCCAGACGGTGCATCATGATCTTTGGGATATGGATGTACCGGCACAGCCAGCCCTGCTTGATATCACCAACGCCGATGGGGAAACTGTTCCGGCATTGGTTGGCCCTACCAAACAGGGCGATATCTATGTTCTGGACCGCCGCACCGGTGAGCCGATCATTCCGGTGACCGAGGTTCCTGCACCCGGTGGCGCAATTCCCGAGGATCATACCGCCCCGACCCAGCCGGTTTCAGACCTGACATTCATGCCAGAACCACTTACCGGCAAGGATATGTGGGGCATTACCCTGTTTGATCAGATGGCGTGCCGTATTGCGTTCCATCTGTTGAAATACGAAGGCCGTTACACGCCGCCGTCTCTGGAAGGGACGCTGGTGTATCCCGGCAACTTCGGGACATTTAACTGGGGCAGTGTTGCGGTTGATCCGGAACGCCAGATCATGTTTGGCATGCCGACCTATCTTGCCTTTACCTCGCGCCTGATCCCGAGGGCGGAGGTGCCACCCCGTGGCAGTAAAAAGGCCAGTGAAATGGGGATTAACCGGAACGAAGGTGCACCCTATGCGGTTGAAATGGGACCGTTCCTGTCGCCGCTTGGCATTCCGTGTCAGGCCCCGCCATGGGGGTATGTTGCCGGTGCCGACCTGCGTACGGGCGAGATTGCCTATATGCATAAAAACGGTACGGTCGAAGACATGACCCCGTTGCCGTTGCCATTCGAACTTGGTGTCCCGGGCATTGGTGGCCCGATCCTGACCAAGGGTGGTGTGGCGTTCCTTGGGGCGGCGGTTGATAACTATTTCCGCGCCTATGACGCCACGACCGGCGAGAAGATTTGGCAAACCCGTCTTCCGGCCGGTGGTCAATCAACGCCGATGACCTATGAAACCGATGACGGGACGCAATATGTGCTGATCGTCGCCGGTGGTCATGGATCAATTGGCACCAAGCCGGGTGATTATGTGATTGCCTACAAGCTTGCCGAGTAAGACCAGCAAAAACAGACCTTAAAGCGCACGGGCACCTGATTTCTTTCAGGTGCCCGTGGCGTATCTGGCGCTTGCAAACTTATCCGGTCGCATCAAGGGCGAGGCGTTTTTCAACCCGTTGAATTTCCTCGGGCCGGAGCCTTGGTTCCAGCGCGTCCAGTGCGGCCTGCGGGTTCAGTGGTTCTGCCTCGTTGGCACCTTCGGGAAAGGTGATCGGTCCGCGCGCAGCACGCCTTAGCCAGTAATAGGCGTCGGCATAATTCTGTTTCACGCCCCAGCCACGTTCAAGCAAGGCACCGAACATGAACTGTGCGGCGTGCATGTTTTCGTTTGCAGCGATTTCAAAGTAGTGGGCGGCCTCGACAAAGTTCTGTCGGACCCCGCGGCCATGGAAATACTGCGCGCCGATCATATAGGCGGCATTGGCATTGTGCGGATCAATGCGCAGCGCACGCTTGAAGTATTTCGTGGCCTGAAAATGATCGTAGGGCAGGCCAAATCCGTTGAAATGCATCAGGCCAAGATAATAGGTCGCCCCGCCGTGGTTGGTCTTTGCAGCCTTGCCAAACCACTCGGCCGCCATTTCGTATTCAGGCGCACCCAGATCACCACGAAAATACAGCAGACCCAGCGCATATTGCGCATACGGGTCGTTTTCCTGTGCCGCCAGATGCCAGAAGGACTGCGCGCGGACGTAATCCCCAGCCTGATAGGCATAGTAGCCTGTCTGGTATTCCTTGCTCATGCTTGCTGTGTGGCCCGCTGTTGGCAACAGCAGGCAGGCCAGCACGGCAAGCGCGAATAGGGGGTGTCGGCCCGAAAGGCTGGCCGATAAGGGGCTGGTCACGTCTGGGAACCGTCAGGAGTTTGTTTTAAACAGGGGGACGACCTTGCGGGCGCGTTTTTCGATGGCTTCAAGCACATTGACGATTTCAGCGCTTTGTTTGATGCGCTCACCGCTATGCAGGGCAACATATTGTCCGGCATTTTTGTGCTCGTTACCGAGCTTGATGACCGTGAAAAGAGGGGTTTCGTGGGTTGAACGGAAAATCGAAAACATCGCCATCCCGTCCAGATGATCGATGGCATAATCCTTCCAGGCGCCGCTGGCAACCTGTCGGGAATATGTGTTCATGAGTTTCATCAGTTCAGCCCGGTCAAAATGAACAAAGCTTTTGGCTTTGCGGTATTTGGCCAAATCGAACAATGTTCCCATGTGGTACTCCGGCAGCGTGTGTTCGGGGTTGTCCTTTGCCACAACGGGAAAATGACAACCTGATGACACGGTAGCGCGGATTGGCCGATGCCTCAAGTTTCAATGGATGAAAAACAGACCGGATTTTAGAGGCTGCGTGAACGGGTTGGCGGCCAATCAACGGTTTGCGATCCGGTGTTATAGGGATCGGGCGTGCGATAGCAACTGACCGCCGCAAGCGAGCGATAGCAATAAAGCGGCGGTTCCGGCACCGGTTCCTTTTTGCAATAGGACTTGCCGTCAATCTTGCGGATGGTGGAGCAATCCTGACCGGTCGATAGCGAAACCGCATGGTCAATCAGCGTCTTGTCGGAATTGATGATGCTGACCACGTCAAAGGCAATATACCATTCCCCACCGGTAAACAGACTGGTGCCGACAACATCGGACATCGTTGTTCCACAGCCCGATACAGTGGACCCCATCAAGGCTGCAAACAGCCCGGCAAGGATACGCTGTCGGATAAGGCGCCGTTTTGCGGGCTTGGTATGTGCAGTCTCGCGACGTTTCATTGTGGTCTCCGTCCGCTCACCGGGCAAATATGACCGATGACAAGTTCAAATCTGTTCCCTTGGCATTTACCAAAGCAAGCCCTGTGCCGAACTCTACCTTTGCCCCCGTTAAAACGACATTTGGCACTGATCTTGGGCGTTTTCAGCCCTGTGCATCACCGTCAAAAAGCATCCGGGTGCGGTGATGGTGGCGTTCAAACATTTCAAAGCCGTTTAAAACCGGTGATGTCGTGGGGAAAATGTGTGTCTGGCAGGCAATTCTTTCCCGTTGGGTTCCTGTGCCCGAATTGGGCCACATGGCGCTGATATCAGCCATGAAACGGTTATTGCGATCCCGCTTAATCCGAGGGCGGGGCAAAATAATCGTAGGAATAACCGGAATGGTGTCGAGCAGACTTGACCCTGTACCCGCTGGCGCGTTAAATCCTTGCCAGAAATTTTTCAGATAAGCGGGCAGGTTGCCCGCTTTATTGTGACCGGATTGGAGCCGTTTTCGTGGTTGATATTTTCCAGGAAGTCGAAGAAGACCTTAAGCGTGAACGCAGCGAAGAGCTGTGGCGCAAATACGGGAAATACGTGATCGGCGTTGCAGCGGCCATCGTGCTGGGTGTTGCCGGTCGTGAAGGCTGGAAAACCTATGAAACCAGCACCAGCATCGAAAACGGTACCCGTCTTGCCAATG
Source organism: Thalassospira sp. MCCC 1A02898 (assembly GCF_001618185.1). Taxonomy (NCBI): domain Bacteria; kingdom Pseudomonadati; phylum Pseudomonadota; class Alphaproteobacteria; order Rhodospirillales; family Thalassospiraceae; genus Thalassospira; species Thalassospira sp. MCCC 1A02898. The sequence goes on along the minus strand of NZ_LPXK01000010.1, from coordinate 285,971 downwards.
CCGTCGAACTGGCACAGGACAGCGCAACCGACGAAGACGCCGCATTGGCCGCCCTTGATGCGATCATCGCCGATGGCAATGCCGATTTTGTCGCGCTTGGTCATTTCCAGAAGGCCGCAGTTTACCTTCGCGCGGATGCGACGCCGTCAGCAATCAGCGAACTCGACGCGATCGCCGGTAATTCCGACATTGATCAGGTTTATCGCGATCTTGCGGTTGTCCAGATTGCGATGAACAGTGCCAGCGAAGCAAACGCGCAGGAACTGATCACGCGTCTTGAGCCGATCGCCGTGCCCGAGAATGCGTGGTACTACTCTGCACGTGAAATGATTGCACTTTTGCATATCGCGGGTGGTGAGGTCGAAGCCGCCAAAGCGCTTCTGACCGAGATTGCTGATGATAACAGTGCGCCGGCCGGAATGCGCGCACGGGCAAGTGAAATTCTCAAGGCTGTTGGTGCCTGAGGTTCTTCGGGCATCAATGGGTCGCAACCCGCGATCCATATGACGTGAGTTTTTTCAGGGGATACGGTTTTGACCACACGCGGTATTAAGTCACTTCTTTGCGTAATGGGCCTGACGGGCCTTTTGGCAGGGTGCTCAGGCTGGCTTGGCGAGGCAGAAGATCCGCCGCTTCCCGGCGAGCGTATTTCGGTCCTTGCCCTGCAAAGCACGGTTCAGCCCGACATTGAACTGACCGACCAGCGCGTGATTTTGCCTGAACCGGAACCGATGGTCGACTGGCCGCAAAATGGCGGCTATCCGAGCCACGCACTCCATCACGTTGCGCTTGATAACGATGTCCTAGAACAGGACTGGTCGATTGATATCGGCGAAGGGTCGATGGATGACAACCTTCTGCTTAATCAGGCGATTGTCGCGCGCGGTGTGATCTTTACCATCGATGCCAGCGCCGAAGTCCGCGCCTTTGCTGCATCATCGGGCAAGCGCATCTGGTCGCTTGAACTCGCGCCTGAGGACGAAGAAGACAGCACGCTTTTGGGCGGTGGTCTGGCCTATGAAGCCGGTGTCATCTATGCGACGACGGGCTTTGCCGAAATCATTGCCATTGATGCGCCAAGTGCGACGATCCTTTGGCGTCAACAGGTCACAGCACCGATGCGTTCTGCGCCGACTGTGCGTGGTGGTCGCGTCTTTGCCATTACCATCGATAACCAGACTGTTGCGTTGAATGCGCGCACCGGTGAAACGCTTTGGAACCATCGTGGTGCGTCCGAGGGCGCGTCCTTTATCGGTGGTGCCAGCCCGGCGGTGGATCAGGGTGTTGTCATTTCGGCGTATTCGACGGGGGAACTTTATGCCCTTCGCGTTGAAAACGGTCAGGTGATCTGGTCGGATGCGCTGGCCGCAGCCGGTCGTACCGATGCGGTGTCGGCGATTGCCGATATTCGCGGCCTGCCGGTGATTGATAATGACCTGGTGATTGCGACAAGCAACTCTGGTTTGACGACCGCGATTGACCTTCGCACCGGGGTTCGTGTCTGGGAACTTGAGGCCGGTGGCATCCAGTCACCGTGGGTGGCCGGCGAATATGTATACCTGCTAACCAATACAAATGACTTGATTGCCTTGCGTCGACGCACCGGACAGGTTAAATGGGTGACCGTTCTGCCCCGTTTTACCGATCCCGAGGATCAGGAAGGCCCGATTGTCTGGACAGGGCCGGTACTGGCCGGTGACAGGTTGATCGTTGGTAACGAGCAGGGCGAAGTAATGACTGTTTCCCCTTATAGCGGTGACATTCTTGGTGAGGACGAAGTATCCGGGCCAATTACCCTGCCGCCATCTGTTGCCGGTGACAGCCTTTACTTCCTGACTGCGGATGCCGATCTAATCGCATATCGCTGATCAGGATACAGTTTTAGGCAAGGCGATTTGCCTTGCAGGATTTGCGATGCGCCGTGGGTCAATGTGCCCACGGCGCATAACGCCTTTTATTACGAGAGTCTGAAAATCAGATGTCGCTGAAAGTTGCCATTATCGGTCGCCCCAATGTCGGGAAGTCGACCCTGTTTAACCGTCTGGTCGGCAAAAAGCTGGCGCTTGTGGACGATCAGCCCGGTGTGACCCGTGACCGCCGTTACGGCAAGGCACGCCTTGGCGATATGTCTTTTGACATTATCGACACCGCCGGTCTGGAAGAAGCGTTTGATAATTCCGTCGAAGGCATGATGCGCCAGCAAAGTGAAAAGGCGTTTGAGGAATGCGATGTTGCGTTGTTCCTGATTGACGCCCGTGCCGGTCTGACGCCGCTTGATAACCATTTTGCCGATTGGCTGCGCAAACGCGAGAAGCCGGTCTATGTCATTGCCAACAAGCACGAAGGCCGTGATCAGGATCCGGGGCTTTATGAGGCCTATGGCCTTGGTCTTGGCGATGTCGCGCCGATCTCGGCCGAGCATGGCCTTGGGATCGAGTTGCTTTATGACATGCTTGAGCCGCACTGGAAAGAATGGAAAGACCGCGAACGGGTCGCCAGACAGCATGCGCGCGAAGCAGCACAGGAAGCGCTGAATGAGGCCCGTGCGGATAGCCTTGCAGATGAAGATTTCGATGACGAAGACGGTTTTGCCGATGACGAAGGTGAAGTCTTCCCGTCCTACGAGATCGAATTCAGCGAGGACGACGAAGACGAAGATGGCGAACTGATTGTCGAAGGCGCACGTGACAATTCGAAAATCCAGTTGGCAATTGTCGGCCGTCCAAATGCCGGTAAATCAACCCTTCTGAACCAGCTTTTGGGCGAAGAGCGCGTCATGACCGGACCGCAGGCCGGGCTCACGCGTGACTCGATTGCGGTCGACTGGTCCTATGAAGGCCGTCCGATCCGTTTGGTCGATACCGCCGGTATGCGGCGCAAGAAGAAGATCGATGACCGCGTTGAAAAGCTGTCGGTTGCCGATACGCTTCGTGTGATCCGCTATGCGCAGGTCGTGGTTCTGATGATCGATGCGACCAATACGCTTGATAAGCAGGACCTGACGATTGCGCGTATGGTGCTTGAAGAAGGCCGTGCGTTGATCATTGCTGTCAACAAGTGGGATGCGATCATCGACAAAAAGGGCGTCATGCAGGAACTGCGTGACAAGCTTGATACGTCCTTTGCCCAGGCCAAGGGCATTCCGGTTCTGACTTTCTCGGCCTTGACCGGGCGTGGCACGGATCGCCTGATGCCGACCGTTCTTGATATCCACGATATCTGGAGCCGCCGCATCCCGACCTCGCAGCTCAACCGCTGGCTTGAAGCAACCACTGAACGCCATTTGCCGCCGGTCATTTCCGGGCGTCGTATTCGCCTGCGCTATATGACCCAGGCGAAATCGCGTCCGCCAAGCTTCTTTATCAACTGCTCCAAGGCGGCGGAACTGCCCGAAAGCTATACGCGCTATCTGATCAATGGTCTACGCGAAGATTTCGATATGCCGGGCGTTCCGATCCGTATTTACCTGCGCAGCAGCGATAACCCTTATGCCAACAAGAAAAAGAAACGCTAGTTTCGACTTGTTGCCAAACACAAAAAAGCCGCCCGTCGGAAACGAGGGCGGCTTTTTTGTGCCAGATTGCTGAGCAAGACCTTATTCGAACGCGGCAGACGGACCGTTATCAATGATTTCCTTGATATGGTCGGGCAAGTCCTGTTCGGTGAAGCCTTCCTGGATTTCGCGGCTTTGGACAAAGGCGAAAATGTCGGCGATGTCCTGACCTGAAAAATCAATCTGATAGCCAAGATCGGCTTGCTGCAGGGCCAGCATCTGCGGTGCGCCGCGCCACATGCGGGCAAAGAATTCGAACGGTTCGCGCGCGATATTCATGTTTGATGCATCAAGGCTGGTGGCCACATCGCTGCCGACATTGTTGACCGAATGACAAATCACGCATCCGCGCTCCGCAAACAGGGCCTTACCGCGTTTTGCATCCATTTCCGGTATCGTGGTCGTCGGGGACCCGTTTCCGCCTGCCTGCGCCTCTGTGGTGGTCTGCAGGGTTATCGGTGTTGCAATGATCAGTGCAAAGCCAACAGCCCCCAACGGGGCAAAGATGCAATTACGAAGCGCCTGTTTCATGGCAATACCCAGATTGATTGTTGCGGATTGAGGCCATGCTAACGACCCGGGGCGGGTAAATGCAATCAATTGATGGTGCTTGTAAATTTTAAATATTTTCCCGGGTGACCGGTGGGGGCGAACACCCGGGAAAAAGGTCCGGTATCAGGCCGGCGGATTGAGCAGTGCAAACCCGTCCTGTATGTAATATGGATAATGAGGATAGGGTGGCATGCGTTCACTCACCTTGTTCAGACGGGCGATCTGATCGTCGCTGAGTGACCAGCCAACAGAGCCAAGATTATCGATCAGCTGTTGCTGATTGCGCGCCCCGATGATCACCGAGGAGACGGTCGGGCGTTGCAAAAGCCAGTTGATCGCGATTTGCGGCACGGTCTTGCCGGCTTCATCGGCAATCTCGGTGAGGACATCGACGATGTTATACAGCATGGCCTCTTCAACAGGTGGGCCGAACTGACTGGTTTCGTGCAAGCGGCTTTGGGCCGGGATGGGGGAGTTGCGGCTGATCTTGCCGGTCAGGCGGCCCCAGCCAAGCGGGCTCCAGACCATCGCGCCAAGGCCTTGATCCTTGCCAAGCGGCATCAAATCCCATTCGTAATCACGTCCAACCAGCGAATAGTAAACCTGATTGGCGACATAGCGCGACAGCCCATGGCGTTCGCCAATCGACAACGATTTCATGATCTGCCAACCGGCAAAGTTTGACACCCCGATATAGCGGACCTTTCCCGCCCGGATCAGTTCATCAAGGGTGACCAGAACTTCTTCGATCGGTGTGTTGGCGTCAAAGGCATGAAGCTGCAACAGATCGATGTAATCGGTGCCAAGACGTGAAAGCGCCTGTTCGGTGCCGGTAATCAGGCGACCACGTGCGGTTCCGTAATCATTGGGCCCTTCGCCCATCGGCAGGCCGAGTTTGGTCGAGATCATGACGCGGTCGCGCCGTCCCTTGATCGCCTGACCCAGAACCGTTTCAGATGCGCCATCCGAATAAACATCGGCACTGTCAAAAAGGTTCACCCCGTGGTCAAGGCAGATATCAATCAGTGATGAGGCCTCATTGGCATCTGTCGTTCCCCAGTTCGAAAAAAGCGGGCCTTGCCCGCCAAAGGTCCCGGTGCCCAGTGACAGGACAGGAACCCGAAGGCCGGAGTTACCCAGTTGTCTGTATTCCATATTCAATCTCCTGACAGGTGATCGTGTGAACTGCTTGCGAATATGGACAGAAGATCGATTTTCAACTAGTAAGACCTAAGGAATATTATTTGTGAGTTGAATTCCACATGGTGCGCCTTGACACAAACCGTTCCGGGGAAATGGAAGTCTATGTCCGCGTGGTCGAACGCGGCGGGTTTTCTGCGGCGGCGCGTGATTTCAATATGACGCCATCAGCCGTCAGCAAGCTTGTTCGACGGCTTGAAGGTCGCCTTGGCGTGCGGTTGTTGAACCGTTCGACCCGGAAATTGCAACTCACCCCCGAAGGCCAGCGGTTTTATGACCGTGCGGTCAGTGTTCTGGCCGATTTGACCGATGCAGAGGACGAGGCCGCAAGTGCCGTGCAGCCGCGTGGAAAGCTTCGCGTTACGGTGAACCTGCCGGTCGGGTTACATCGCATTTTGCCGCTTGTTCCAAGGTTTCAGGCACAGTTCCCTGATATCGATCTTGATATCACGGTCAGTGACAAGGTCGTCGATTTGTACGAGGAACGGGCAGATGTCGCCATTCGCAGCGGTCCTTTGCAGTCGTCGGGGCTGATCGCGCGCAAGCTTGGGCAATGTCCGATGGTGATTGTTGCATCACCGGACTATCTGGACGCGTTTGGTACGCCGCATCGTGTCGAGGATCTAAGTGATCATCGATTGATTGGTTATAACTTCCCACGCGCGATCAGTGAGTGGCCATTCGATGATCACGGGACAATCAAAACCGTCATGCCCGGTGGCAAGGTCTGTGTCGGGGATGCGGAAAGTGCGCGTCTGTTGACGGTTGCCGGTGGCGGTATTGCGCGTTTGGCGGCTTTTCATGTCAGGGACGATGTCGCTGCCGGACGGCTGCGTGTGTTGCTGGCGGCATTCCAGCCCGATGGCGGGGTTGATATTCATGCGGTTTATGTCGGGCAGGGCGGGTTGATGCCAGCGCGCGTGCGGGCGTTTCTGGATTTCTGTATTGAAAATGTCGATCTGAACTGAAAAAGGCCGGGGGAAAACCCGGCCTTTGAATTTGGTGTCGATCCGATACCTAGTAAGCGTCAACCACTTCACCATGTTTGGTGCAGGACGCTTCTGCCAGATCGACAAACACGTCGGTGATGCTTTCAGGTGTCGGAAGCGTTTGGGGATCTTCGCCCGGATAGGCTTCAGCGCGCATTTTGGTGCGGATGCGGCCCGGATTGACCAGATTGACTTTGACCTTGGTCTGTTCGAGTTCCTGCGCATAGGACAGAACAAGACTTTCAAGGGCTGCCTTGGTCGATGCATAGAGCCCCCAGAAGGCACGTCCCTTGCTTGATGCGTTTGAGGTCACGAAGATTGCCCGACCAGCGTCAGAAAGCTGCAAGAGCTTGTCCGTCGTGCGGATCAGGTGGAAGTTCGCCGTGACGTTGGTGGCATATGTGTTCTGGAACACCTGCGCATCAATGTGACCCACCGGGGCGATTTCGCCCAGAAGGCCGGCATTGCCCACAACGATATCAAGCTTGCCAAACCGCTCATAGATCGTCGGACCCAGCATGTCGATCTTATCAAACATGGTCAGGTCAAGCGGCAGCAGTGTGATATTGCCACCGGCATCGGTCACTTCGTCACTTAGTTCTTCGAGCGCGCCGACATTACGACCAATCGCGATCACATGCGCGCCTTCGGCCGCAAAGCGTTTGGCAACCGCACATCCGATCCCGTGCGAAGCCCCGGTGATCAGGGCAACGCGACCTTCAAGACGTTTGGTGTCGGTCATGCAGACTGCCTTTCAACCAACTGGCTGAGCTTGCGGTCCTTGTTTTCGGCATTGTGATCGGTGAGCTTGATCGGGTAATCGCCGGTGAAGCACGCATCACAGAAGGCCGGGTTATCGTTGTCACGGCCTTCTAGGCCGGTGGCACGATACAGGCCATCAATGGTGACGAAGGCCAGACTGTCGACACCGATGATCTTTGCCATGCTTTCGATGTCGTGATTAGCCGCCATCAGTTTGTCCTTGGACGGAGTATCAACGCCATAGAAGCACGGGTTCATGGTCGGCGGGCTGGTGATGCGCATATGCACCTCAGCCGCACCGGCCTGACGGACCAGATCAACAATCTTGGTCGATGTGGTACCACGCACAATCGAGTCATCAACCAGAATAACGCGCTTGCCCTTAAGCTTGCCGGGGTTGGCGTTATGTTTCAGCTTCACGCCAAGGTGGCGGATCTGATCGGTCGGCTCGATAAAGGTACGCCCGACATAGTGGTTGCGGATGATGCCCAGTTCGAACGGGATACCGCTTTCCTCGGCATAGCCAAGGGCGGACGGCACGCCGGAATCCGGGATCGGCACGACAACGTCGGCATCAACAGCGGATTCACGGGCCAGTTCGCGACCGATATGCTTGCGCACGTCATAGACGCTTGTGCCTTCGACGATGCTATCGGGGCGGGCGAAATAGACATGCTCGAAAATGCAGAAGCGCGATTTTTGCGGTTTGAACGGCTTGATGGAGCGCAGGCCATCATCGGTGATTTCAACGATTTCACCCGGTTCAACGTCGCGGATGAATTCCGCGCCAACGATATCAAGGCCGACCGTTTCCGATGACAGGATATAGGCGTCATTGAGTTTGCCCAGAACCAGCGGACGGACACCCAGCGGGTCCCGCACACCGATCAGTTTCTTCTGGGTCATGACGACCAGCGAATAGGCACCTTCAACCTGACGGACCGCATCGATCAGGCGATCGACGATCTTTTCATACAGGCTGGTCGCGATCAGGTGAATGAAGGTCTCGGTATCCGAGGTCGACTGGAAGATCGATCCGCGTTTCACAAGGCGTTCACGCACCGCAAGCGAGTTGGTCAGGTTGCCGTTATGGGCAATCGCCAGACCACCGAATTCGAAATCGGCAAAAAGCGGCTGCACGTTGCGAAGGCCCTTGCCACCCGCCGTCGAGTAGCGGACATGGCCAACCGCACGGTGGCCGGGCAGGCTTTTGATGACATCTTCGGAGCCGAAGATATCGCCAACCTGGCCGGATGCCCGGTGTGCCGGAAAATCTTCGCCGTCATAGGACACAATGCCTGCGGCTTCCTGTCCGCGATGCTGCAGCGCATGCAGGCCAAGGGCCGTTAATGCCGTCGCATCGGGGGAGCCAAAAACGCCAAAGACGCCACATTCTTCACGTAGCTTGTCGTCATCAAATGGATTGGTGGTCAGCATGAGTGGGTTCCGCTCTCTCGCCGGTGGCGCACGGAATTCGTTATTAGTACGAAACCCACACGCCTCACTCGTTAGTGGTCGCCTCAATCAGGCGATCCAAATCATCGCGCGAGGGCCTTGTATACCCGTTTAGGGGCGCGGGTCCAGTCCCTTTTGGTTCCGGACCAAGAAGTTGGCGATAGGTTTTTTCGTTCGCATCGGCCTCACGCTGAGCGCGCTCAAGCTCTTGCGCCGTGGTATCGAAAATTTCGTCAGGTGCCATGCGCATAATAAGGAAGGCACCTTCTTCCAGAACCGGGCGGGTGCGGGCATCGCGGACCCAGTCGGGCTGCGAATCTGCTGGCAGCAACCAGGACAGGGCGAGGAAACCGATACAGACGATCAGGGCCCCGCGCAAAAGGCCGAAAACAAAGCCAAGCGTGCTGTCGAGACTATCGAGGCCGGAATTCTGAACCGCCCGGCCAATGCGCCCGCTGATGAACGAGAAAATCAAAAACGAAATCAGAAACAGGCCAACCCCGGTTGCCAGGTCGGCAATCAGTTCGGACGGGATCAAATCCCGCACATAGGGACGCGCAACCGGATAGCCATAAAGCGCAACAAGCCCGGCGCCGACCCAGCCCATCATCGACAGGGTTTCGTGGATAAAACCGCGGAAAAAGGCAAAGATCCCCGATATCAGCAAAATGCCGACAACAATCAGATCAAACACATCACGTGCGCCAAGATCGGGAAGGGCGGAGAAATCCATTTATGCGTAAACCTTGTTCGTCAGTCCGGGTGGCGGGGCGGTCGTGCTTTGAAGGCGCTTAATACATGCCTTCGCGCGGACGCACCTTGTCGCGGACATCGTCGCCGAAGAGGTTTACCAAATCCTGAAGATGGCCGATTTCGGTCTGATTGAGGCCCTTGATCGACATCTTCTTCTTGCCCTGGGTGCCATTCTTGGGGGTATAGGCATTGCCAAAGCCAAGTTTGGTGGCTTCTTTCAGTCGCGATTCGAGCTGGCCTACCGGGCGAACTTCCCCTGAAAGACCGATTTCCCCGACGATCACCGTCTCGCCCGGAACCGGCGCATCGGCGACCGCTGAAATCAGCGCCGCCGCAACTGCCATGTCGGCCGCGGGTTCACCAACCCGCAAACCACCGGCGACGTTAAGGTAAACATCAAACTGGCTGAGCGGCAGGCCGCACCGGGCATCCAGGACGGCCAAAATCATGTTCATGCGCGCAGAGTCCCAACCGACAACCGCACGACGCGGGGTGGCAAGGGCCGATTGCGCCACCAGCGCCTGAATTTCCACAAGCATCGGGCGTGTGCCTTCAAGCCCGGCAAAGACCGCCGTGCCACTGACCGGGGAATCGCGATCTGCCAGAAACAGTGCGGACGGGTTGGGGACTTCGACAAGGCCCGCATCACCCATTTCAAACACACCGATTTCATCGGTCGCGCCGAAACGGTTTTTCACTGCACGCAGGATGCGGAACTGATGACCGCGTTCGCCTTCGAAATACAGAACCGTATCGACCATGTGTTCCAGCACACGCGGACCGGCGATCTGGCCTTCCTTGGTGACGTGACCGACCAAAAGCACGGCAAATCCCTTACGCTTGGCAAGGCGGATGAGTTCCAGCGCGCAGGCACGGACCTGCGACACCGTGCCCGGCGCACTATCAAGCGTGTCGGCATACATGGTCTGGATCGAGTCAATCACCACCACGTCGTGGCTGCTGGCTTCAAGGGTGGTGATGATGTCGCGCAGGCTGGTGGCGGCGGCAAAATCGACCTTGGATTTTTCAAGGCCCAGACGGGCGGCGCGCATGCGGACCTGATCAACCGCTTCCTCGCCCGAGATATAGGCGCATTTATGTTTGGCAGCCATCGCACCAACGGCCTGCAACAGAATGGTTGATTTACCAATCCCCGGATCCCCGCCGACCAACAGGGCCGAACCCGGTACAAGCCCGCCACCACACGCACGATCAAGTTCGGTGATGCCGCTTATGATGCGTTTGGGGCTGGCGCTTTCGCCTTCAAGGGCGACGAATTCGATGGTCTTGCCCTTGGCGCCCCCGGCAATGCCGCCAGTGGCCTTGGGGCCGCTTTCAACGCGTTCTTCCTCGATGCTGTTCCATTCACCGCATGCGTCGCAACGCCCGGTCCATTTGCGGTATTCGGCACCGCAGTTCTGGCAGATGAAACGGCTTTGGGTTTTGGCCACAGAATGCTCCGCAGATCAAAGAAGTGTCAGTAAGGGCGTGTGTCGGTCAGGTAACGCTCAGAGATGCTTGAGATCAAGTTCAAGCGGACCTTCGATATCACCGGCAACGAATTGTTGCAAATAGGGGTTATCGGACGTGTCGATATCGGCAACCGGCCCATCCCAGATGATCTTGCCCTGATACAGCATGGCAACCCGGTCAGCGATCTTGCGCGCGCTGGCCATATCATGGGTGATGGTCATCGCACTGGCACCCAGTTCGCGGGTGCATTTGACGATCAGGTCATTGATGACATCGCCCATGATCGGGTCAATGCCGGTGGTCGGTTCGTCAAAGAACAGGATTTCCGGCTCCGTCGCGATGGCACGTGCAAGGCCCACACGTTTTTGCATGCCGCCCGAAAGGGATGCCGGGGACATTTTGGCAATATCTGCCGCCAGACCGACATCCTCAAGCCGCGCAATGGCAAGATCGCGGGCCTTGGCAGGTTTCATGCCCTGACCTTCGATCAGGCCAAAGGCGACATTTTCCCAAACGGTCAGGGAGTCAAAAAGGGCAGCCCCCTGAAACAGCATGCCGGTTTTTGCCAGCATGGCATCGCGTTCGGCCTGTGATGCGGTGGTCATTTCGACCCCGTCCACCTTGATCGATCCCTGATCCGGGGTAAGGAGGCCCAGAACGCATTTCAGCGTAACCGACTTGCCGGTGCCCGATCCGCCAATGATGGCAACCGATTCACCCTTGGCGACATCAAGGTCGACACCCTGAAGCACCTTTTTCGGGCCAAAGCCCTTGTGAACGTTGCGAAGCGATATCTTAGCTGTGCTGCTCATGATCCTGTCAACCGGCCCTTATCGCGTGAAGAACAGTTCGGTGACGATATAGTTCGAAATCAGGATCAGGATGGAGCTTGAAACGACCGCGTTGGTCGTTGCCTGACCAACACCCTGCGCACCACCCCGGGAATGATACCCGTGATAGCACCCCATCAGCGTGATGATAAAGCCAAACACCGCGGCCTTCACAAGACCCGATACCACATCAAGCTGTTCAAGATACTGGAACGTGTTCCGGATATAGGAGCCGTCATTAAAGCCAAGCTTGTTCACACCCACCAGATAACCGCCCATTACCCCGATGATATCGCCGATCAGAACCAGAACGGGCAGGGTGATCAATCCGGCAATGACGCGCGGCACAACCAGATATTTGAACGGATTTGTCGAAAGGGTCACCAGCGCGTCAATCTGCTCAGTCACACGCATGGTGCCGATCTCAGCCGCAATGGCGGCGCCCACACGGCCAGCCACCATGAGGCCCGCCAAAACCGGGCCCAATTCGCGGGTCATGGAAATGACAACCACGGTCGCAACCGCACTTTCGGCCGAAAAGCGCGAAAACCCGGAATAGGATTGCAGCGCCAGAACCATCCCGGCAAACAGGGTCGTCATGGCGACAACCGGCAAGGAGAAATAGCCGATTTCGCGCATCTGTTTGAAAATCAGGCGGAAATAGATCGGCGGTGTGACCATGTGGCCGATGGTGCGACCCGCAAATACCGTAACGCGACCGACAAGGGCCAAAAAGGTCAGAAACATATGGCCAACCGGCGCAAAGATCGGCATCTGTACTTCGAAGTCCCCTGTTATCGACCTGCCGGAATTGTCTGGCTGGCGCTTATGATTTAGCTCTCTGTATAAACCCGCCGGTAGCGATGTCCAAGAGAAGTTAGAATTTCATAACCGATTGTACCAGCAGCAGATGCAACGTCGTCAACCGTCATCTTGTCATCAAGAAGCGACACCATATCCCCGGCCTTAAGCGTTTTGCCCGGAAGGTCGGTAATATCAACCGTAATCGCATCCATCGAAACACGCCCGACATAGGGAACTTCATGCCCCTTGATGATCAGCTTGCCGGAATTGGACAGTGAACGCAGCCAGCCATCAGCATACCCGACTGCAAGGGTGGCGATTTTCGATTTGCGTTTTGCCTGCCAGGTGCCGCCGTAACCAACCTTCTGAGGTTCATCGATTTCGCGGACCTGAAGGACTTTGACCTTAAGGTTTACGACAGAACGCATCGGGTTGGTGGTTTCCGGCGTCGGGTTGCCACCCCAAAGGGCGATGCCCGGACGGCAGAATTCCAGATGGTAGTCATCATTGCGGAAAATCGCCGACGAGTTACAGAACCCGCGCGGGGCCGGCGGCAGGCGACGATACCATTTCATGAACAGGTCGTACTGTTCCTTGGTGACCGGGTTTCCGGCCTCGTCAGCCGCAACCGGGTGGGTCATGTAACCGGCCTTTTCAAACCCATAGAGCAGGGATGAATAGCGGTCGACAAGGTTGCTGACATCAAGCGGCGTCAGGCCAAGGCGGCTCATGCCGGTATCAAGATGGATAAAGGCCGGGGCCGGGCGTTCATATTCGCGGCACAGGTTTGACCAGCGTTCGATCTGTTCAAGATCGTTCAGAACCGGGATGACGTCATTTTCAATGAAGAATTCCTCGTCACCGGGCAGGACACCGTTCAGAACCGCAATGCGACCACCACCACGCAAAACCGGGAACAGTTCGGCGGCTTCGTTGGCTTGCGCCACAAAGAACAGCCGGCATCCCTGCTTTTTCAGGACCGGGACGATGGTTTCAGCGCCAAGACCATAGGCATTCGCCTTTACCACAGCCGCACAGTTGCGCCCGGTATAGCGTTTGGTCAGGGTTTTATAGTTGTCGGCAACTGCTTTCAGATTGATTTGCAGTTCCGCGCACTCGGCAGCACGGCCGACGGCGGGAAGAACGGTCATTCGTAATACCCCGTGGAATCCGTTGGTGGATGGGTGGTTGCCCTATCCTCTATTCATATTCTTCTTCTGTGTGATCAAGATCACCAAACTTGGTGTAGTTCCCGTCAAAGAACAGGCGCACGTTGCCCACCGGGCCGTGACGCTGCTTGGCAACAATAACCTCGGCAGTGTTGTAAACGTGGTTCAGGCGTTCCTGCCACTGCGAGTAACGTTCCCCGAACTTGTCGGTGGCTTCTTCCGGGCGCTGGGCCGGTTCGGCACGTTCGAGATAGTATTGTTCGCGATAAATGAACATCACGACGTCGGCGTCCTGCTCGATCGAGCCGGATTCACGAAGGTCAGAAAGCTGCGGACGTTTGTCTTCGCGCTGTTCGACCGCACGTGAAAGCTGCGACAGGGCCAGCACCGGAACTTCGAGCTCCTTGGCAATCGCCTTGAGCATACGGGTAATTTCCGAGACTTCCTGCACGCGACCATCGCCACGGAAGTTGGTCGGCGGTGCCAGAAGCTGCAGGTAATCGACGACGATCATCGCAAGGCCGTGCTGGCGCTTAAGGCGGCGGCAACGTGTGCGAAGTGTCGACACCGGAAGGGCCGGTGTATCATCGATATAAAGCGGAACGGTATTGAGTTCCTGGGTGGCCAGCAACAGACGTTCGAAATCCTGTTCGTTCAGATCACCACGGCGCATGTTATCGCCTGAAACCTCGGCCGCCTGTGACAAAAGGCGTCCGGCAAGCTGTTCGGCCGCCATCTCAAGCGAGAATACGGCAATCGCCCCGGTTCGGGTTTCATCTCGGGTATCTTCGCCTGCTGCGCGGTTCTGATGCGATGCGATGGCGGCGTTAAACGCGATGTTCATCGCAAGGGCGGTTTTACCCATGGACGGACGACCGGCAAGGATCAGCAAGTCAGACGGGTGCAAACCGCCAAGCTTGCGGTCGATATCGCGCAAGCCCGTGGTCACACCAACAACGCGCCCGGCGTTTTTATAGGCGTGATCGATATTCTCATAGGCCTTGGCAAGGGCGGGGCCAAACGCGACAAACCCCGATTCCGCAGAACCGGCTGTTGCCAGCGAGAACAGTTTCTGTTCGGCTCTTTCGATCTGGTTGGTGGCGTCGGTATCAAGTTCGTACTGATAGGCTTCGTTGACGACTTCCTCGCCAAGTTCGATCAGTTCGCGCCGCAGATACAGGTCATAGACCAGTTTACTATAGTCGCTGGCATTGATCACCGAAACCAGATTGTTTGACAGTTCGGCCAGATATTGCGCACCACCGATTTCGGCAAGATGTTCATCCTGCTTGAAATAGGCTTTGAGCGTGACCGGGTTGGCCAATTGGCCACGTTCGATCAGCTTGCCGCAAGCCTCAAAGATGCGACCGTGACGCCCATCGGCGAAATGTTCCGGGCGCAGAATATCAGACACGCGCTCGTAGGCGGCGTTGTTATTGAGGATCGCGCCAAGAAGGGCAGCCTCCGCCTCAAAATTGTGCGGCGCCATGCGATCGAGCACCATTTCGGTGTCGGCGCCATGGTCCGGTTCAAGCGGGGCAAAAAGGGCATCTAAATTGGGATCTGTCATGGGCCGAAAAGGTAGCAGGCATCAGCAAGACCGCAAAGAGCTAATCGGTATAACTCATAGCCGGTATTCCGCCAGCGCAGAGGTCGCAAATGCCGCAGGCTCCTGAAATGCTTTAAAAAAAACGATGGGCTTTGGTGTTCGGGCAAAAGAAAACGGCACATCCCTGCGGATGTGCCGTTTTCAAATCGTTCGAAGAACCTGCGATTAAGCGTTGGTTTCTTCTTCGTCAGCTTCGATTGCTTCTGCAAGGTCAGCCGGAACTTCTTCTTCGAAGAGTTCTTCAGCCGCTTCGAGGGCTTCCTCTTCTTCCGCTTCCATTTCTTCGATGGTGCCAAGAACAGCAGCACCCTTGCGGAGCTGTTCAGCGGCATCTTCTTCGGAACGTGCAACGTTGGCAGTTACCTCAATGATAACTTCCGGATGCAGGTTGATACGGACCTGATGCAGACCAAGGGTCTTGATCGGCTGATCAAGAACGACCTGGGTACGGGCAACAGTAAAGCCTGCGTCGGTTACTGCGTTTGCGATATCGCGGGCAGTGACCGAACCATAAAGCTGGCCAACGTCGGATGCCTGACGAACGACGGTGACTGCGAGTTCACCCATCTTCTCGGAAACAGCTTCTGCTTCCTTACGGCGTTCCAGGTTGTCAGCTTCAAGCTGTGCTTTCTGTGCTTCGAACACAGAGATGTTTGCTTTGGTTGCACGAAGGGCCATGCCCTGCGGCAGCAAGCGGTTGCGGGCGTGGCCCGGCTTGACAGTGACTACGTCACCCATCTGACCGAGTTTTTCTACCCGCTGGAGCAGAATAACTTCCATCACCGATCCTCCTCATTGCTACGGGTCATCGGTTCTTTCCCCCGCAGCCTGATTAAATGCTCAACAATTCCAAGTCCGGTGATCGCGATAAACGACCAGGTGGACAGAACCGCGACGATGTAAAACACCGTCAGAATTACACGTTTTTGCGGCCATCGGGCTGCCTGCCCATGCACCAGCGCCAATCCCTGAAACAGGAACGGCACTGCCAGTACCACCGCGACGTTGCGCGCCACATAAGCCAGCGAACCATCGGCAAAGCCGACCGTAAACCCGGCCAGGGCAAACACAAACAGTGACCAGCCAGGCAAGGCAAAGGTTGCCATACTTGGTGTCGGACGCAGGTTTTTGCCTGCACGCACCAAAATTGCCTGTGCGATTGCGGCATTGGCGAACAGCATCAAAAGCCAGCTCACCGCTGCAATCGCCGGGAAGTAAGTCTGGAACATACCAATCAGACCCTG
The DNA here is from genome assembly GCF_001618185.1 of Thalassospira sp. MCCC 1A02898. Classification (NCBI taxonomy): domain Bacteria; kingdom Pseudomonadati; phylum Pseudomonadota; class Alphaproteobacteria; order Rhodospirillales; family Thalassospiraceae; genus Thalassospira; species Thalassospira sp. MCCC 1A02898. The sequence continues at coordinate 269,578 of NZ_LPXK01000010.1, read as the reverse complement.
AACATCGGATGTCATAGGGACACCCATTTCCGAGTACATCTGGCTCAGGAACTTCGCGATGAAGTCCTGAATGTCCACACCTTCCGCCGTCAGTGTTCCGGTAACGAAGATCATTACCGTCGCGACCATAACGGCCATGGCACTTACGACAATTCCGGAAGGCAGAAAGGCAAGATTGCCATTTTGATCTTTCCGGACGACCAGCGCCATGCGGGTCAACAACATCGCCGGTCCGGCAAACACGACCATAAAGACCGTGAAAGGCAGTAATCCCCCCATAAGAATGAGGGCAATACATGCGGCAAATGCCGCAACCAGCAGGCGTTTGGGCCCTTGCCACAATCCCGTAAGGAAAAGCGGCAGATGCCCGAAGTATGAAAGCAAAAGAGCAAACGGATTTCCTGATAGAACCAGCAGGAACAGAACGGCACTGCCAAGTCCGGTCCCAATCGCTATGAGGGTGTCACGTTGCATCATTTACTCCCGGCCCGAGACCTCAAAAGGGTCTCTTGCCGACTGCCTCAGACCTGGTCTGCGTAGGGCAGCAGCGCCAGGAAGCGTGCACGCTTGATGGCTTTCGCCAGTTCGCGCTGCTTCTTGGCCGAAACCGCAGTGATACGGCTCGGAACGATTTTGCCGCGTTCGGAAACGAAACGCTGCAGCAGTTTGACATCTTTGTAGTCAATCTTCGGCGCATCATCACCCGAGAACGGGCAGGTTTTACGACGACGGAAAAACAGACGACGTCCAGCCATGATATTATCTCCTCGCTATCTGTTAGCCGTTCTGACGGGGACCGCCACGGCGATTACCGCCACGACCGCCGCGCTCGTCGCGGTTGCGCAGAATGGCAGACTGTTCTTCTTCGAACTCGTCAACCTTGACAGTCATCTGACGCAGAACGTCTTCGTTCAGGCGCATCTGACGCTCGTATTCCGCGATCGCGTCTTTGTCAGCTTCGATCTGGAAGAGAGTATAGTGGCCTTTGCGGTTCTTTTTGACACGGTATGCCAGGGAACGCAGACCCCAATATTCGGTTTTGGCGATTTTGCCGCCGAGACCTTCGATGGTCTGGGTCAGCTTTTCGTTCAGACTTTCGACCTGTGCGGTCGAGAAGTCCTGACGTGCAATAAACACGCTTTCGTATTTGCTCATAATACTCCTATTACTCCTTTTGGCTTATCTCTTCCTGCATGACCTCGTGCCATGCAGGCATAGCCGGACAATCCCGGCAAGGAGCCGTGAGACGGCGGAATATACACTTTTCGCCCATGAGTGCAACGCCAAATGCAGCTTTTTGCCGATTACGGGATAGCGCGATGGCTTTGACAGTATCGGCAGAAACCTGCGTGTTTCTGACATCGATCTGTCACGGCGTGAGCATTGCGGTTTCGGGATAACCGACATGCACGCGATTGTGAAGGCGGCGTTTGTCCCTGCATTCAATGTATCTTCCGACTTAAAGCGACAGCAGGCCTTGGTTTTCCATTGGGTTTAGGTGGTGGAGCTTGTGGATGCGGGGCGCCGGGGATTGTGCGCTGCGCAACAGCCAGTCCTTCGTAAATGACGCAAAATATGCCATAAACGCGCAAATCGGGTGTCAAACCCGAAAGTCACACTATTGTTATAGTGTAATCGCGACGTGCAGTTTTGGGGCGTAAAAAAAATCAAACCAACCGCGCCCATCAGGTTTCAGTTCTTGACAGTGCGCTTGCGCACGCTATCAAGGGTGGCTCAATTTCAAGGGGCCGGTTTTCGGCACAGTCTTCGTAGAAGCGGACAAGGGTTTATTTAATATAATGACACGCGCACTCGTTTTCCCCGGACAGGGGTCGCAAGCGGTAGGTATGGGCAAGGAACTGGCAGACGCATTCCCGGTTGCCCGCGAAGTTTTCCAGGAAGTTGATGATGCGCTTTCGCAAAAGCTTAGCGCGCTGATGTTCGAAGGTCCGGAAAACGAACTGACCCTGACCGAAAACGCGCAGCCGGCTTTGATGGCGGTCAGCCTTGCGGTGACCCGTGTTCTGGAAAAAGAAGGCGGCTTTACCCTGACCGATAAGTGCGATCTTGTTGCCGGTCATTCCCTTGGCGAATATTCCGCCCTTGCAGCAGCAGGCACCTTTGCCATTTCGGATGCCGCGCGCCTTTTGAAAATCCGTGGTCAGGCAATGCAGGCCGCCGTTCCGGTCGGTGTTGGCGCGATGGCAGCCCTTCTTGGTCTTGATTATGTCGACGCGGTCGCGGTTGCCGAAGAAGCAGCACAAGGTGAAGTTTGCACCGCCGCCAATGACAATGCCAGCGGGCAGGTTGTTGTTTCCGGTCACAAGGCCGCTGTTGAGCGCGCGATTGAGATCGCCAAGGAAAAGGGCGCAAAGCGCGCTGTGTTGCTGCCGGTATCGGCACCGTTCCATTGTGCCCTGATGCAGCCGGCAGCCGATCGCATGGCAGAGGCGCTTGGTGCTGTGACCATGAATGCACCGGGCAAGCCGGTCGTGGCCAACGTGACCGCAGAAAAAACTGACGATCCGGAAACCATTCGTAAACTCCTTGTAGAGCAGGTTTGCGGCACCGTGCGCTGGCGTGAGTCGGTTCTTTATATGAAAGAGCAGGGCATCACCGATCTGGTAGAGATCGGCGCAGGCAAAGTTTTGACCGGCATGGTACGCCGTATTGACCGCGATCTGAGCGGTGCGGCTGTGAATGGTCCGGCAGATATCGAAGCATTCCTCGGCGCTCTGTAAGAGTGTCCGGAACACGAACGAACCCAAAGGGAACGAAAATTTATGTTTGATCTTGCAGGGAAAACAGCACTCGTAACCGGTGCGACCGGCGGTATCGGTGGCGAAATCGCCAAGGTTCTGGCCGAAGCTGGTGCGAAGGTTGCTCTGTCGGGGACCCGTCAGGAACGCCTCGAAGCGGTTGCTGCTGAAATCGGTGGCAACGCGGTTGTTGTTCCAGCCAACCTTTCGAATAAAGAATCGGTCGACGGCCTGATCAAAAATGCCGAGGAGGCCCTTGGTGGTCAGCTTGATATTCTGGTCAACAATGCCGGAATTACCCGTGATCAGCTTGCCATGCGTCTTAAGGATGAAGACTGGCAGGCGGTTCTTGATGTGAACTTGACCTCTGCCTTCAAGCTTGCGCGCAATTCGCTGCGCGGCATGATGAAACGCCGCCACGGCCGTATTATCAACATCACCTCGATCGTTGGTGTGACCGGCAACCCGGGCCAGACCAACTATGCCGCTGCCAAGGCCGGGATGATCGGTTGGTCAAAATCACTGGCGCAAGAGGTTGCGGCGCGCGGAATTACGGTTAACTGTGTGGCACCGGGCTTTATTACCACGGCCATGACCGAAGAACTCGGAGATGCCCAGAAAGAGAAGCTTTTGGGCGGTATTCCGGCAGGTCGCATGGGCGACAGCAAAGAGATCGCAGCAGCGGTTCTGTATCTTGCAAGTGACGAAGCAGCTTATGTCACAGGACAGACCTTGCATGTGAATGGCGGAATGGCGATGATTTAACCCGTTGCGGGTTGCCTTCTTTTCTGTTTAAAAGAGGCCGCTATACCAAATATTGAAACTGGCGATTGTTCGTTGCCGGTTTCCGGTTCCCGGGAACTCCTTCAATAGGGGGACACAACGGGTACCACGTGTAAACTAACTGACAGAAAACCTATTGAAGGATTTGAGCTATGAGTGATGTCGCAGATCGCGTGAAGAAGATCGTTGTCGAGCACCTCGGTGTTGAAGAAGACAAGGTCACTGAAAACGCAAGCTTCATCGACGATCTGGGCGCAGACAGCCTGGACACCGTTGAGCTGGTTATGGCGTTTGAAGAAGAATTCGGTTGTGAAATTCCGGATGACGCGGCTGAAAAAATTCTGACCGTTAAAGACGCGATCGACTTCATCGAAAAGGCGGACAGCTAAGTTTGCTGTTAGACATGGGCGCCTAGAGGGCATCCTCAGGCGCCCTTTTCGTCTTTGCTGGATTCATAGAATAAAGGCGTAATGCGGGATGAGACGCGTAGTTGTTACCGGTATTGGTGCTGTTACTCCGCTTGCTAGCGGGGCACAGAATACTTGGCAGAAACTGCTGAACAGCCAATCCGGGATCAAAAGCATCGATACGTTTGACGTGTCGGATATCCCTGCCAAAATCGCAGGCCTCGTGCCGCGCGGTGAGGGTGACGGACTTTTCAACGCTGAAGATCATGTCTCGATCAAAGACATGAAGAAAATGGACGATTTCATCGTCTATGGGATTGCTGCAGCTGATCAGGCGATTGCGGATTCTGGCTGGAAGCCGGAAACCGACGAAGATCAGGAAGCAACCGGCGTTTTGATCGGTTCGGGGATCGGTGGGTTGCCCAAGATTTCCGAGGCAACTGATCTGGTCAATAACGGTAAGACCCGTCGTGTCAGTCCGTTCTTCATTCCGTCTTGTCTGATTAACCTGGTTTCAGGTCAGGTTTCGATCAAACACGGTCTTAAAGGTCCGAACCATGCGGTGGTTACCGCCTGTTCGACCGGTGCACACGCCGTTGGCGACGCATCGCGCATGATTATGCTTGGCGATGCCGATGTCATGGTTGCGGGTGGTGCCGAAGCTGCTGTTTGCCGTCTTGGCATGGCGGGCTTTGCTGCTGCACGTGCGCTTTCGACCAGTTACAACGACACACCGACCGAAGCATCCCGTCCGTGGGATGAAGGCCGTGACGGTTTCGTCATGGGCGAAGGTGCGGGCTGTGTTGTTCTTGAAGAATACGAACACGCCAAGGCGCGTGGGGCACGGATTTACGCCGAGGTTGCCGGTTACGGCATGTCGGGTGATGCTTATCACATCACCGCACCGGCCGAAGACGGCAATGGCGGCTTCCGTTCGATGCGCAATGCCATTCGCAATGCGGGGCTGAACCCGGAAGATGTTGATTACGTCAACGCGCACGGTACTTCGACTCCGCTGGGTGATGAAATCGAACTGGGTGCGGTAAAGCGCCTGTTCGGTGATCATGCCCAGAAAATGTCGATGTCTTCGACCAAATCGGCAACCGGTCACCTTCTGGGTGCGGCCGGTGCGATTGAAGCAGTGTTCTCGATCCTTGCGATCCACGAAGGCGTTGTTCCGCCGACGTTGAACCTGCGCAATCCGTCCGAGGCATGCAAAGGCATTGATCTGGTTCCGCTTGAAGCCAAACAGCGTAAAGTCAATGTCGCTCTGTCGAACTCGTTCGGCTTTGGCGGCACCAACGCATCGCTTGTTTTCAAGGCCGTTTAAACAGCAGAGCAACCCCCGGGAGCATTCCCTTGAAGCGTTTTCTGCTTTTTATTGGCTTTCTGATCATCACCGCTGCTCTCGCCACAGGTGGGGCAGCGGTGTATGTTTATGTGCAATACACATCGCCCAGCAATTTGGCGCAGGAGCGCGACATCATCATCCCGCAGGGGACCGGAGTGCGCGGTATTGCCGAGATTTTCCAACGTGAAAACATCATCACCGAACCGTTGATCTTCCTTGCCGGGGTTCGCGTCAGTCAGCTTGACCGGTCGCTGCGGGCGGGGGAATACCATTTCCCGGCCCGTGTCAGCCCGAAACAGGCTGCTGAAATTCTGGCCTTTGGGGATACCGTCAAACGGTTTGTCACCATCCCGGAAGGCCTTCGTTCCGGCGAAATTGTCGATCGGATCAATCTGGTTGACGGATTGAGTGGCGAGATCGCCGATATTCCGGCCGATGGCACCTTGTTGCCCGAAACCTATCAGTTCTCGTTTGGGGATACGAAGCAAAGCATCATTGATCGCATGCGCGCAGCCCATGATGAAATGGTCAAACAGCTTTGGCCGGGCCGTCAGGAAGGATTGCCGTTCGACACCATTGAAGAGGCGGTCATTCTGGCCTCCATCGTTGAACGCGAAACCGGTGTTGCTGGCGAACGGGCAAGGGTTGCCGGCGTGTTTATCAATCGCCTGCGACGCGATATGCGTCTGCAGTCTGATCCGACAGTTGCCTATGCGCTCAGCCCGGACAAGCGTCTTGAACGCCCCCTGACGCGCAAGGATTGGCGTTTTGAGAGCCCCTATAACACCTATGTTACCAGCGGCCTGCCGCCGGGACCGATTACAAATCCGGGGCGCGATGCGTTCTATGCCGTCCTGCATCCGGCTGCGACCGAAGATCTGTACTTCGTTGCAGACGGGACGGGTGGGCATGCCTTTGCCAGAACGCTTGATGAGCATAATCGCAACGTTGCCAAGTGGCGTCGCATCCGCGACGGGCAGTGATCACGCCAAAGAGTTCGAACCAAATGATAAAGGCGGCATCAATCGGATGCCGCCTCTATGCTTACTAGTGTTCGCCGTGGCTATCGGGCGATGATGTTTTCTTCGGGATCCGGGATGCCGCAAGATCCATCAACCATTGCGGTGTCATCTTAAGCATTCCGATGATCAGGTTCATTTGCCGGGGGAAGGCGATCATGCCCTTGTTGCGTTCGAGGCCCCGCACGATCTTCTTTGCGGCCTTGTCGGCCTGCATGAAGAATGGCATCGGGAAATCATTGGCATCAGTGATGCGGCTTTTAACAAAGCCCGGGCAGATGACATTGACCTTCACGCCATCGGGCGCCAATGCACCACGCAATCCTTCGCCGTAAACCCGGACAGCCGCCTTGCTGGCGCAATAGGCCGGGGCAGAGGGCAATCCACGCCAGGATGCCTGGGAGGCGACCAATGCGACCTGACCGCGTTTGCGCGCACGCATGACCTTGATCGCCGGATCAATCGTGTTCAGGACACCGGCAACGTTGGTGGCAAAGATATCGCGAACCTGTTCGGGGCTTTCGCCGAGGCCACCGGTACCGGCCGAAATGCCGGCATTGGCGATGACGAGGCTGAGCTGCTCAATTTCATCGCAATGGGTGACATAGGCGTCCATGGTTTCGCGCGACGTCACATCGAGAACATCGGCATAAACATTGGCCCCGGCGGCGCGACAATCATTTTCCACCAGTTGCAAGCGCGTTTGATTTCGACCGCTGATAAAAAGGGTCACGCCGGTACGCGCGAAATGGCGGGCAAGGGCAGCGCCAATACCCGAACTGGCACCGGTAATCAGAATGGCATCGTACTGAAAGGACATTGTTGCTCGTACTGGGTTTTGAAATAAGGAAATTGATTTTTGCGGAACATGCTGCAGCAATAGGGCAGCATTATGAAATACGGCTTATGTTTACCATATTGTCGTTATCGCGTGATGATCGGTGTTCACCCTTGGCGGGACACTGGCCAATGGTTATAAACGCCCAAACACAAAAGCAAACTGGATGAAAAGATGACCGTTTCAAGCATGACCGGATTTGCGCGCGTTGATGGCGCGGCCGATGGTTTCGGCTGGACCTGGGAACTGCGCAGCGTCAATGGCAAGGGGCTTGATGTTCGCTTGCGTCTGAATGGCGGGTTTGAGCGTCTTGAAGCCAAGGTGCGTGATGCGGTTTCCAAGCGGTTCAAGCGCGGCAATATGGGCGTGACCCTGAATGTTACGCGTTCCGGCGATAACAATGCCTATTCAGTGAACCGGGAACTGCTTTCCGAACTGATCCAGATCGCTGAGGAGTTTGATAATACCAGCAGCCTGTCGGCAGGCACCATTGCAGATCTGATGAATGTGCGCGGCGTGCTTGAAGCCTATGAGCCACAGGAAGACGAAGCAACCCGGGACGCCAATGATGCCGCCGTGCTGGCAAGCCTGAATGAGGCCATCGATCAGATGGCCGCCCACCGGGCAGAGGAAGGCGAAAAACTTGACGCCATGCTGCGCGGCCATGTCGATAATATCGAGGCGACTGTTACACGTGCTGAAAACTGCGAATCAGCGCGTGCCGACGCCATCAAGGATCGTCTGAAACGCCAGGTCGAAGAATTGATGGATGCGGGCAAGTTCGACCCCGAACGCCTGCATCAGGAAGCGGCGATTTTGGCGACCAAGGCCGACATTCGCGAAGAGATTGATCGTCTCAAAGCCCATATCAGTGCTGCACGCGATATGTTGACCAAAGGTGGCGCAATCGGGCGCAAGCTTGACTTCCTGTGCCAGGAGTTCAATCGCGAGGCCAACACGCTGTGCTCAAAGGCCAATGATATTGAACTGACCAATTGCGGCATGGAGCTTAAAGTTATCATTGATCAGCTCCGCGAGCAGGTTCAGAACGTCGAATAAGCGGCAGGGAAGGAAACATCATGATCGATCCGCATAACCGCCGTGGCGTGATGCTGGTGTTCTGCGCGCCGTCCGGTGCCGGGAAAACGACCATCACCCGTCAGTTGCTTGAAAACGATGACAAGATTTCCTTGTCTGTGTCGGCAACAACGCGTGCGGCCCGCCCCGGCGAAGAAGAAGGTACCCACTACTTTTTCAAATCGGTTGATGAATTCAAACATATGATTGCCGATGACGAACTGCTTGAATGGGCAGAAGTGTTTGGCAACTACTATGGCACGCCAATTGGACCGGTTGAAAAGGCACTTTCGGAAGGCCGCGATGTGTTGTTTGACATCGACTGGCAGGGTGCCCGCCAACTGCGCGACAAGGGCGGCGATGACGTTGTATCGGTCTTTATCCTGCCACCTTCATCGGGTGAGTTGGAGCGCCGCTTGCGTGATCGCGGCCAGGACGCCGATGATGTGATTATGAAACGCATGGCCAAGGCCGGTGCCGAGATCAGCCATTGGGAAGAATTTGACTATGTGCTGATCAATGATGATCTGGATCGTTGCATCGCCGATGTTCAGCACATTATCGGTGCCGAACGCATCAAGCGCGAACGCCAGACGGGCTTGCCGGGCTTTGTCAAAAAACTTCTGACAGACTGATACCAGATAGGAAAATGGCCGCTTTACGAAGCGGCCATTTCGTCATGAACCTGTGTCAGGCGGACAAAATCCGCAACACTAAGCTCCTCGGCCCGGACAGTTTCCGTAATCCCGGCTTTCGCAAGCAATTCACCAACATTGATGTTCAGGGTCTTCAGGCTTGCGCGCAGCATCTTGCGACGTTGACCAAACGCGGCCTGAGTAATTTTCGCAAGACTATCCAAATTGATGTCTGTGCCGCGATCCGCCTTGGGGCGCAATTGCACGACGGCTGAGGTCACCTTGGGCGGTGGGGTAAAAGCACTGCGGTGAACATCAAACAGGATATCGCAGTCACACAGATACTGACACAGCACGGATAAACGCCCATAGGCTTTGCTTTTCGGGCGCGCCACGACGCGCTCGGCGACCTCCTTTTGGAACATCAGGGTCAGGCTAGCGAACTGATCAATCTGCATCAGCCAGCCCAGCAATAGCTGAGTACCGACATTATAGGGGAGGTTGGCGACGATCTTGCGCGGGGCTGGACCCAATGTCGTGACGTCGACCTCAAGCGCATCGCCATCAATGACGTGCAGCGCACCGGGGTAATGATTGCTGATCTGTTCCAGAACCGGTTGGCAGCGCGGATCACGCTCGATCACGGTCAGGTTCTTTGCACCGTTAAACAGCAACGCTCGTGTCAGGCCGCCGGGCCCCGGACCGATTTCAATCACGGTGGCATCATCAAGCGGTGCGGCCGCACGGGCAATGCGCCCGGTCAGGTTCAAATCAAACAGGAAGTTCTGGCCAAATTTCTTTTGCGCGGAAAGATCATGAGTTGCGATCACTTCGCGCAGCGGCGGAAGGCCATCATTGGCAGGCTTGCCAGTATTGTCGTTGTCTTCTGACACGTCGGTCAGGCTCCTGTCGCAAGGCGTTTTGTCGCCATTTCTGCTGCCATCTTCAGGGCTGCAATCAGGCTATCAGGGCGCGCGATGCCTTTGCCGGCAATATCAAGCGCGGTGCCATGATCGGGCGATGTTCTGATAAATGGCAATCCGAGTGTGACATTCACACCACCATGGAAATCAAGCGTCTTGACCGGTATCAGGGCCTGATCATGGTAGGGGCAGAGCGCCACATCGTAATTGGCGCGTGCCTCTTCATGGAACATTGTGTCGGCCGGCAAGGGACCGATAACATCCACACCTTCATCACGCAGTTGTTTGATGGCCGGGGCCATGATGGTTTTTTCTTCGGTACCCATCGTGCCATCTTCGCCCGCATGCGGGTTCAGCCCGGCAATTGCAAGGCGTGGCTTGGCGATCCCGAAGGCAGTTTGCAGGGACTGATGCGTGATCCGGCAACGCTCGACAATCAGCTCAGTTGTCAACTGCGTCGGAACATCCTTGAGCGGGATATGGATGGTTAGCGGCACCACGCGCAGTTTGCTATTGGCCAGCATCATGACGGGGATTGTGCCCGGACCTGCGAGCTCTGCCAAAAACTCTGTATGACCGGGATGGCAGAAGCCCGCTTCATACAATGCGCTTTTCTGGATCGGGTTGGTGACAACGCCACTTGCTTTACCCGTGGTCGCCAGTTCGACGGCCTTTGTGATGCTTTCAATCACGACGCTTGCGGTTTTTGGTGATGCTACACCTGAAACGACTTCGGTTGCGCTATCTGGGATTTCCAGAACCGGCAGGGCATCGGTAAAGATGGATGAGGCGTCGTCGATTGTCTGGATCACGCGCACCGGAACATCAGTACCGCTTCTGGCGATTGCTTGATTGATCATGCTGAGAGGCGAGATCAGGCAAAATGGTGCTATCTTATCCTGCGTGCGACGCAGCCATGCCTTGATGGCAAGCTCGGGGCCAATGCCACCGGGCTCGCCGATCGTCAATGCGATGGGTGCGCGTTCTGTCATCTTGCTATCGGGGTCCTGTCGACCGGATCAGATCCGGATATCAATAAATGCCTGACGGCGCAGTTCACGAAGTTTGCGGCGTGCCAGAATATCAAGACGTTCCAACCGCAGGCGGTTTTCAATGTCCTGACGGCTGGGCAGGTTGTTTTCTTCGGTGACGTTACAAATCATCACCATCAACGCACCGCCATCAACCTGAATAATGTTGGACGGAGTTCCTTCATCAAGATTGGTGACAGCCTGCCGGATCGGTCCAGAAAGTTCGCCGGGCGAGATGCCTTCCATCTTGCCGCTCAGATCAGATCCAAGGTCGACAGCGACATTCGCCATGGCGTCACAGCTATTTGCCGTTTCACGGGTGTTCTGCAGGACTGCAATTTTGGCGTCAATCTGGTCTTGGGGCATGTCACCGCTAATCGGGACAAACAGTTGATAAAGGTCCAGTCTGGTGTCGGTAACAGCATCGGTGTCACCAACGCGACGGTCCAGCAGTTTGACGATGTAGTACCCGCGGACGGTCTGTACTGGCGCACTTACGTCACCGGGGTGCAGCTGGTTGACCGCCTGCTGCAAGTCAGCCGACATTTCACCGGCGTAAAGCCAACCAAGGTCGCCTCCATTGGCAGCACTGGCACTGGCTGAGAACTGCCGCGCCAGGCCTGCGAAATCGGCACCCTTGCTGAGGGCATCACGGATTTCTTGCGCAGTCTGGTAAACACGTGTGCTGTCTTGCGGGTTGTCGACAGGCAGGAAGATCTCCTGAACCCTGTTACGCGGCTTGTTCTGGTTGCTAATGATGCGCTCAAGCGTGTCATCAATCTCAGCTTCGGAAATCTGAACTTCACCACGCATGCTGCCGAGAACTTTTTGCCAGGCGACCTGCGGGCGGATCTGATTTTCAATTGTTCCGGATGCGATTTGCCGTTGCGACAGATACCTGTCGAGCATGCCGTCCGGAAGGCCGGCATTCTGCTCGATCATTGACTTGCCGCGTGCGATGTCTTCATCGGTCACCTCGATGCCGCGACGTTCGGCTTCCTGCAGTTGCAGCTTTTCATTGATCAGTTGCTGCAAAATCTGTGGCGCCATCTCGTTGCTGCGCTGAGGCGTCATCTCGATGTTGGATGAGACGGCAACAAGCTTGATGCGTTCAACCAGATCAATGACTGAAATCGGGTCATCATTGACCACAGCAGCAACGCCAACTGGCGACTGTGCACGAACTGGTGCGACCATCATCGATAGTGTGACAGCAATCATCACAGCGCAGATTTTCAAGGACGTCGAAGTCGAAATATTGGAAATCATTTTTACTTACAATCCGGCTGCAGATGCAAACTCGCCAAGGGTCTTGAAAACGAGACGGAAAAGGAATTCGTCAGATTCACCTAGATCCTGATCCCGATAGAAGGTCCGACGGACTCGCCCATCAAATATGAAGCACTCATCTTCATAAACGAAACCGATACCATATTCCAAGGGGTCCGACTGATCTACGTCATACCGACCGTAGGCACGACCGGACCAGTATCGGCTGAATTGTCTCTGCGCTTGGAAATAAAACTCCTCACGTTCATCAAACTCTTCGCTGCCTGCATCATCCGTGAAATGAACATATGAACTACTAACCCTCAACGTTTCCAAAGAGCCAGCATCCACCGTGACCTGATTGCGACGAGCAGAGAAATCGTCGTTGTCCAAGCGATAACGATATGTCAGATCGAGATATTCGTTCGGTGAAACAGTAACGCGGCCGACATAATCGGAAAGATGTTCTTCAAGGCCTGACCCCGGGGCAAATGTATCATTTTCGTTTGCGCGGTAGCTCTGTCCGAACATTGCGCTGGTATAGCCACCATCAGGTCCGTAAACACCCCATTCCAAACCATAACTAGCTCTGAAACCATCCTCCGCTCTGTCTAGGCCGCCAAAGCGGTCATGCGCAAAAAGGTTAATGTCATCGAACTCGAAGGACTGAGAATCCTCATTTGGTATTTCACCAGGATTTCCACCATTTGGAGACCAAGCTGCCATCGCAATTGGCGTGATCACTTGGTTGTAAGAACCTTGGCTACTCACGAAGGGCATTTGCCAGTCAATGGCTGCAAGCGGCAGGATTCGTCCTGCATAGCCACTGTACTCCTCCCGGCCTTCGCGACTGACATTCGATACGATATAATTGTCACTGCGTATTGAAATGCTCAATTTCGTCACGTCGCCCATAGAACCAACGTGCGGCAATTCCCATCCCGCTTTTGCTGACACACGATGAGAGTCTGCACCGTCTTCACGCGTGAGAGAAAGTGCGTCCAGATCAAGTGTTGTAATACTCCCATACTGGGCGGGGGCAGACTGCCCCTGGAACTGAAGATGGGGAAGTACCAGAGGGGTTGTATCGCGTTCATCATCGCTCTTTAGGCCCTGAAAGTAGTAAGCGTCAGCGCGCGTGTAACTTGCACCCCGGAACCCTTCTGTAAATAGATTCGACGTCAATACTGATGGGGAAGCAAAGCCGTAGCGGGAGAGATAAGTTTTTTCGGTGGCCTGTTCGGCATCAAATCCCCAACGCCAGGTTGGATCAATATCGAACCGGCCTTCTGCGTCGATGTGCCCCTGCCAGCTATCTTCACTGTCGTTGGTAGCACTGCCGACAATTTCCATTTCGCCACTGTCAAAGCGCTGCCGGTACTCAGTCGCAAGGAGTGGGCCTTCATCCGTTGTATAGGTCGGCGTGAAGGTCATGTCCTTGCTCTTGTCAATGGCCCAGTAATACGGTTGGCTGAAGTAGCTTCCAACGTGGCTGGTGCTGCCGAATGACGGCGCAAGCAAACCAGACTGCCGTTTCACGGTTGGGTCTGGGTGCTGAAAATATGGGGTGTAGAGAACAGGAATACCCGCGACTTCGAGACGAGCGTCTTCGTATTCCACCGTTTTACTGTCTGAATCATGCAGCACGCGCGCCGCGCGAATGCGCCAAAGCGGTGTCGAACTGCTGCCATTGTCTTCACAGACTTTGCAGGGGGAATATACGGCTTTGGCAATCTCGGTAAAGTTCCCGCCGCTGCGACGGGCACCAGCACCGGCAATCCGGGTGTTCTCATCCAACAGGACATAAATATCCTGAACGATTCCTTCCTTGAAATCGCCGCTCAGCTCGACGTAGCTAGCGAATGTTACTTCGCCCGACGGTTCAGTGATACTGACATTTCCCGAAGCCGTGAGAACATCCTGTGATCGGTCATAGCTTACCGTATCAGCAAGCAATATACGTCCTTCCCGGGAAATTTCGACATTCCCACGCGCGGTGACGGTTTGGAGTTCCTGATTGTAATCGACCTCGTCGGCACTGAACAAAATGGCAGGTTCCGACGGAAGAACTTCTGAGCCTGTTGTTTGTGCCGTGGCTGAATGCAAACTTGCAAGACCGCCACCAACGAAGATCCCACAGCCCAGAATGGTGCTGGTCACAAGTCTTTTTATCATTCCCCCTGCCATGACCATAGGCTAGCCATCCTCAAGATGTAGCAATGTGGTAACCCCGAGCAACAGCGAAATTCCAGCTGGAGCCCATGCCGACAAAATCGGAGGAATTCCGCCGGAAACGCCCAAAGCTGAAATCACATCCGTGCAAAAATACAGAATGAAGCCGGTTGCTACCCCCCCTCCGATAACAAGGGATGCGCGCCGACGTCGAGAAAATTTAAGGCAAAATGCAGCCGCGATCAAAACCATGGCACATAAAAGTAAAGGTCTCGACAACAGGCTGTGAAAATGGATGCGGTGACGGGTGGCATTAAAACCAGCGCGTTCAAGCAGTGTGATGAAGGGCTTCAAGTCCCAGAATGACATCGTTTCCGGTGAAGCAAAACTGTCTTGTATCTTCCGCGCAGTCAGGTTCGTTGGCAGCATCATTTCTTCTGCAAACGTGCTGGCCTGACCGGGGACGAAGCTCCATGAATCATAGAAACGCCAAGTTCCCGGTTCAAGAACTGCCCGACCGGCATCGATCCGCATCGTGAAATCATCCGCATCTTCAAAACGGAAGATTGTCACGTTTCGAAGATCAAGTTGGTCGCCCTGCTGATTGCTGACCGATCGCGCAAAAATAACCGCCTGACCATCCTGCGTGCCTTGCCGTAACCAGAGGCCGCTTGAAGATAGGTTCATGACACTTGCATTGTTCTGCAAATAGCGTGCTTCAAGCGTCTCGTATTTCTGAAGCAGGATCGAGGACAAAGGATTAAGCGCCCCCACTTGTATGCTACCCAGTATGACTGCACACAGGATTGGTGGGAGCATAAATTGCCATGCTGAAACACCTGCGGCACGGGTGACGACAAGCTCCTGATTTCCAGTCAATTTCCAGAAAGAGTACATTGACCCAAATAGAACAGCAAAGGGTAGTACCTTCTCGGTCATGAAGGGGATACGGCTGGCTGCCATTTGCAAAACAATACTGACCGTTGCATCTGGTTTTCCACCGGCACGCCGAAGCAGCTCAATCGTGTCGCCAATCAGAATCAGACCTATCAGTAGGATCAGAATAGCCAGAATTGAAATCAGAACATGTTTGCCAAAATACCATGTTAGAAGCGGTGAAATTCTCATGCTTCCGCCTCTTGACTGAGCGCGCGCCGTGCCTTGATCACTGGGCCACGAAAGGTCCAATAAAGACCAAACGCAATTGGTATAATTGCATTTGAATACATCAATGGGACAAGAGCGGGATTTTTTGCGGCAAGATTTTTCATTGTAATGCCAGTAGCCTGACAAATTACCATGACGCCAATCGCAAATAGCAGTCTCCCAGTTTGCCCTCGTCGGGAGAAGCTACTAGAGACAAGTACCGCAAGTGCAATGCTCGCGAAGGCGATTGCGTTCAGCGGCGAAATCAGCCGGTCATGTCCCTCAGCCCTGAACGAGCCAATGTCAGTTATTGATATGTCTGGTGGAGTTCCAGTCAGGAGGTTATAAACCCCACGTTCGCGAGCTTCTCGATAGCGCAATCCTTCAGGAGCAGAATTTTGCGCAATATCAACCGCATAGCGATCAAAATAAAGGATCGACATGGTGCCGTCGTCGGCATTGACTTCCTGGCGGTTGCCATCAAGCAGAACAATGCGTGGACCCTCGTCAGTCCTCAGCAAGGCGCCATGTTTGGCCATCATGGTTGTTTGGGCATCGGGATCGCGTGCGTCATGCACCAGAATTCCCAGCAATTCGTTATCCCGACCGACCTCGCGAACGTAAATGGTCAAGCCGTCAATGTCGGTGAAGCTGCCTTCCTGCAACAATACCGATGAGAAATCATTGCGGATCGAGAATTGCAGTTCCTTGAACTGTGTGTAGCTGTAGGGAAGGTAAAACAGTGTCAGGAAATAACAGACCGCCGTCGACAGAAGTGCGACAATCAGGGCTGGCTTGGCCAGTGCCCACTGGCTCAATCCCGCCGAGCGCATGACGATGAGTTCGCGATCCTGAATAAGTTTGTTGTAGGTAAACACAATAACGAAAAACAGCGCGATCGGAATAATGATCGTCAAAAAGCTGGGCAGCAGCAGGGATGTCAGCTGCAAAAAGACCGAGATCGACAAGCCCCGATTCACAATCATTTCAACAAAGCGCAAGCTTTGCGATAGCCAGATCACACACAGCAGACCCAGTGTGACAAAGACCATCATGATCAGCTGCTGCTTGAGCATATATCGGGTTAAGCGATTCATTGGGCGGATTATAGACAAGCAATCAAAAACCGAAACAGGAAATTGTCGTCAAACCCGTTCAAATCTTGCGGGGTTTCCGAATGTTGGTCGGTTGGTATCGTTAAGATCGGATGGGTTGAATAGGGGCGCCAAATAAGTCGCACCATCGTATTACATTTGTGGCGATGGTGCGACGTCGCGATGATCAAAAAGCGCGGCAAAATTATGACTGCGGTTAAAGCAATTCCGTTTCCGTGCAATTCCTGATCTGTGCCGCCATGAAAGCGGCCTCTGGCAGGAGTTGAGTGAAAAAGAACATGCAGCTTTTTTTCTTTGCCTTGCGCAGGTCTTCTGGTGTTTCGGTGTTACTCAGAGCGCCAAGAGAGCGCAGCATCAGCCATCCGGAAATGCACAGGGCGGCCTGACGCAAATACGGTGAGGCAAGCACTTGTGCCATATCAGCATCCGCGGCACAGCGTTCCAACACGCACTCCGTTGAATTTTCGAGATCGGTAATGGCGTGATCCAGTTCACGGCGTGCCTTGGCGAGGTCGCTTGTTTCATCGATGTCTTTGAGGCCGTGGATCGTTTCGTTGATGTCTGCAAGCATTGCCATCAGCGCGGCCGCCTGATCCCTAAGCACCTTGCGTCCGATAAAATCAAGCGCCTGAATGCCGTTGGTGCCCTCATAGATCGGGGCAATGCGGGCATCACGAAGGTGCTGGGCTGCCCCGGTTTCTTCGATAAAGCCCATGCCGCCGTGGATCTGCACGCCAAGGGATGCATTGTCGACCCCGAGATCAGTCGACCAACCTTTGACCAGCGGAATCAAAAGGTCAGCCCGCGCCTGTGCTGCCGCACGATCCTGTTTGTCAGGAAGGTGGTGGGCAAGGTCGAGCTGGGCGGCGGCATAAAGCGAAAGTGCACGCGCGGCATCGGTTGAGGACCTTATGCGCATCAACATGCGCTGCACATCACCGTGGACTGCGATTGGCGCCTCTTCGCCGGTTTTGGCATCCCGTCCCTGTTTGCGCGTATTGGCATACTCAAGGGCCTGCTGATAGGCGCGTTCGGAAATGGCGACACCCTGTTGGCCAACTGCAAGCCTTGCGTTGTTCATCATGGTGAACATATAGGCCAGTCCCTTGCCTTCTTCGCCGACCAAAAAGCCGGTCGCACCGCCTCTGTCGCCAAACTGCAGAACCGCCGTCGGGCTGGCATGAATGCCAAGCTTGTGTTCAAGCGACACACAGGTGACGTCGTTGCGTGCGCCGATTTCACCACTGTCCGAGACCAGATATTTGGGAACGATAAACAGTGAAATGCCTTTGACACCGGCCGGCGCATCGGGCGTTCGCGCCAGAACGAGATGCACGATGTTCTCGGTCATCTCGTGATCGCCATAGGTAATGAAGATCTTCTGGCCGGAGATTTTGTAGCTACCGTCCTCTTGCAAAACGGCTGTGCTGCGCACTTTCGAAAGGTCCGATCCGGCTTGCGGTTCGGTCAGGTTCATGGTGCCAGTCCATTCACCTGATATCATGCGCGAAAGATACAGCTTTCGCTGCTGGTCCGATCCATGGGCAATAAGGGCCTCAATCGCACCGGAAGTCAGCATCGGGCACAGCGCAAACGCCATGTTTGCCGCCTGCCACATTTCGGCAACAGCAGCGCCAAGCAAGATCGGCAAGCCCATGCCGCCTTCGCTTTCCGGCGCGGATATGCCTTGCCAGCCACCTTCGCAGAATTGCGCATAGGCCTCGTTCCAGCCTGTCGGTGTGCGAACAGTACCGTCCTCAAGAAGTTTTGCGCCTTCTTTGTCGCCGACGCGATTGAGCGGGGCAAGGACGGAGGCGGCAAATTTCCCTGCTTCTTCAAGGATTGCGTCAACCAGATCCGCACTGGTTTCACCATAGGGCGGCAGGTTGGAAACCGTACCCAAGCCAATCACGTCATGGATCAGAAAACGGATATCTGAAATGGGGGGCGTAAAGTCGCTCATAAAAAAAGACGTCTCCCTGAAATGTGAGCCGCCCGCTCGGAACAGTCAGCTTTTTGCCAACCTTGTTTTATTGCCCCGTAGCATAACGACCCGAACCGACAAGATCGAGTCTGATTCGTGCAGTCGGGCGACAGGACGCATTCAACATTGGTTTAAGTCACGCTTTATGGCTTTCACACTGGCGAAATGACAAAAGACTACCGATATGTCCCAAAGACCCTAGTTCGATGCCTTAAACAGGTAAAAGTTGCGTGATCTGGCATCTATTATTTGCCAAGGGGTCGCCAATCGAAAAAAGGCAGGCTAGACTTGTCGTTGTTCAAGGCCACTTGATGTTCAATATGCATTTGGTCAAAAAAAATCGAAGGACAGGAGCAAGCTGTTGCTGCGTAAAGGAATATTGCCAATTTTGTTTGCGGTGGTGATTTCGTTCGCCGGGACAAGACTGGTGGCCTGTGCCGGACCGGCATGGCCAAGCGATGAAGAACGCAGATTTCTGGACGCTTACCGCACCAGCGTGACAGCTGGCGCGAGCGAAGAACAGTTTGCCCATGCCGACAAGCTTTATGTCGAAGCACTTCAGGTCCTGTCGGAAACCTATGTCGAGCAAATTGATCGCGTGGCGTTTGTCGATAACAGCATTGCGATGTTGGGCGACCTTGAAACCGATGACACATCGCCGATCGGTGTGGTTGGTGCGGTGCTTGATGATAGCCTGCATGACCTTGATCCGCACAGTGCGTATATGACTGACGATATGTTCCGCCGCCTTCAGGAAAGTACAGAAGGCAGTTTTGCCGGTGTCGGGATCGTCATTGCCCTTGATGATGAAAAGCGCATCCGGATCGTCTCGCCGATTGATGATACGCCCGCCGCACGCGCCGGTTTGCGTCCGGATGACCGGATTACGCACATTGATGGCTACCAGATGGTTGGCGAACCCATTTCAGAGGCCGTGCGTCGGATGCGTGGCCGTGTCGGGGATCCGGTGACCCTGACTATCCAGCGTGTCGAAGACAGTTTTGATGTCACCGTGAAGCGCGCCCGGATTGAGGTGCCCTCGGTCACGGCAAGTATTATTGATCAGGATATCGGTTATATCCGGGTGTCGCGGTTTGATGCGACCACACTCGACCAGACTCAGGAATATTTGCAGGAACTCGAAGACCGCATTGCATCGCCGCGCGGCATTATTGTCGATTTGCGCCGTAATCCGGGTGGTCTTCTCGACAGTGCGGCAGACATCGCCGATCAGTTCCTGACAGAAGGTCTGATCGTTGCCACCGAAGGACGTGGGGAGCGCAAGCTGAGGAGCTACGAAGCCGACCGGTCCGATTTCTTTGAGAAAGTGCCAATGGCAATCCTACTTGATCGTGGTTCGGCATCCGGTGCAGAGCTGATGGCTGCGGCCCTGCGTGAAAACGGTCGCGGCATCATCATCGGGGAGCGGTCCTTTGGTAAAGGGTCGATGCAGCGCATCATGCCGCTGACCTCGGGCGGTGGGCTTAAAATCACCACCGGTTACTACACCACACCTGAGAACCACATTGTGCAGGGCCATGGTGTGATCCCGGATATCGAAATTACGCTTGCTGATGCCGAGGAATTCGAACGCGAGATTGATCTGGAACACGCACTGCCTTCGCGCCGTCGCGATCCGCGTCAGTCATTGGCAACCCTTGAGGCCACCAGCTGCGAGCAGGATATCGAGATCGAACGCCTTGGCAAATCGAGCCGCGAGAATCTTGAGGAAAATCTGGCAGACGGTGAGGGTGAGAAACCCCTTCGCGATTCCGTTCTTGAATGCGCGGTGGGCTATTTCGATAAGGGCCCGCTGGCAAATTACCGCAATCAGATGGAGCCGCTGCTGCGCGCAGGTCTTTGATCGTAGTTGCCTGATAAGGCATCAATAAAAAAGCGCGGCCCGTAAAGGTCGCGCTTTTTGTTTTATCGGTCTGGTTATAGGGGGCGGCTTAACCCCGTGCCAGCAAATCAATCAGGCTCGAGGTATCCCAACGGTTGCCGCCGCGTTCCTGCACCTGTGCATAGAACTGGTCAACCAGGGCCGTGACCGGTAAACGGGCACCATTGCGTTTTGATTCTTCAAGGCAGATGCCCAAATCCTTGCGCATCCAGTCAACCGCAAAGCCGAAATCAAACTTGTTCTCGACCATGGTGCTGCCGCGGTTTTCCATCTGCCAACTGCCAGCCGCACCCTTGGAAATCACATCAAGGACCTTTTCCATATCAAGGCCGGCCTTAACACCGAAATTGACACCTTCGGAAAGGCCCTGAACCAGACCGGCGATGCAGATCTGGTTGACCATTTTGGTCAACTGGCCAGAACCGCTTTCACCCATCAGCTTGCAAGATTTGGCAAAGGCATCAATGACCGGGGCCGCGCGATCAAACGCATCCTGATCGCCGCCACACATGACGGTCAGAACGCCATTCTCGGCACCTGCCTGACCACCGGAAACCGGGGCATCGATGAATGAAATGCCCATATCCTTGGCCGCAGCATAAAGTTCGCGCGCGACATCGGCCGATGCGGTGGTGTTGTCGATCAGGACAGATCCCTTGTCCATACCGGCGAACATCCCGCCGTCGCCCAGCATAACGCTGCGCAGATCGTCGTCATTGCCGACACAGGAAAAGACGAATTCCGCACCCTTTGCCGCCTCGGCCGGGGTGGGGGCGGATGATCCGCCAAACTCGGACACCCATTTTTCTGCTTTGGCTGCAGTACGGTTGTAAACGGTAACGTCGTGACCTGCTTTTTGCAGGTGACCGGCCATCGGATATCCCATGACACCCAGACCGATAAATGCACATTTTGCCATTGTTTGCCTCCCGAAGGTTTATATGCATCCAGTAAAGGTTGCAGCGCGGGCAATGTCAATGAACGCAAATGTTACCGCGACAATGTTTTCACCATCCGGAAGACCAGAGATTAGGCGATCTCGTCAATCCTCATCAAGTTCTTCGGCAACGCTGTGAATGATCCGGCGGTCATATACAAGGATTTCAGGCCGTTTTCCGGGGTATTCAAACTGCGACAGATAGAACCGGATGGCGTTGATGCGCGCACGTTTCTTGTCATCCGACTTCACGATCACCCACGGGCTGTCGGTGGTGGAGGTATGGAAGAACATGTCGCGTTTGGCCTCGGTATAGGAATCCCAAAGGTTCTGGGAGGCCAGATCAACCGGGCTGAGTTTCCATTGTTTAAGCGGATCGCTTTGGCGCTGTTTAAAGCGTCGTGCCTGTTCTTTCTTGCTGACCGAGAAATAGAACTTGGTCGTGTGGATGCCGGATCGGATCAACATGCGTTCAAGTTCCGGGACGGATTGCAAAAACTCGCTGACGTCAAACATGCTGCAAAAGCCCATCACACGTTCGACCATCGCGCGGTTGTACCAGGACCGGTCAAACAGGGCGATCTCGCCGCCGCTTGGCAGATGTTCGATATAGCGTTGGAAATACCATTGCGTCAGTTCGCGGTCGTTGGGTTTGCCAAGGGCGACGATCCGCGCACCACGCGGATTAAGGTGTTCAGTAAAACGTTTGATCGTGCCGCCCTTGCCAGCGGCATCGCGCCCTTCAAAAATGATCAGTGATTTGAGGTTTTCCGCCTTGATCCAGTTTTGCAGCTTCAAAAGCTCAATATGAAGCGGGGCAATCAGTTCCAGATATTGCTTGCCCTGCATCTTCTTTGCCCGTGCCTTCGGGTTAAGGTCGATGTCGGGTGGAAGCTGATCTTCCGGAATGTTGCGCAGGTTCTGACTGGTTGTTTTGTTCGGGCCCGAAGGATGATCATCAATCCGGTCCATGGTCAGGTTTTCGGAGTCCAGCAAGAAATGGTCCTTTGCCTCAGTATCAAGTTTTGAAAGGGCATTGGTACGGTTGGCCGCAGATCGGCTTTTACCCGTGCGCCGTGTTGCGTCACCAAGCACATCATTGCTGTCCTGCTTGGTTGTTTTCACGGTTTTCTTTGACGTTTTCTTTTCCGAGGTCATGCGCCCGATTCCGCCGGTTGTGTGGTCAGATGTAAGCATAACTTTGCGGGATTATTGAACTCATCGCAATGCAATGGATCAAATTACGACCTGTTGCGCGCTGTATGAACATGACGCACGAAAAAGCCCGGTCAATGTGAGGGCATTGTCCGGGCCAAGGGTGGGTTGTGCGGTGGCACGAAGGGGGGGGATCTGTCTTGCGCTGTGTTCCGTGGGGGCGGGTTACGGCAGGACAGATCCCTTGCAGGGTTATCGCAGCGGGAAAGACTGCCGGTATTCTTCTTCGGCTTGGGCACGGGTGATCCCGATGTCCGCAAGCTGCTGATCTGACATTCTGAGCAACATCCGGCGTTCTTCACGAACCGCAAGCAACCGTGCAAAGCGGTTTGAAAGATCATTGAGGCGGCTAACAAGGGTGGTGATGAACGTACGGATACTTGCTTTGGGCGGGCGCTCCACGGCAGACGGAGCAGGGCTAAGTGAATAAGCCATCATTCTCTCCATGAGTTAATATTGCTAATGCAATGTTTGCTGTTGAAGCCATATTGCGGCTATATTTCGAGCACGACAAACGAGTATTTCTGATCAAACGGATTAGGAATTCTAATTCATGATGTTGGAGTAATATCCATGCGGCTTCCGCCTTTGCAGTCCGTGCGCGCCTTTGATGCCGCTGCCCGCCATCTGAGCTTTACCAAGGCGGCCGAGGAGCTGTTTGTCACCCAGGGTGCGATCAGCCAACAGGTCCGCCAGCTTGAGGAATATCTTGGTTTCAAGCTGTTTCATCGGTTGCCGCGTCAGATCCATCTGACCGAAGAAGGCGTGCAACTGGCCCAGGCAACCACAGCAGGCTTTTCTTGCATTGCCGAGGAGATCGAACGCCTGACGACGATTGAGGAAGCCGGTGTGGTAACGGTCAGTGTGTTGCAAAGTTTTGCTGTGAAATGGCTGGTGCCGCGTCTCGGGCATTTCCGCGATGCGTATCCCGATATTGATGTCCGCATTCATGCCGATGACCGGCTTGTCAATCTACGGACCGAGGGCATTGATCTGGCGGTTCGGTTCGGCAGTGGCAATTATCCGGGGCTGGTGTGTGAAATGCTGATGCGAGACGAGTCTTTCCCGGTGTGCAGCCCGGCCTATCTTGCCGCCAATCCCGAACTGAAAGAACCGGCCGATGTCGCCGGGCACCAATTGCTTCATGATGCCACCACCTTTATGGATCACCCGCATGCGGCCGACTGGGAATTTTGGCTGAAAGGGGTGGGGGCAGAAGGCGTCGATGTCAGTCGCGGCCTTCGGTTTAACTCCGGCGACATGGTCATTCAGGCCGCCCTGATGGGGCAGGGGATTGCCATGGCGCGCACAAGTCTGGCCGCCCTTGATCTGGCGGCGGGCAATCTGGTGCGGCCGTTTTCGCAAAGCGTTGCCTCAAGCGGGGCCTATTATCTGGTGTATCCGGAGGAGCACCTGAGACGCCCGCGCGTAAAGGCATTTGTAAGCTGGCTTAAAAATGAAGTGGCTGAAACCTTGCGCGAAATTGATCCCGATGAGGCGGGCGCCCCTGTAGAGGACTGAGTTCAGATTAACCCAAGGTCACGCAATTCGTCGGCCATGTCATCTGGCAGGGCATCGGTGCCGCCACCCTGTTTTTCATCTGGCGGGCATTTGTCATCGGGGAAATAGCGCCATCCCTGAAACGCGCGGTGCGGATAGGGACGGGTGGCGATCAATTCGTCGTCCAGCACGATGCGGCAATATTTCGTGCCTTCTTCATTGACGTATTCTTCAAGATCAATGACCTGCTGGCGGCAGCGCACGGCCCCCTTGATCACCCAATAAATTGATCCGCCATCAAGAATCTCTGCCTTGCGTTTTGGCGTCATGCGTGTGGTGTGAAAAATGCGCCCGTGCATGGCCTGAAAATAGGTCTGCCATTCCTTCAGGCTTTCGGGGCTTTCTGTGCCGACGCTCAGTTTGATGATGTTCAAAGGCATATCAGGAGGGTTTCTTGTGCGGTGGTGTTCAATGACTGATGAGGTAGAACCCGTACGCCGAGCGGTCAATAGTGGATTATTAAAACACAAAAATAAGTGTAATATATGATATTTCACAAAAAAACTTGACCAATAAGGGGTAATCAGCCAAATTCTGGTGCAGAAAAGGTCCGATACAGGACCAAACCCGAGAGATTTACAGGCTGAGAGAACCGAATGTCCCTGCAAGTTGTCACGGCAAACCGTCTGGAAGACGGGTTGGTGGTGTTCCTGACCAGCGATGGTAGCTGGAGCGAAAACATCAACGATGCCCGCATCGCTGACGGCAAAGAGGCCGCAGATGCGCTTTTGGCTGAAGCCAGTGCACCCGAACTCGATATCGTGATTGTCGGGCCGTATCTGATTGATGTCGAACAGCAGGGCGCGGATATCGTGCCGACAAAATACCGCGAAGTTCTGCGCACCAAAGGTCCGAGTGTCCGCGAAGACCTCGGCTATCAGGCGGTATAAGGAGAGCCCCATGTATCGTTATGACGATTTTGACCGCCAGCTTGTCCATGAACGGACTGAACAGTTCCGCGAACAGGTGAAACGCCGCCTTGCCGGTGACATTACCGAGGAACAGTTCCGTCCGCTGCGTCTGATGAACGGTGTGTATCTTCAGCTGCATGCTTACATGCTGCGCGTTGCCGTTCCGTACGGCACGCTGCGCGCTGACCAGCTGCGCCAGCTTGGCATGATTGCGCGGGTCTATGACAAGGGCTATGGCCATTTCACCACCCGCCAGAACATCCAGTATAACTGGCCGAAACTTGATGAGATTCCTGATGCGTTGCTCGACCTCGCCAAGGTCGAAATGCATGCGATCCAGACATCAGGCAACTGCATTCGTAACACCACGACCGACCAGTATGCCGGTGCCGCGGCCGATGAAATCGAAGATCCGCGCCCCTATTGCGAACTGATCCGTCAGTGGTCGACCTTCCATCCGGAATTCACTTATCTGCCGCGCAAGTTCAAGATCGCCGTGACCGGATCGCCAAATGACCGTGCCGCGGTCAAGGTGCATGATATCGGACTTCGCATGCATCAGAACGATGCAGGTGAAACCGGCTTTGAAGTCATGGTTGGCGGTGGCCTTGGTCGTACGCCGTTTGTTGGCAAGACCATCCGCGAGTTTATCGGCAAGAACGACTTGTTCTCCTATCTCGAAGCCATTCTGCGCGTTTATAACCGCTTTGGCCGCCGTGATAACAAGTACAAGGCGCGCATCAAGATCCTCGTTCACGAGGAAGGCATTGATAAAATCCGCGAGCTTGTCGAAGAGGAATGGGCCCAGATCAAGGACGGCTCGCTGCGCGTTGATGATGCGGAAATCGCCCATTACATCGAACAGTTCGCCCCGCCCGCGTTTGAAGCCCTTTCTGACGACGATGCCGATTTCGAACGTCACAAGTCGGAAAACCGTCGTTTTGCCAACTGGGTGCGTTCGAACGTCATCGAACATAAACAGCCGGGCTATGCGATTGCCAACGTATCGCTGAAACCGATTGGCGGCATTCCGGGCGATGCGACCGATACCCAGATGGAACTGGTTGCCGATCTTTCGGAAAAATACAGCTTTGGCGATGTGCGTGTGACCCACGAACAGAACCTTGTTCTGCCGCACGTCAAAAAGGCCGACCTTTTCGCGGTTTGGAGCGAACTGGACAAGGCTAACCTTGGTACCGCCAACCTTGGCTATGTCACCGATATCATTTCCTGCCCGGGCCTTGATTATTGCGCCTTGGCAACCGCGCGTTCGATCCCGCTGTCACAGCGGATTTCCGAACGTTTCGGGGATCTGGATCGTCAACATGACATTGGCGAACTCAAGATCAAGATTTCCGGCTGCATCAATGCCTGCGGGCATCACCATGTTGGTCATATCGGTATTCTTGGCCTCGATAAGCGCGGCAAGGAATTCTATCAGATCACGCTGGGTGGCGATGCCAGCCAGGATGCCTCGATCGGCAAGATCGCCGGTGCCGGTTTCTCCGAAGCCGAAGTGGTCGATGCGATCGAAAGCCTTGTGACCAAATATATTGATATCCGCGAAAGCGGCGAACGTTTCATCGACACCTACCGTCGTGTAGGCATGGATCCGTTCAAGGAGGTGCTTTATGGCGATCGTTAAGAATGACAGCGTGATCGAACAGGAATGGATCACGGTTGACGCCGAAGGCGACCTTCCGGCAAGCGATGAAAACCTTATTGTGCCGCTCGCCCGTTTCAAGGAAGAACGTGACAGCCTTCTGGGCCGCAATGGCGGTCTGGGGGTGCAGTTGAACCCGGGCGATGCGCCCGAAGATCTGGCAGATGATCTTGACCGTCTGTCGATCATCACGGTCAATTTCCCGGCCTACACCGATGGCCGCGGATATTCCTATGGCCGGGTGTTGCGTGAACGCATGGGCTTCACCGGCGAGCTTCGCGCGGTTGGCGATGTCCTGCGTGACCAGATCCTTTATATGCACCGCTGTGGTTTTGACGCCTATGATCTTAAGGTCGAAGGCGAAGTCGCCCTGAATAAGGTGCGTGCCGCACTTAAGGAAATGTCGGTCTACTATCAGCCGACCGGTGACGGTCGCGTTACAGCACAATCTTTACGCGAACGTCGTCGCGCCGCTTTGCAGTAAACGGCGAAAAACATCCGGCCTTCGACCATTGTCGAATAAGTCTGAGCCATTTAATCAAGGGTCCCCGAACAGGGGGCCCTTTTTCTTTTTCCACATGGCTCAATACATTGGGAAAACTCTAATAATAGAGATTATATGATTGATTTCACGATAATCTTTCTCCAAATCAAACGTATATATAAGATTATTCTTAAGTTTTATGCTTATACACAAGGTGTCCTCACAATGAATAGGCCGATATCACCTAACGCATAGTGACGTAATCACGCGTATATCACGTAATGATTGTAAAAATATAATATGATGAATGAGGTGACAGAGTAATTGGGAGAACCTCGTTTATGTCGGTGTTTAATCGTCTCAAAATTTCAACAAAAGTATATGGCGGCTTTGGCGTTGTACTGGTTTTGCTCGTACTTGCCTCTCTCTGGTCGGAGTTCTCGATCAGCAGTGTCGGGGATGACTTTGTGCGGTATCGCCATATCGCATTGCAGTCCAACCAAGCAGGCAGGGTGCAGGCCAACCTGCTTGAAGCACGCGTCTCGGTTAAACACTATCTGCTGACAGGAGACAGTGCTGCGGCAGACAATGTCGATGAGCGTCTGGCGACAGCAATAAAGTTGAATGACGAACTTGTGGCCCTGCTTGATGAACCGCAAATGATTGAAACGGCGCAATCTGCCGGGGCAAACCTGATCATCTATCGCGATACCTTCGACAAGGTTGCATCCCTGCCCGCGGGGGATCCGGCGCGTGATCAGCTGGTGGCCGAAACGCTCGATGAAGTTGGCCCGGTGGTTGCCGAAAACCTCGAAGACCTGAAACTGTCGGTCAAGGCGGAACAGGATCAAATCGGCCCGCGTGCGACCAAGGCGGCGTCACAGGCGGTCATCGTTACCGCCATTGTCGGCGGTGTCGCGGTGATCCTTGGTGGTTTTGCCGCGTGGATCATTGGTACGGGTATTTCGCGTCCGATCCGTCAGATCACCGACGTCATGAAGGAACTGGCCGGTGGCAACAAGCAGATTGATATTCCAGGCCAGGACCGCCGCGATGAAATCGGCGACATGTCCAAGGCGGTGCTGGTCTTCAGGGAAAACATGATCCGCGCTGATGAACTTGCCGGACAGGAAGCCGAGGCGGCAAAACGCCGGGAACAGCGCGCTAGAAAAATCAGCGAACTGACCACTGGCTTCGATCAGGAGATTTCCGTCGTTCTCAAAGCCCTGGCCTCTGCCGCGACCGAGATGCAGTCAACCGCAACTGGCATGAGCAGCACTGCCGAGGAAACAAGTCGTCAGTCGGGCATCGTTGCGGCCGCCGCAGAACAGGCATCGACCAACGTTCAGACCGTTGCCAGTGCGACCGAACAACTCAGCGCATCGATTGCTGAAATCACCCAGCAGGTCAGCCAGTCATCGACGGTTGCCAATCGCGCAGTCGAAGATGCCGAAAAGACCAATGCGCAAGTCAGGGGGTTGGCCGAAGCAGCACAGAAAATTGGTGATGTGGTTGGCCTTATCAGTGACATTGCCGAACAGACCAACCTGCTGGCGCTGAATGCGACCATCGAGGCGGCCCGTGCCGGCGATGCGGGCAAGGGCTTTGCCGTGGTCGCGGCCGAGGTTAAAAACCTTGCCACGGCGACCTCAAAGGCGACCGACGAAATTACTGCCCAGATCACCGGCATTCAGAACGAAACCGAGGGGGCGGTTTCGGCCATTGCCTCAATTTCGGCCACCATTGCCGAAATCAGCGAGATTTCAGCCACCATCGCCAGTGCGGTTGAAGAACAGGGTGCCGCCACCCTTGAAATCACCCGCAACGTGCAGGAAGCATCTGCTGGTACTTCGGAAGTCACGAGCAATATCGTCAGCGTCAACGAGGCCGCAGGTTCGACCGGCACTGCAGCCGAACAGGTCCTGACGGCGGCGGGCCAGTTGTCGCGTGAATCAGAAAGCCTGCGCCAAAAGGTCGAAGCTTTCCTGAGTGCGGTACGCGCCGCCTGATCCTATACATTCGAACATGGCAAATATGCTCTGACTGAGGGGCACTCGTTTGGGTGCCCCTTTTTCTGTCCGCATGGCGGTTGAAAACTTTAGAAAGTTATTATTTTAGAGTTACTTGAACTGTGCGTCCCGCGAAACCGAGTATTAGCGCCATATTAATCTTTGGTAATATGGATAAGTATAGTTTTCGCCAAAAGGGTAGCGTCAGGTCGCAATATCCTGTATGCAATTAATAGCTGTTTATGTTGGTATTTGAGACAACCTTTAAGGTTTTAGGTGGCTGTTCCTTGCGTGACGATAGCAGCCCTTAAGGGGATTTCTGACCGACATCCGTAGTTTTCGATGTGTGCCATCTTTTGGGCAAAGAAGGTGGTTCTAATCACGGACAGCCGTTCTCTTGATCAAGCGAGGTGGCCGGAACCATAGATGACTACTGTATCGGGACTTGCTCATTCCGTTGACGGATGCGTGATTACGCGGGATTTCGCCCGCTATGACCGTGCCTATCACGACAAAGTACAAAGATATAACGATCATCTTGGTGCCATGGCCGGGGTTTTGCGCCGGTTCAGCGAATATAGCCGCACCATGCTTGCGTCCCAGCAGCTTTATATCTATGCCAAGTGGCTTGCACGTTACACGGCCTATTGGCCGCGGCTCGATGATCTTGTAACGCGCCTTGAAAGCAGCTTTGCCGAAGCTGATCAAAGTTATGTTGCGCGCCAATCATCGGTCGATGGATCTTGGGGCTGGCAATATACCGAGTTTCATCACAAGTTTGATGCGACCATTGTCCGTCTGCATGAACTGGCAACGGAAAAACGCGCACCGCGCCATCCGCTTCATTTTCTCGAGCCGGTATCAACCATCCCGAAAATGCGCGCCTATCTCGAAGATCTTCTGGTGTCGGATATTGCCGCAACCGGGCGCAACAAGCGTGATGAACTGGGCTCGGTCCTGTGTTGTCTGGCGCAGTTATGCTTCAAGCCGCGCCTGCGCAATTTTGCCCGAGAACATGTGCGCGGGATCGCGCTTGATGACGCCTATATCAAGGCCTTTACCGATTTCCTTGACGACATTCAGAACCCGGAAACCGGTTACTGGGGGCCATGGTATTCATCGGATGGTACAACCCATCGCTATGACGATCTGAGTTTTACGTTCCACATTGTGTCCTATCGCAAAGGGGATGTTCGACATTGGCCAAGCCTGATCCGCACGACCCTTGAGCGGCGGGGTGAAGAATATCCGGTTGGCTGGCGGAGCCGCGGCAATTTCAACAACCACAACAATTACGATGTCGCGAAGATATTTCGTCATGGCTGGTCACATATGACACCAGCCCAGCGGGATTTCGCATCAAGTCAGCTTGACGAGATGTTGGGTTGGTGTCTGACCCATTCGATGCGCAAGGATGGCAGTTTTGTCTTTGACGAACATTTCTATAATTCGCTTGAGTCCTGTCACTATTTCGGCGTTTCGTTTCTTGATGAGGTTGGGTATTTCCGGCCGCGCAAACGGTTCTGGACGGACCGGAAATTTCCCGAGGCCAGCCGTGTGCAGCATCACGTGATAGCCCGGCTCAATGAGTTTTGCCCGCAAAATCCAAGCGTTATCGCCGCGAAATGGAAGGCTGGAACGGATCTGAACCTTGCCGCGAAACAACCGGTGTCGACGGCAGAAACAGAACATCTTTCAAGGCGGCAGCGGCACAAGTTCCTTGTCAGTGCCGATACATCTGCAAGCTCTTTCAAAAACGATTGATGCCTTGCTTTTCCAACCGTGACGGATCAAACCCAAAATGGCGTTGCAGCAGCAGTATTTTATCGGTGGGTCGGTTCTGCGCCATATCCTGAGCATGGCTTCGACAAGCATGCTTGCACTTGTTGCAATGGTGGCCGTCGATGCGCTTGATCTGTTCTTCCTGAGCCTTCTGGGTGACGTCGATATTGTTGCCGCACTTGGCTTTGCCTGGCCCCTGATATTTTTCACGCTGGCGATATCGCTTGGAGTGTCGACATCGATGACGGCGCTTGTGTCACGGGCCGAGGGGCTTGGTGACCGTGACCGCGCGCGTGTGATGGCAACGCATATACTGCTTTTCGGTGTCGGTCTTTCGATTCTGATGACGGTGGCGATTTGGTGGGGGGCGCCAGGTATGCTTGGCTGGCTCGGCGCATCAGGCCGCGTTCATGAGCTTGGCACCAGTTATCTGCAGATCGTCATGCTGTGCCTGCCCATTCTGGTGCTGAGTATGGCGTCCGGGGCGCTTTTACGGGTGATCGGGGCCAAACAACGGTCGATGTGGGCCAAGATCGCAGGGGCGGTTACCAATGGCGTGCTTGATCCGATATTTATCTTTGGTTTTGGCTGGGGTGTTGAGGGGGCTGCATGGGCCACCGTGATATCACGTGTCGTGATCATGGTGATTGCGTTTTATGGTGTGCGCAGTGTGCATAACATGCTGGGCCGTTTCAATCGTGCTGTATTCGCGCAAGATGTTCGCGAAATTGCCAGGGTCACCGTGCCGGTCGGGTTGGCCAAAACCGGCCCGCCAATTGCCAGCGGTTTTATCATGGCATCAATGGCAAAGTTTGGGTCAGACGCCGTCGCGGCAATGGCGATCATCGAGCGCATCGCGCCATTTGCCTTTGTCGGTTACATGGCCTTGCCGCAGGCTATCGGGCCGATCTTTGGACAGAACTTTTCCGCTAAACGCACGGATCGGGTGCGCGCCATCTGGCATTCGGTCTGGGGGCTGATTGTTGTCTATGGTCTGGTGGTGTCAGCGCTGTTGTTTGTTTTGTCTGACCAATTGGCTGAACTGTTTCGCACCACACCGGAAACCGCAAACCTGCTGGGCCTGTTCTGTACGGCGATTGCGCCGCTTTACATGTTCCTCGGTCTGCAGTTTTCGTCCCATACCTTCTTTAACGTCACCGGGCG
Source organism: Thalassospira sp. MCCC 1A02898 (assembly GCF_001618185.1). NCBI lineage: Bacteria > Pseudomonadati > Pseudomonadota > Alphaproteobacteria > Rhodospirillales > Thalassospiraceae > Thalassospira > Thalassospira sp. MCCC 1A02898. The sequence goes on along the minus strand of NZ_LPXK01000010.1, from coordinate 237,441 downwards.
GCCTAATCTTGCGATGCTTGCCGATCTTGCCAAGGAGTTTCTTGGCGTGATCCCGCTCGTCTGGTTGGGCAGCATCTATTTCGGGGCCGTCGGGGTTTTGTGGGGGCAGGTCGCAGGGATTGTGTTGTTTGGTGCCTTGACCGGCATCGTCAGCTACAGGCTGGCGTGCCAGAAACCGCGCTCAGACCAATTGTTGCAATCGGGTCCACACAAGCCCGTGGTGGGCGGCGGGAACGCAGGCTGAGATCAGCTTTGTTTCTGAGCGCGGGCATCCAGCGTCATCAACAGGCACGGGCCCTTGGCGGTTTCATATTCCCGCCCGGCGACAAAGCCAATTGCCTCATAACACCTAATCGCACGTTCGTTTTCCGGATCGGGGTCGATCCCTATCATGGGCGCGCCACGTTCAAACAATTGGCGTGTCAGCATCTTTAGGAACATCTGGCCATGTCCGCAGCCCATCATGTCGGGCACGCCAATAAAGGCGTCCAGACAGCGGGTATGTTCGGGCAGGGGATCAAAATGCGCCTGCGGCCATTGATGGGCGTCGTAATGCTGGACAAAGGCAAACGGCCGATTGCGGTACGACACAATCAGGGTCGCCATTTCGGCCAGTTCGACATCTTCGGAAATCAGTTCAAGCTGTTCGGCCGGTTCGCCCCACCAGCGGATAACTTCGGGCACATGCAGCCAGCGGCCAATCATCGGCAGGTCGTTTGGGGTGGCCCGTCTGAAGCTGTATTTTGACGGGCCCATCCATTAGTCCCCGGTCGTTGATCTTTTTGCTGCCAAGGCCAGATTGACCTTTGATGCGCTTGATTTTGCTATCTGATCACAAATCCAGCTTCCTGTCTCGGCAAGCTTTTCAAGATCGATACCGGTTTTGATGCCAAGCCCGTTCAGCATATAGACAACATCCTCGGTCGCGACATTGCCACTGGCCCCCTTGGCATAGGGGCAGCCACCAAGACCGGCGACGGAACTGTCGATCACGGCCACACCCATTTGCAGCACGGCAAGCAAATTGGCCAGCGCCTGACCATAGGTGTCATGGAAGTGGGCGGCGAGCTTTTCGGTCGGCACATGTCTGGCAACAGCGGTGATCATCGCCTGTGCCTTGGCGGGTGTCCCGGTGCCGATGGTATCGCCCAGACTGATTTCATAGCAGCCCATGTCATAAAGCGCCTTTGCGACCTCGGCCACCTTTTCAGGCGCAATGTCGCCTTCATAGGGGCAGCCCAAAACGCAGGAAACATAGCCGCGCACAGAAAGGCCCGCGTCACGTGCCGCATCGGCGACCGGGCGAAATCGATCAAGGCTTTCAGCAATCGAGCAATTGATGTTCTTTTGCGAGAAACTTTCCGATGCCGCGCCAAATACCGCAACCTCGGTCGCGCCCGCGGCAATCGCGGCCTCAAGGCCCTTCATGTTCGGGGCCAGCACTGGATAAGTCACACCGGGCTTGCGGGTGATCTGGGCCATCACATCGGGCGCATCGGCCATTTGTGGCACCCATTTCGGGCTGACAAAGGCGGTGGCTTCGATCACCGATAAACCGGCATCATTCAGGCGATGGATCAGCTCGACCTTGGTTGCAGTCGGGACCATTGCCTTTTCGTTTTGAAGCCCGTCACGCGGACCGACTTCAACGATTTTGACGCGGCTTGGCAAATCGGAAATCAGGGCCATTATTCGGCCTCCTCGATCGCGATCAGTTCCGCACCATCATCGACCTGATCGCCGACACCAAAGAATACTTCCTTGATCGTGCCGGTGACGGGGGCAGAAATTGTGTGTTCCATTTTCATGGCCTCCATCACGACAAGCTTGTCACCCGCCGTGACCGATTGACCGGCCTTTGCCATCACAGCGATGATCTTGCCCGGCATCGGTGCAGTCAGTCCACCACCCGTACCTTCGTTGCCACCAGCAGCGGCCAGCGGATCAAAGATGTCGAGACGATCCGAGCGACCATCACGGAAAATCATCAGACGATTACCGTCACGAAGCACCGACGCGCGTTTGCGGATGTTATTCAGGCTGGCAACGATGTCACCATTTTCATCATGCTCGGCACTGGCAATGATAGCGCTACCATCAGGCATATCGATGACATAGCCCTGATCACGGTAATGCACCTTGACCAGCAGATCCGATCCGTCATGACGCAGGATCAGGTCATGGTGGTTATCGTCATTCAGCCGGAAACCGGCCGTGCTGTGCCAGGGCGAATAGGGATCGTTGCTTTGGGCTGCATAACGGGCGGCCTCCGCATCGCGGGTCAGCAGGATATCAAGGGCGGCGAATGCCAGTGCCTCGTTATCGGGCGTGGTAGGGGCGGGGATCAGATCATCCTGATGGTTCGGGATGAAGCCGGTTTCGACCTCGCCCCGTTCAAAGGCCGGATGGCGGGCGATATTGCCAAGGAAGCCGGTATTGGTGGTCACACCAACAATCTGAACATCATTAAGTGCTGTCGCCATGCGACGCAGGGCCGATGTGCGGTCCACATCCCAGGTGATCAGCTTGGCGATCATCGGGTCATAATGAATGGAAACTTCGCCGCCCTCATAAACGCCGGTATCAACCCGCACATGATCGGTTTCGCGCGGCATGCGCATATGCACAAGTTTGCCGGTCGCGGGCAGGAAATCGTTCTGCGGGTCTTCGGCATAGATGCGGACCTCAAAGGCATGACCGTTGATTGAAAGGTCTTCCTGCGCCTTTGGCAGTTTTTCGCCATCGGCGACACGCAACTGCCATTCCACCAGATCTTCGCCGGTGATTTTTTCCGTCACCGGGTGTTCGACCTGAAGGCGGGTGTTCATTTCCATGAAATAGAACGCACCCGACGCATCAAGCAGGAATTCAACCGTACCCGCCCCCTGATAGCCAATCGCCTTGGCGGCATCGACCGCGGCCTTGCCCATCTGGGCACGGAGGTCCTCGGTCATGCCAGGTGCAGGGGCCTCTTCGATCACTTTCTGGTGGCGGCGCTGCAATGAGCAATCGCGTTCAAACAGATAGACCGCATTGCCATGGCTGTCGGCAAAGACCTGAATTTCGACATGGCGCGGTTTGACGATCAGTTTTTCAATCAGGCAATGGTCATCGCCAAAGCTGCTGGCGGCTTCGCGTTTGCAGCTGATCAGCGCGTCCTTGAAATCGGATGCCTTTTCAACCGCACGCATGCCCTTGCCGCCGCCACCGGCGGATGCCTTGATCAATACCGGATAGCCGATCTTGTCAGCCTCAGCCGCCAGAAGGTCAGGGTCCTGGTCCTCGCCGTGATAACCGGGCACCAGCGGCACACCGGCCTTGCCCATGATTTTCTTGGCTTCGGATTTCGACCCCATGGCGCGGATGGCACTGGCTGGCGGGCCGACAAAGACACAGCCGGCCTTTTCCAGCGCATCGGCAAAGCCGGCATTTTCCGACAGGAAGCCATAGCCCGGATGAACCGCATCGGCACCGGATTGCGCGATGACTTCAAGCAGGCGTTCGGTGCGCAGATAGCTGTCCTTTGGCGCGGGGGCGCCGATGTGATAGGCCTCGTCGGCATGTTTGACATGCAGGGCATTGGCGTCGGCATCGGAATAAACGGCGACCGTGGCAATTCCCATGCGACGGGCGGTCTTGATCACGCGGCAGGCGATCTCACCGCGGTTGGCGATCAGAAGTTTGCGCGGCATGTTATTTCTTGCTCCAGTTCGCGGGACGTTTTTCCAGAAAGGCACCGACACCTTCGCGGCCCTCGTCGCTTGCGCGTTGATCGGCAATGCGTTGGGCGGTGTCATCAATCACGGAATCTGAAATCGGTTTGTTGGCGACGGCATAAATCAGGTTCTTGGCGGCATGCATTGCGTTTGGCCCATTGGCCAGCAGGATATTTGCCATTTCCTGTCCACGGGCAGTCAGTTCATCGGTTGTGGTGAGTTCATGTACCAGCCCAATCTGCTGGGCGGTCTTGGCATCAAATCGCTCGGCGGTCAGGAAATAACGCCGCGCGTGATTAACCCCGATGGCCTCAACAACATAAGGCGAAATCACCGCCGGGATCAGGCCCAGCTTGACTTCGGACAGGCAGAAACTGGCACGATCGGACGCGATCACAATGTCACAGCACGCTGCCAGACCAACCCCGCCGCCAAAGGCTGCCCCGTTGACAAGTGCAATGGTCGGCTTTGAGGCAAAATTCAAAACCTTCATCAGTTTGGCGAGCGCGCGGGAGTCAGCAAGGTTTTCCGCATGGCTATAGCCCGCCATACGCTTCATCCAGTTCAGATCCGCCCCGGCCGAAAAGCTTTTGCCAGCCCCGGTCAGGATGATCACGCGGACCGCCGGATCGGCATCAAGGGCCTCGATCTTGGCGGTCAGATCGTTGATCAGGATATCATCAAATGCATTGTGAATTTCGGGCCGGTTCAACGTGATGGTCGCAACACCATTGGCGGCGATTTCACACCGGGCGGCATCAGAAATGTTATCGGTGTTTACATTGCTCATGACGGCCTCACATTCTGAACACGCCAAACCGGGTTTCTTCGACCGGTTTGTTGAGTGCGGCAGACAGGCCAAGGCCAAGCACCATGCGGGTATCAGCCGGATCAATCACGCCATCATCCCAAAGGCGGGCGGATGCGTAATAGGGGTGGCCTTGTTCCTCGTATTGATCGCGGATCGGGGCCTTGAATGCCTCCTGCTCGGCTTCTGGCCAGTTTTCGCCGCGCTTTTCGGCGGCATCGGCGCGAATTTGCGTCAAAACGTTTGCGGCCTGTTCGCCGCCCATGACGGAAATACGGGCATTTGGCCACATCCACAGGAAGCGCGGGCTGTATGCGCGACCACACATGCCATAGTTGCCTGCACCAAAGGACCCACCGATCAGGACTGTGAATTTCGGCACATTGGCGGTGGCAACAGCGGTGACAAGTTTCGCACCATCCTTTGCAATGCCGCCGCTTTCATATTTGCGGCCAATCATGAAGCCGGTGATGTTTTGCAGAAACACCAGCGGAATGCCGCGTTGTGCGCAAAGCTCGATGAAATGCGCCCCCTTAAGCGCGCTTTCGGAAAACAGGATGCCATTATTGGCAATGATGCCGACCGGATAGCCAAAGATTCGCGCAAAGCCTGTAACAAGTGTCGTCCCGTACTGTGCCTTGAACTCATCAAAGTCGGATCCATCAACGATGCGGGCAATGATTTCACGCACGTCATAGGGCTTCTTGGTGTCGGTTGGAACCACGCCATAAATCTCGCGCGGGTCATAGGCCGGTGCGCGTGGTTCGGTCAAAGTCAGGCCGGGGTTCTTGGCCCAATTGAGGTTCTTGACGATATCGCGCGCAATCGAAAGCGCATGACTGTCATCCTGGGCATAATGATCGGTTACACCGGATGTTTTGCAGTGAACATCAGCGCCACCAAGGTCTTCGGCCGAGACGACTTCACCGGTAGCGGCCTTCACCAGCGGCGGACCGCCGAGGAAGATCGTGCCTTGTTTGCGGACAATGATGCTTTCATCCGACATCGCCGGGACATAGGCACCACCCGCCGTGCAGGACCCCATGACAACCGCGATTTGCGGGATGCCCTTGGACGACATGGTTGCCTGGTTAAAGAAGATGCGTCCGAAATGGTCGCGATCCGGGAACACATCATCCTGACGGGGCAGGTTGGCCCCGCCGCTATCGACCAGATAGATGCAGGGCAGGTTGTTTTCGAGTGCGATTTCCTGTGCGCGAAGATGCTTCTTCACCGTCATCGGGTAGTAGGAACCACCCTTGACCGTGGCATCATTGGCGACAATCACGCATTCAACGCCTGAAACACGGCCGATGCCGGTAATGATGCCGGCTGCCGGAACGTCTTCATCGCCATACATGCCATGTGCGGCAAGCTGCGAGAGTTCCAGAAACGGGGAGCCGACATCAAGAAGCTGGCGAATGCGTTCACGCGGCAGCAATTTGCCCCGACCTGTATGACGATCACGGGCGCGTTCACCGCCGCCCAGTTTGACCGCAGCGATTTGATCGCGCAAATCCGCAACCAGCTTTTCCATATGCTCGGCATTGTTGCGGAATTCTTCGGAACGGGCGTTCACCGCAGATTTCAGTACCGTCATCGTCCGTTTTCACCGTTTTTTTGTTATGGGCAAATCGGCCCGCGTGCAGGGTGTTTATGGCTGTTGTTATCGGTGAAGTTTACGTAAACGTCAATATTAAATCGGTATTTCAGTACCGAAATTAACTATATGCTATCAAATCACCCATAGCGTTTAGCGCATATGGGTTGTTTGCAGACGACCAGTGGTCGCCATAAAATCGCAGCCGATCCTTATTTTGATCGATCTTGTCTTGGGAATGCGGGCGAAAAAATAATGTCATACCGGACTTTGATCTGTTTGGTTTTGTGTTCATGTGTTGCTGTGGTTTTCGGGCAAAGGCCAGCGCACGCGCAAGACACACTGCACGAAATTCATTGGCTTAAGGCAGATGTGCCGCCGATTGGCATTGGCAGTGGGCCGTTGGCGGGCAAGGGGCTTCATGGCGGGATCCTTGATATATTGTTCGGTGCGTCGCTTGATCCCGACATGGTGAAGGGGCATGCCAATATGGCGCGATTGTTTGCCCTGATGAAAACGGGAAACTACTGCGTACCCGGACTGATCCGGACGGCTGAGCGCGAAGAAGTTGTCTATTTTTCCAATCAGCCAAGTGCGGTGCTTGAAAGCAGTCACCTGGTGTATTCGCCGGATAACCGAAAGCTTCGTGAGGCGATTGATGACAAGGTCTCGCTGGCGCAATTGCTTGACGCGGGTTTTGTCGTCGGAATCGGGGCGGGCATTTCGTATGGCGAAGAAACAGACAGGATCATCCAGCGCTATTCAAACTCAGACAGCGTTGTTCGGCATCCCACGCCCAATTTCCTGGCGCCCATGTTGTCGATGATTGAAATGAAACGTGTCGGCTTTTCGCTGGCACCACCGTGGGCGTTGACGTGGTTTCTGGTCAATCAGAAGAACGGTCTTGGTGGCGATAGTGCCCCGATGATCGTCACCCACCCATTCCGCGAGGCATCAGAAAAAATTAATTACCACGTGGTTTGCACCAAGAATGATTGGGGCAAGAAAGCGGTCGCCATGATCGACGAAGTGCTTGCACGCGATGATATCCGCCAAGCTCTTGCACGTAATGCGCAAACCTGGTTGTCGACCACGAAAGTGCAAGAAAAAGTCGTTAAGTAGAAAGGCTGATCTGCGCCTTCCAGAAGAGCTCATCTTCTGTCTACGACGACATTTGGTGGGGGCTAGTGCCCGGGGTTGTCTGTTGTGCTGCCAAGTGTCAGTTTGCGCAGTGAAATCCACTGGGCGAGTTGATCGATCCGGTCATTCCCGAAGAAAGGTTCGTCCTCGTAGAAGAAGAAGGGCGATCCAAAGGCACCCATCTTGATCGCGTCCTCGGTGACAGCGCGGACATGGTCTTTCCATTTCTGGGATTCGACGGCGGCACGCATTTCGGATGCATTGATGGAATGGCGGGTTGCGGCGGCAAAAACATTTTCCGGGTTGGACATATCAAGCCCGTCGGCAAAATAGCCGCGATAGATGTCCTTGGCGAACTTGCGCGCCAGCATCGGAGATCGCGATTCCAGCCAGTAATAGGCCCGGGTTGGAACCAGTGCCGCGTAGGGGAAGTTATTGGGGATTTGGAACGGAATGTTTTGCAGGCGTGCGCAGCGTTCCATGTCGTGACGGAAATAAGTACCGCGGATCGGCTGATCCAGAAGCGGGCTTTGTCCTGTCTGTTTGAAGGCAGCGCCAATCATGAAGGGGCGCCAGACGACCGTGACGCCATGGCGTTTTTCGAAGTCTTCCATCCGCTCGGCGGCAAGATAGCCGTAAGGTGACGAGAAATCGAAGTAGAAGCTGACTTCAGACATGTTCCTGCACCCGTTTTCCGTTTTGTTTTAACCAACAACTTTTTCAGCAGATCTGATGTCTGCTTTGATGGATGCGATTTTGATCTATTAAGTTGTTGCGAATCAACAAAAAAAGAAAATCAGGGAATGACGATGCCGGGCCGGACTTTTACTTCTTCCATCACGACATATGTATGAGTCTGACCGACACCCTGAACAGAAGACAGCCGTTCAAGGAACTCGCGATAGGCATACATGTCCTCGACCCGAAGTTTCGCAAGATAGTCAAAGCCACCCGCGACCATATGGCATTCTTCGATTTCAGGGAGCTTCTTGATCGCAGCGGCGAATACGTCAAAGACGTCAGGTGTGGTACGATCAAGAGTGATTTCAACGAAGACCACAAGTGACTGGTTAAGCTTGCGCGGATCCAGTGTCGCCATATAGCCGGTGATAAAGCCGTTTTGCTCAAGGCGGCGCACGCGTTCCAGACAGGGTGTCGGGCTCAGATTAACCCGGCGTGATAGCTCCACATTGGACATGCGGCCATCGTTCTGAAGTTCGCGGAGGATCTGTTTGTCGATCTTGTCCAGGCTCTTGTGGTTCTTCTGCATTTTAAGCGTCCAGCCAGTATTTGTGACTATGCGAAGGTAAAAATCGTGGATGATATATCGTATTTTAGCCAAAAATGGCAGCACATTTTTCGGATGAAATAATATTGTCTGTCGCCATAGAGGTGCAAAAGGCCCCGAAGCGCCTGAAATAATGTGCGTTCTTCGGGATCGGCAAAGTCCAACATCAGGGAGAGGCTTTTAAACATGTTCCGTACCGAACTGCCGCAACCGAATGAAATCCGCCAGACGATCCGTGACACATATCGCGCCGATGAAGAGGCCGTTGTTGAACGCCTGATCGAAACAGCGCGTCTTTCCCCGGAACAGACCGCGCGCGTTCAAAACCGCGCCTATCAACTGGTTGCCCGCGTGCGCAGCGCCGATAACGGCAAAAGCGGCATTGATGCCCTGCTGCATGAATACGAGCTGTCGAGCAAGGAAGGCGTCATCCTGATGTGCCTGGCCGAGGCATTGCTGCGTGTGCCCGATGCGGTGACTGCCGACAAGCTTATTCAGGACAAGCTTTTTGATGCCGACTGGCAAAGCCATCTCGGCCATTCCGATAGCTTCTTTGTCAATGCATCGACCTGGGGGCTGATGCTGACCGGGCGGGTGATCAAGTTCGGCAAAGCGGAAAAGGCCGATCCGGGTCGCCTGATCAAACGCATGATCGGCCGTTCGGGGGAGCCGGTCATTCGCAAGGCATTCAACCATGCGATGCGGATCATGGGTCGCCAGTTCGTGATGGGCCGCACCATTGACGAGGCCGCCGAGCGCGCCAAGGCGAATGAAGAAAAAGGCTATCGCTATTCCTATGACATGCTGGGCGAAGCCGCCCGGACGATGAAAGATGCCGATCGTTATTACAAGGCATATGAAACCGCCATTCATGATATCGGGCGCGTTGCCAATGGGCGTGGTCCGATTGACAGTCCGGGCATCTCGGTCAAGCTTTCAGCGATCCATCCGCGCTATGACTTTGCCAACTATGACCGCGTGATGAACGAGTTGACCCCGCGGCTTAAGGAACTGGCGCTTCTGGCGAAGAAATACGATATCGGCTTTACCGTCGATGCCGAGGAAGCCAACCGTCTTGACCTGTCGCTTGATGTCATCGGCACTGTTTTTGCCGACCCGGACCTTGATGGCTGGGAAGGCTATGGTCTGGCGGTTCAGGCCTATCAGAAACGTGCCTATCACGTTCTGGAATGGCTGGCCGATCTGTCGACCAAGGTCGGGCGCAAGATGATGGTCCGCCTTGTGAAGGGGGCCTATTGGGATACAGAAGTCAAGTTTAGTCAGGAAAACGGTTTTGACGGCTATCCGGTCTTTACCCGCAAGGCATCGACCGATGTGTCCTATCTGGCGTGTGCGAAATATATGCTGTCGCGCCGCGATGCATTTTATTGCCAGTTTGCCAGCCACAATGCCCACACGGTGGCATCGGTTCTGGAAATGGCGGGTAATGACCGCACCTTTGAATTCCAGCGTCTGCATGGCATGGGCGAAGCACTTTACGAGCAGATCGTCGACAAGAACGGCGAAAACGTTCCGTGCCGCGTCTATGCGCCGGTTGGCACCCATGAAGACCTTCTGGCCTATCTGGTGCGTCGTCTGTTGGAAAACGGTGCAAACACCAGTTTTGTGAACCGTATTCAGGATGAACAGCTGCCGATTGAGGAAATGATCGCCGATCCGATCGAAAAGATGGCGGCGCTCCCACGTAAAGGCCATCCGAAGATCCCGGCACCGATTGACCTTTATGGTGCAAGTCGCGTCAACTCGCGCGGGCTTGACCTGACCGATACGCAAAAGCTGTTGCCGCTCAGTGCCAAGCTTGCCGAGATCAAGAACAAGACCTGGAACGCTGCCCCGCTGATCGATGGCAAACTTGTTTCGGGCACCCCGATTGATGTCATCAACCCGGCCAAGCTTGATGAGAAGGTCGGTGACCTTGTGCAGGCGACCGAGGCCGATATTGACGCCGCCGTTGTGGCCGCCCTTAAGGGTTATGAAACCTGGAACAAGACAGCGGCAGGTGAACGCGCGACGGCACTGCGTCGTCTGGGTGATCTGCTTGAAGAAAACATGGACGAGTTCATCGCGCTCTGTCAGCGCGAAGCCGGCAAGCTTTATTCCGATGGCGTTGCCGAGGTGCGTGAGGCCGTCGATTTCTGCCGTTATTATGCCAACCGCGCCGAGGAAACTTTCCGCGAAGGCAGTCCGCTTGAAGGCCGGGGTGTGATTGTTTGCATCAGCCCGTGGAACTTCCCGCTTGCGATCTTCCTCGGTCAGGTGACCGCGGCACTGGCAGCAGGAAATGCTGTGATTGCCAAACCGGCAGAGCAGACTTCACTGATCGCTGCCCGTGCGGCAGAACTGATCCTTGAGGCGGGCGTTCCAGGTTCGGCATTCCAACTGGTGCCGGGGCCGGGGCGTGTGATTGGTAATCAGCTGATCAATGATCCGCGCATTGCCGGTGTCGCCTTTACCGGGTCCACCGAAACCGCACAGGTGATCAACCAGGCGCTGGCAAAACGCCCAGGCGTTCCGTTGCCACTGATTGCCGAGACCGGTGGTCAGAACGCGATGATCGTTGATTCGACCGCACTGCCCGAACAGGTCGTGCAGGACGCAATCATTTCCGGTTTCCAGTCAGCCGGTCAGCGTTGCTCGGCCCTGCGTGTGCTGTTTGTTCAGGAAGACATTGCCGACAAGCTTTGTGAAATGCTGGTCGGTGCGATGAAGGAACTGCGCGTTGGTGATCCGAAGTTCCTTGATATCGATGTCGGTCCGGTGATTGACGAAAAATCGCGCAAGGTTCTTGAAGCCCATGCCGAACGCATGAAGAAAGAAGCCAAGCTTCTGCATGCCTGCGACATGCTTCCGGAATGCAAAGGGGGTAACTTCTTTGCACCGCATTGCTTTGAAATCCCGTCGATCAATGTGCTTGAACGCGAAGTGTTTGGCCCGGTTGTTCATGTGGTGCGCTATAAGGCGCGCGATCTGCCCAAGATCCTTGATCAGATCAATGCATCGGGTTATGGCCTGACCCTTGGTATTCATTCCCGTATTGATACCACCGTGCGCGAAATTTCGCAGAAATTGCGTGTTGGCAACTGCTATGTAAACCGTAACCAGATCGGTGCGGTGGTCGGTGTCCAGCCGTTTGGCGGGCAGGGTAAATCGGGGACCGGTCCAAAGGCCGGTGGTCCGCACTACGTCGAACGTTTTGCCAAGCCGATTGCGAAGGCAAATAGCATTTCGAATGATGACGTGTCAGACGATCGCGCACCGATCATCGTCAAGGATGTGATTGCGACCAGCGAATATGCAGCGATGCTGGCGGCCCAGGAAGAATGGCAGGCAACCGATGGCAATGCGCGCGTGACCATCCTTGAAAAGCTGTCGGCCAAGATGGATGCATCGGGTAATGATGCTCTGATGGCGGGGGCCGATCATGTGGCGAACTTTGCCGCCCTTTCGGAAAACGGCTTTGTCGCACCAACCCGGATGCCCGGGCCGACCGGTGAAACCAACGACCTGTATTGTCAGGGCCGTGGTGTTTACCTGATCCAGGCCGACAAGGACGCCGAACCGGCAAAAATCATCCGCCATCTGGGGGCCGCCCTTGCCGCGGGCAATGCGGTGATCCTTGCGGGTGATCAGAAATGGCTTGCCGATATTCCGACATTGGCTCAGCAGGCAGGCCTTCCGACCAAGCTGGTCAAGGCGGTTGGCACCAATACTGGTCTGGGTGCGATGTATGATGGTGATATTGCCGGGGTATCGTGCGTGGCATCGCTTGATCGCGTGACGTCGTTCAAGCAGCTTTTGGCTAAGCGCGATGGCGCGATCCTGTCGCTGATTTCCGATAGCGGGGCCGAGGATGACGGTGCACTGCCTGATGAGGCATTCCTGCATCGCTTTGCCACTGAAAAGACAATCACGATCAACACCACGGCGGCGGGCGGTAACGCATCGCTGATGTCGATGGAAGAAGATTGATCTGCCAGATGGGCCTATCAGATGGACCGGGACGAAATTCCCGGTCCATTTTCTTTTCATTCATTCGTGATCTCTGATGTAGGATGTGCTCGCCTGAATTCAGTCGGGCTTTTTTTCGTCAAAATTGGCTGCAATAGCTATTGGTCGGAACAGTTGACGTCCTGCGGCGTTTGAACTGACGCAAGAAGATTGACCCATGTCAGGCAGGCATGAACAAGGAGAACAGGAATGATCAAGGTAAACCGCAGCATTGGCCGTGTTCTGAAAACGGTATCGGTATGTGCGCTGCTGGCGGTGCCGCTGGCGGCCTGCGGACCGCTGCAAATGCCGTTGGAAGACCGCACCGGCAATGATCAGTGGCAAGATACCCAGATCAAATCCGGCATCCTTGGCGAGTTCTCCAAGGTCGATCACACCTATCTGATGGATGTGAATATCGACATCTGGGAACAGAATGTCATGGTCACCGGCATGGTGGACTCCAAGGGCAAGTATTACGACGTCATGTCGCTGGTCAAACAGGATAACCGGATCAAAACGGTGTATGACCATCTGGTGATTGCCGATCAGGAAACGATTGATGCCTATCACCGGGCCGAAGATGAATACGGCAAGAACGCCGTTCCGACCGATTCGGCAACCCAGTCCGTGTCCGACGTCTGGATCGAAAGCCAGATCAAGGCATTGTTATTGGCCGAAAAAGGTGTGAGCTCCGTCAACTATCGTTGGCAGTCGGTGCAGAATGTCGTCTACATCATGGGCGAAGCACAAAGCGATGCAGAGCTTGAAAAGGTGCTTTCTATCGTGCGCCGGATCAAAGGTGTGACCAAGGTCGTTAGCCACATCGCAAAGGCCTGATCACTTTTATCGCCTTGTGATAAAATAGTTTTTCGACAATTCCCCGCAGGCGTTCGGCCTTGCGGGGAATTTTTTTGTCCGGGTTTGTTGCAAAAGTGTTTGAAAACCATTCGCATTTATCTTAGAGGTGGCGATACGTAATTAATAACTGATTGCAATCGCACCATGTATGTCTGCATTTGTAATGCGCTCAAGGAAAAAGACGTCCGCCGTGCCGCCGAGCAGGGCGGGGCGACACGTCCGGCGGAAGTTTTCCGTTTCCATGGTTGCGCGCCGCAATGTGGCAAATGCGCCTGCCACATGCGCGCAGAACTGCTTCAGGCCAAGACCTGCGGTAATTGCGATTGCGATGATGCAGCGGCTGTGACGGCAAATATTGAACCGATTGCCGCCGAGTAAGCTACTTCCAGGCATTCATACAAAACGAAAAAGGCGAAGCCGCATGGGCCTCGCCTTTGTTGTTTGTGGCTGATGCTGCTTGATCAGCACCGTTACTTTTTCAGGCCAAAGCGTTCCTCGGCGAGGCGATCGGCGACAAAGCCGGTCGACAGGCTCTGTTGCTTGGCGCGTTCAAAAATCTCGCGCACGGTTTCGCCAATGCCTTGAATATGCATGTTGGTTTCGGCAACCGTTTTGCCTTCGCGGCAATAATAGACTTCGATGACACCGCCGGCATTGATCACGTAATCCGGGGCATACAAAATTCCGGCTTCGCGTAACATCTCGCCGTGGCGATCATCTTCAAGCTGGTTATTGGCTGCACCGGCAATCACGCCAACCTTGAGTTCCTCGATAGTACGATCGTTGATCACCCCGCCAAGGGCACAAGGGGCAAGGATATCGGCATCAACCGACAGGATTTTATCAACCGGAACTGCGGTTGCGCCAAATTCCATGGCGGCGGCCTTCATGCTGGCGGCATTCAGGTCCGCAACAATCAGCTTGGCCCCGGCGGCATGCAGCATCCGGCAGAGGTGATAGCCGACATGCCCCAGACCCTGCACCGCGACCCGCATGCCCGCAAGGTCGTCGCTGCCATGTTTGAAGCGCACCGCTTCCTTAAGCCCGATGAAAACGCCATAGGCGGTAAAGGGGGATGGATCACCGGTGCGCTCCGGATCTTTGCCGTCATTGATGCCACCGACATGCTTGGTCTGGCTTGCGATATGACCCATGTCTTCGGGGCTGGTGCCGACATCCTCGGCAACGATATAGCGCCCGCCAAGTTGCTCGACAGCGCGACCCATCGCGCGGAAGAATTCTGGCGTCTTTTGACTGCGTGGATCACCAATGATGACCGACTTGCCGCCGCCAAGCGGAAGGTTGGCGAGGGCGGATTTGTAAGTCATGCCGCGCGACAGGCGCAAAACATCATGAATGGCGTCCTGTTCGCTGGCATAGGGCCACATGCGACAGCCGCCAAGTGACGGGCCAAGGTTGGTGTTGTGAACCGCGATGATTGTTTTCAGGCCGGTGGTTTTGTCGCTGGCAAAGACGACCTGTTCGTGGTCATCAAAGGCGATATCGGAAAAGACGTTCATCCTCTTGCAGCCTCCTGGCAGCATCATTTTTCTGGTGCAGGCTGTTTCCTGCTTATCCCTTTATGTTTGATGCATCGGGCGTTGGATCAATTTCTAATTCCGCGAATGTGCAAAAAAGATCGTTTCGGTTGAGGGGCTGCTTTGGTGTGGAATTATGCGGAGTTTGCCAAAGCTGCATTGTAATTTTATTGCGCGCGCTGTGCGCTGCAGCATCTTCGCTGTTTGAAGGCAGGCGGCATTTTCGATCCGACCGAGATTCTTTTGTGGTCGAAATTGGTCGGTTTCAACCTGGCTTTTATGGTGCAGTGCACTTGCGGCGATTTGTCCTGAATCAGGGCATTCGTCATGCGCCTATGCCAAATTCGCACTTGAAACCGGAGCAATTAATCTGGAAATATCAATTAACCGGATAATTTACGGCTCGTTAAGGTGCGAAACGTAGACTCACGGTTGGGTGTCTTGTGATTGAGATTCCCGGTTCAGGACAGGTTGGCGTCTGGGCGGCGCCAGCGAACAAAATATAAGGAGAGCGGCGGATATGTCTGCATTCACAGGCCATCGCCAAACCGTATTTGAAGTTGAACTGCACAATCAGGCTGTGCGCGAATGTGTCAAAGAGAACCGATCCCACGACCTCTTTGATGACCGCTGGGCTGATGTTCAAACTCATGAAGTTGCGGCCAGCGACGAAACCAAGGCCCTTGCCATGATCGAAAATAGCTATCCGTCAGAAGATGGTTTCGTTGTCGATCACGTCAAACGCCTAGGATAACAGTCACCAAACATATTCGAAAAAAAAGCGTGGTCAGCTTTGCTGCCACGCTTTTTTTCTGAGCTGAACCTGCACAACAATGCAGGCTTCATCGGGGCGATTTGGCCTATGACCTCAGCTTGCCCAGCATTTCCCGCCCCTTGGCAACGGCAAATTTCTGTGCCTGCGAGAAGGTCGGGTTTGGCGGCATGATCAGGGCGTCAGGGTCAACCGGGACCTGAATGACGGTTGGCTTCTTGCTTGCAAACGCTTGTGACAGCGCGCTTGAGAGCTCCTTGGTGTTTTCCGCACGCAGGCCAAGACAGCCACAGGCCTGGGCAATGGCCGCCATATCCGGGTTCTTAAAGGCGATTGCATGTTCCGGCAGACCTTTGGCTTCCTGTTCCAGTGCGATGAAGCCAAGCTTGCTGTTGTCAAAGACGACCACCGTGATCGGCAGGTCGTATTCGGCAGCAGTCAAAAGTTCACCCATCAGCATGTTGAATGCGCCGTCACCCGCAATGGCGACCACCTGACGATCAGGATAGGCAAGCTGCGCGCCATTTGCCCCGGAAAGGGCAAAGGCCATCGTGCCGAGCCCGGATGACAGGGTGAAACGCTGGTTACGTTTTACCCGCAAATGCCGCGCGGCCCAGGCCGTGGTCGTTCCGGTATCAATCAGGAAAATGGCATCATCGGCGGCATGGTCTCCGATTGCGGACATGACACTTGCGGGGTGAAGCGGGCTTTTGTCGGACTTCTCGATCTTTGACCAATCGTCTTGCTGATCCTTGACCTTGTCGATCCAGTGTTTGCGCTGCGTTTCGGTGTCTTTGGGCGTGACGCGATCAAGAAGGCCCTGCACCGATAGCTTGGCACTGCCGATCAACGGGGCATCAATATCAAGCCGTTTGCCGATTTGGCTGCGATTGCTATCGATCTGGATGGTTTTGGCTTCTTTGGGGAAAAATTCCTGATAGGGGAAATCCGCTCCGATGATGCACAGCAAATCGCAATCTTCGACAGAATCCTGCCCCGGTTTGCCACCCAAAAGGCCCAGCCCACCAATGCAAATGGGATCGTCGTCATCAAGCCAGTCTTTGGCACGCAGGGTTCTTACGATCGGTGCATCAATCCGGTGCGCCAGATCAAAGATCTCCTTTGCTGCCCCAGCACCACCGATACCGGCAAGAATGACGGGCTTTGATGCCTGATCAATCAGTTTGGCAGCGTGATCAAGGTTCTCGCTGGACGGGGAAACTTCACGGGTTGCCAGCAAGGTTGCAATATTGATCGGATCATCCCCGCAATCGGCACTGGCAATATTGTTCGGGATACAGACATGGGCGGGCGCACGATTTTCAATCGCGGCCTTGCAGGCTTCTTTGAGGATACGCGGGGCCTGTGCCGGATCCATGATTGTCTCGGAATAGACGGTGACGTCTTCGAACAGCTTTTTCAGGTCCACTTCCTGATGATACTCGGTGCCGATAAATTCCGAATCAACCTGGCCTGTGATGGCAAGAACCGGGGCATGGTCGTGACGAGCATCATAAAGGCCGTTCAGAAGATGGATAGCACCGCCACCAGCGGTTCCGACACAGCATGAAAGATTGCCGGTCAGTTTTGCCTGTGCGGATGCGGCAAATGCACCACCTTCTTCGTGCCGGACAAGGACGAAATCAATTTCATCCCTGTTTTCGAGGGCAAATGTAATGTCATTGATCGCGTCACCGGGGATGCCAAATACATGTTTGACGCCAAGATCACTCAGTAAATTGATTGCGATATCGGCAACTTTCATGGGGAAACTCCTTGGTTTCAGTCGTGAGAGAGCCGCAAACTACAATCGCATCAACGGCCGGGTTTGATTACGAAAGCCAGAATGCATTCATGGTTTCTGCTACGCGTTTGAACGAAGCAAGATTGGCACCATCGCGATAATTGATGATTTTTCCGTCCGGACTGTTTTCGATGCAGTCTTTGTGAATTTTGGACATGATTTCACGAAGGCGTTTGTCGACGTTTTCCGTATCCCAACTCAGACGTTGCGCATTCTGGCTCTGTTCAAGGCCGCTTACTGCAACGCCGCCAGCATTGGATGCTTTGCCGGGGGCATGGGGGATATTGGCGTTGATGAATACTTCCTGCGCCTTTGCCGTCAGTGGCATGTTCGCGCCGTCACAGAGCATCATCACCTTGTTTTCAACAAGCTGCTTGGCGTCTTGTTCATCAAGCTCGTTCTGGGTTGCGCAGGGCAGGGCGATATCGCACTCAAGCCCCCAGGGGTTCTTGTCTTCAAGGAACTCGGAATTCTTGCCGCCGTCAAATTCTGCCAGCGATTTGCGTTGGTTGTTTTTCCAGTCATCAACCTTATCAAGAAGGTCATTTGTCATGCCATCGGCAAAGTGCATGGTGCCGGAGCTGTCACTCAGACTTATGACCTTGGCTTCAAGTTCTATGGCCTTGCGCGCGGCGTGAAGCGCAACATTTCCTGCGCCACTGATCGCAATGCGTTTGCCTTTGATTTCCTTGTTTTCCTGATCAAGCATGTGACCAAGGAAATAGATGCAGCCATAGCCGGTTGCTTCTGTGCGCCCGGCACTGCCGCCAAAGTGGCATCCTTTCCCGGTCAGCGCACCGGTCCACTTTTGCGTCAGCTTGATATAGTGACCAAAAAGGATGCTGATTTCGCGCCTGCCAACGCCGATGTCCCCGGCGGGCACATCGGTATCTGGCCCGATATGCCGATATAGTTCCTGCATGAATGCCTGACAGAAACGGCCGATTTCCTGCGGGGATTTGTCCTTTGGCGAAAAGTCGGCACCACCTTTTGCCCCGCCCATCGGCAAGCCGGTCAGGCTGTTTTTCAGGGTTTGTTCAAACCCGAGAAACTTGAAGATACTTGTGCTTACCGTTGGGGCAAACCGAAGGCCGCCCTTATAGGGGCCCATCGATTGATTGAACTGAATGCGCCAACCGCGATTGACCTGTATCTGTTGGTCGTCATCTTCCCATGCCACACGAAATTGCAGCACGCGATCCGGTTCCGTGCAGCGTTCAAGAACCGCATTTTTGCGCATCTCGGTTTGATCAAGATACCAACCGGCAATGGAGCCGACGACTTCCTCCACTGCCTGGTGAAATTCCGGCTCGTTCGGTGTCTTGTCCTCAAGCCGGCTCAGGAAGTCTTTTTGAAAATCAGATGCGCTTTGTGTCATTTAAATGCGGGCTTTTTTACTGTTTCTGCTGCTCTGGTTAACGTGCCAGAGGCGAAAAAGTGCCCGCATAATATTTTGTTTTGGTGGTTTTTAAGGTGCGATGGTGCGCTTGATCAGGTGTTTTGTTGCAGCGTTCGTTCAACAAAATCAAGGCGGTCCTGCCCCCAGAACATCTCGTTGCCGACAAAATAGGTTGGCACACCAAAGATGTTACGATCCCGCGCGGACTGGCAGTTCTCGTCATAGATTTTGGCGATCTCTGGCAAGTCGGCATGTTCGAGATATTCCGTCGACAGGCCAGTTGATATCAGGGCCTCGCGCACGGTCGCGGGCAGCGAAACATCACGTTCACGCAGCCAGATATGCCCCATCAGGGTTTCAGTCAAAGCACTGACGTCCTTGCCATCGTCCTGAACGGCGATGATGGTGCGCGCGGCAAGTGTTTCATCGACCGGGAAATGGGTCGGATGCAGATTGATCGGAATGCCGAGATAATCCGACCAGCGTTTCAGTTCAACAAGTCGGTATTCTTGACGCGGTTTCGGGCGTTTCGCCAAAGGCACGCCACCACCATGCTCCCAGACATCGGCTGCCCGGCAGGGTTTATGGATGATTTGCACGCCATGTTTTTTAGCGATGTCGACAACGCGGCGAAACCCGAAAAAAGACCACGGTGATTGCACGAAAAAATAGTGGATGATGGGTTCGGACATATGGGCCTCCTGGCGCCGCGATGCAGATTATGTTTTTGAATTGCCGACATTCGACACCCACCACACTGCCCAAACAGGGGTGCTGCGTCAAATGTCCTTGGCTTAATCACGCACGGGTTCAGGTCATATGTTTGTGATGATGGAATGCGAAATGTCTGCGCGGCCTAGTAATCAAGCCACCAGGAATATTCATCAATACCCGCCATCAGAACACCGTCGAAGCCAAGCTTCATGATGTTGCCGAGATAGCTGTTTTCGCTGCCAAAGATGATGCTTTGCCATTCGCGTGACCAGTAATGCACGTGGTTTTCCTGTCCCCAACGTGCCATCAGGTTGCCTTCACTGATGAAATCGGGACTTCCGGCACGCCATCCGCTTTGCCAGTAATAACGATATGTCTCGGCCGTCGCGATATTGAGATAAGAAATCAAGTTTCGTGGTGTTCCGGTCTTCTTGTAACGAAGCCGCTTCATATCATCATAGGTCAGCGGAATGGTCCCGCGATGGAACGGATCAATGATCAGCGTGTCATAGTTGGTTGCAACCAGCGCATCGACATAGGCGTCCTTCGTGCCATAGGGCGAACTATCAAGCACCAGGGCAAAGTTCTTTGCCTCGCGGATATTGTCGATCACATGCGGGTTTGCCCCGAAAGGTGTGCTTGGTACCTTTGCCAGCGATGAAAGCTGCATGCCCGGCGGTGGGGCTGCGTAATAAAGTGCATCCAGCCCCCGAAGCTGAGCGCGCGCCTTGTCCATGTCGGATCGATTTTCGGTGTAGTCGACCGCAAGATATTGCAGGCCTTCAAGTTTCAGCCGTTCCAGATAACCGAGGATGTATTTGGTTTCTTCGGCGTTGGTAGCTTCGCCATATTTCTCAAAGCCGTAAAACGGGGCTTCGACTAAAATGCCGTCAAGGGCACGCAAATAGTTTCTGGCCGGTTCCGCAACGCCGCGTGTCGCAAACAGCGTTTTTTCAAGAAATTCGGTCAGTTCCAGGCCATTCATCGCAATGATCGAAAAGTCACTGCGATAGCTTTTTGCCCAACGGCTGATCGCGATGACGTAATCGCGCATTTCCTCGACGAAGTCTTTTTCGGGCTTACCGGTGTCGGTCAGTCCGGGGAGACCCTCGGTCAGGCTGTTGGGGGCTGGGATAAAAGGTTCAAGCTGCTGTGCAACCGCACCAAGCGGTGTTGATGCCAGTAATGCCCCGCCAAGCCCTGCCGCGCCGGTGCCAAGGAAATGTCGGCGCGAGATGGATTTGGGCGCAGCGTTTCCGCCAGACGCATTTTGCGCCTTTTGTCGGGTCCGCCCTGACGTGCTGTAAGGTTGCTTGGCCATGCCTTTATCCATCGCTGATGATATGGGCGATCTTATGATGCTGCCTTCATTGCGCCTTGCTGTGTGATCAACTCGGTCACCCGGTTGCCAATTGCAAGGGATGCAGTAAGACCGGGTGATTCAATACCATAGAGCATTACAAGACCATTAAGCCCGTGCTGTTTTTCATCAGCAATCAGGAAGTCACGCGCCACTTCGCCCGGGGCCTGAATTTTTGGGCGCACTCCGGCATAACCGGTCTGAAGCGCACTTTCATCAAGGTCGGGATAGTATTTGCGGATGGCTTCGGCAAAGGCCGCCCGGCGTTCTTCGGGGACGTCATAGTTTGGTGCATCAACCCATGTCACGTCCGGGCCAAAGCGCGCCTGTCCGCCCATATCAAGGGTCAGGTGAATGCCAAGCCCTGCCTGTTCGGGGGCCGGATAGATCAGGGTGGAAAACGGTGCCTTGCCCGACAGCGTGAAATAACAACCACGCGCATAATGTTGTGGCGGGACAGATGTCTTTGGCAGGCCGGTAAAGTTCCGGCCCAGTGTCTGGCTGTGCAGGCCACCGGCAACGATCAGCTCCGCGCAGGTCAGGCTCATTTCTTCGCCATCGGCATCGGTGGTGCAGACGATATAAAGCCCGTTTTCAAAGCTGACGGCTGTGACCTTGGTGTTGATCGCAAGTGTTGCGCCGTTGTTCTCCGCCTCGCCCAGCAGGGTGACCATCAGCTGGTGGCTGTCGACAATGCCGGTGGACGGGCTTTCTAGGGCGCCGACACAATGAAGGGCTGGTTCGCGTTCAAGGGCCTCTTGGCGGGACAGCCAGACAAGGTCGGTGACACCGTTTTCAGATGCCTTGTCCTTGATCCCGGCCAGTGCGGCCATTTGGTCTTCGGCTGTGGCGACAATCAGTTTGCCGGTGCGTTTGTGTTCGATGCCGTTTTCTTCGCAATAACGATACAGCATCTCGCGCCCGGTGACGCAAAGCTCGGCCTTCAGGCTGCCTTTCGGGTAATAGATCCCGGCATGAATGACTTCGCTGTTGCGTGCGCTGGTTTCGGTGCCAATCGCATCATGCTGTTCAATGATCAGGACTTCGCGGCCGGTTCGCGCAAGTGAACGGGCACAGGCCAGGCCGACAACGCCGGCCCCGATGACGATGGTTTGGATATCTGCAGTCATGATCACGTGTATCTTGGTTAGGGTGGTGGGTTTAGTTTGCCTGGCGGAAATAGACAGCCTGTCCTTGGTTGTCCTTGCCATTACCGGTGACAACAGCCGGGGATTCGCTGGTGTAAATGCCGCGCGCAAAGCTGCTGTCGTTACAATAGACATACCAGCTTCCGAACGGAAGCGTATCACTTTGATAGGCGCCGCCTTCGTGGCGCCAGATGCCCTCGCAATGACGTTGGTCATCATCAAGGATCATTGTGCCTTCACCCGATGGCTGGTCAAAGCGCAGCGTGCCGGTTCCGCGCACCGATTGCCAGTTGGTGATGATATCAATGCCATCAATCGGCAGCGGGGTGGTTTCGCCTTCTGGCTGCTGAAGCGGGGTTTCATCTGCCGGTGCGACAACAGTGGCGGCAATTGCCGAATTTTCCGCGAGCTCAATGTTCAATCGGCCAAAGAAACCGGCGGCGAATTCCTGGGCATCAATCATTGGCAGACCACTGAGCGGCGCACTGCTGCTACGTGTGGCCTGAACCTGTGTCGGGGTGCAATAATAGCCCAGCAGGCGACTGCCACGTTGGGCCGGTGTTTGCGGATCCCATTGCCCGACAAAGGAAACGCATTGCGATCCGTTGCGGGTAAAGGGCGACAGGGCAATCGGGCCGTATCGGGTTTCCTGCACGAAGCTTGCACCATTCAGGCTGGTGCGGCCGCGAAGCGCGTCAAACATATCAAGCAACTGCTCGGACGCCATGGCGGTGCTAAACCGAAAACCGGGCGCGGAGGTCGTATAAACGGTTTCAAGATAAAGGTCGCTTGCAGCGGCAGGGGATTCGCTTACCGAACGCGGCGCATACCAGCGGCCAACAAAGACCGTACTGTTATCGCGATACTGACGCAGGAAGCTGTTCTGACCCTCGACGTCTGAGGCAAAGACAATAGGGCTCTGGTCTTGCGGGATTTGTTCGAACCCGCCGGTTTGCTGTGCGACGGCCATCTGTGGTGTTGCCACCAGAAGGCTTGCAAACATGCTGCCGATCAAAGCCGCCCGATACCTCACATTGCGTCCTTTCTATATGTTTTCAGGCGCATTTTTGTATTGCGCTACCCTTATCTTTACCTTTGTGCATCTAGATTGGCTAGGGGGCAGTCAACCGATGCCTGTTAACGTGATCTCTTTTACCTTGATTTTTGGGGGCAAACGGGCTCATTGGGGAGGTTGGCCTTGGGGACAAAGTCAAAAAGCCTGAAGATACGGAGCATTTTATCATGACGGTGCAACAGACCGGCGCGAACGGGGACAGCGCGGGCCAGCAGACGGCAACGGACAAACAACCGCCGTCCAATCGCGCCCATGTAATCGTGATCGGCAATGAAAAGGGCGGGTCAGGCAAATCGACAACGGCGATGCATCTGATCGTTTCCCTGATGAAGATGGGGTTCAAGGTCGGATCGCTTGATATCGACGCCCGTCAGGGGACGCTGACACGCTATGTCGAAAACCGGAACGCCTTTAACGAGCGCAAAGGCCTTAAGCTTCCGGTGCCCGATCATCGGCCGATTTATCGCAGCGAGCTGCCCGATGCCAACCAAGCCAAGCTGGAAGAGCGCGAACGCTTTACGACCGCACTTGGTGAAATGGTGATCGGCTGCAACTTCATCGTTATGGATTGCCCGGGCAGTGACAATTACCTTTCGCGTTTGGCCCATGCCTGTGCCGATACGCTGATCACCCCGATCAATGATAGCTTCATCGACCTTGATATGCTGGCCCGGATTGACCCGGACAGCCTTGATATCAAGGGGCCCAGCATCTATGCCGAGATGGTCTGGGATGCGCGCAAGCGTCGGGCGGCGATTGATGGCGGCACGATTGACTGGATCGTCATGCGTAACCGTCTTTCACATCTTGATGCGCGCAACAAACGCGACATTGCCGAAATCGTTGACAAGTTGGCCGATCGCATCCGCTTCCGTCAGGCGCCAGGCTTTGGTGAACGCGTGATTTACCGCGAACTTTTCCTCAAAGGTCTGACGCTGCTTGATCTGCGTGAAAAGGGTGTCGGTATCCCGATGAGCATGTCGCACATGGCCGCCCGTCAGGAAGTCAGATCGCTTCTGGAAGTGATCGGCTTCAAACCGGCTGACGGCGAGGAGTTGCCGATCTGACTGCATCCGGCCTATATCTTGTGGGACGACAAATTGTCCAACCGGAATATGAAGCAGGCAGGTCTCCTTGACGCGCAAAGACATCATTCCAGAGACATCCGACGCCAACGAAGTGGCAGACTTCCTGGGCAAGGCGCGGCAGATGGCGGTACACGCGCCATCATCCGGGCCGGCACAGGGTCGGTTGGTTTTTGCCATGGATGCAACTGCCAGCCGTCAGCCAAGTTGGGACACGGCGGCTGAAATTCAGGCCGAAATGTTTGAGGCGGTCGATGGTGTCGGCGCCCTTGATGTGCAGCTTGTGTTCTTTCGCGGGCTTTCGGAATGCAAATCAAGTGGCTGGTGCCGCAACGCCAAATCATTTCGCGACTATATCACCAAGGTCACCTGCCGTGCCGGGCATACACAGATCGAACGGGTTCTGGCCCATGTCGAACGCGAAGCGGGTGATAAAAAAATCGATGCCTTGATTTATGTCGGCGACTGTATCGAGGAAAATCCAGATCATCTGGCCCCGATTGCCGGGAAACTGGCGCTTAAGGGGGTAAAGGCATTCATGTTTCAGGAAGGCCATGACCGGGATGCGGCATTTGCCTTTGGCGAAATTGCGCGGATAACCGGTGGTGCCTTCATGCAGTTTGATGCCAGTGCGGCCGACAAGCTTCGTGATTTGCTGGGCGCAGTGGCAAGCTATGCGGTGGGCGGGCAGTCTGGACTTTCGATCTATCAAAAGAAAACCGGGTCCGAGGAAGTGCTCAGGCTTGGACATCAATTGCGAAAGCCGCGTTGATGCAGTGGCTTTTGATCGGCATTGCAGCATTTATCGGGGTTGGCTTCTTTATTCGCTGGATGACAGAGGCCGAGCCCAAAGAAATCCGTAAAATTGTCTTATTTCTGATCATCTTGGTGTTGATCATGCTTGCGGGCTGGTTGTTGCTCACAGGCAAGATTGCCGCGATGGGCGCGGCTTTGGCGGCGACAGTGCCGTTTTTGTTTCGGATGATGAAGCTTGGATTGCTGTGGCCAATTTTTCGCAGGATCTTTGCAGCGTCCCGAAAACGCGCCCAGCCGGGAAGTTTTGGCAACCGCACATCCGGTGCGGGATCAAGCTCGGAAATTCGCACCGAATTTCTGTATATGGTGCTTGATCTTGAAACCGGGCAAATGCGCGGTGGCGTTGTCAGCGGTCCCTTTGCCGGGGCCGATCTTGACAGCTTGGGACTTGACGACCTGCAGTCGCTTTATGTTGACTGTTGCAGTGCAACCGACCAAAGCCGGGCGGTTCTGGAAGCCTATCTTGAACGCCGCCCCGATTGTGCGGGATGGCAAAGCTGGCGCCAGAAAGACCACGGCGAAGACGGAGCACAAAACGGAGGAAGCGACCGCAACCATAACGAGCAAGGCCAAGGTGACAAAAGGAGTTCAAGTGCGTCAGGCATGACGGCGAAAGATGCCCGAGAAATCCTGGGTGTGGCGGATAATGCCACCCGCGAGGAAATCAACCGGGCCTATAAAAAGCAGATCAAGGCGGTCCACCCGGATCATGGTGGATCGGACTATCTGGCCTCAAAGATCAATGCCGCGCGAAGCCTTTTGTTACGGCTATGTAAAGATTAGCGTCAATAATACGCGCGCTTGCTTGATCCGTGTTCTCGAATTGTGGCAGAAGCATATATGCGGGCAATTCCAATACGGACTGGCGCGCAGCGGTTGAAAAAGGAAAGTATTGAATGTCAAAAAGAATCAAGAAGGCAGTTTTTCCGGTCGCAGGCATGGGAACCCGTTTTTTGCCCGCAACCAAGGCAATGCCAAAAGAAATGCTGCCGGTCGTTGACAAGCCGCTTATTCAATACGCTGTCGAAGAAGCCATTGCGGCCGGCATCGAAGAATTCATTTTTGTGACTGGTCGCGGCAAAACCGCGATTGAGGACCATTTTGATCGCTCTGCCGAGCTGGAGGCGATCCTGACCGAGCGCGGCAAGGAAGAAGCACTGTCCAAAGCGCTTGAAATGATCCCGGAAAACGGTCGTGTGACCTATACCCGTCAGGGCAACCCGCTTGGCCTTGGGCACGCTGTTCTGTGCGCCAAGTCGCTGGTCGGTGACGAGCCGTTTGTCGTGTTGCTGGCAGATGACCTTATCCAGTCAAAAGTCCCGTGCATGAAGCAGATGGTCGACAGTTATGGCCGTACGGGTGGCAACATGGTTGCCGTCATGGATGTCCCGCGCGAGGAAGTTCACCGTTATGGTGTGCTGGAAATCGAAGGCACCAACGGCCGCCTTGTCAGTGCATGCGGCATGGTTGAAAAACCAAAACCCGAAGAAGCCCCGTCGACCCTTTCGGCCATCGGGCGTTACATCCTTGATCCCGGCATTTTCGAGGTGCTTGAAAACATTCCGCGCGGCGCTGGTAATGAAATACAGCTGACTGATGCGCTGGCCGCGATGATCGGCAAGGTGCCGTTCTATGGCTATAATTTCGAAGGCCGTCGTTTTGATTGCGGCAACAAGATCGGCTTCCTGAAAGCCACAATGTCATTTGCCCTTGCCCGTGAAGATATGCGCGACGATGTCCGCAAGCTTATTCACGAATTCGCTGAAGGCGAAGCGGCAGAATAACCATTCATGTCAACAATGTCCGACCGGAATAGCGATGTGATCTGTTCCGGTCGGGATTTACTTACCAGGATAAAACCTCCATGCGCGTAGCTATGATCGGGACCGGATATGTTGGACTTGTCTCAGGTGCCTGTTTTTCCGAGTTCGGTACGGACGTTGTTTGTGTCGACAAGGATGTCGAAAAAATCGCCCGTCTCGAAGACGGTATCATGCCAATCTACGAGCCCGGTCTGGATGTTCTGGTCGAAAATAACGTCAAGGCAGGCCGCCTGACCTTTACCACCGACCTCAAGGAAGGGGTCAAGGATGCGGACGCTGTCTTTATTGCCGTTGGCACGCCGACCCGTCGCGGCGATGGGCATGCTGACCTGAGTTACGTTTATGCCGCGGCCGAAGAAATTGCCGAAGCCATGGACGGCTTCACCGTCATCGTGACCAAATCAACCGTCCCGGTTGGAACCGGTCGTGAGGTCGAACGCATCATTCGTGAAAAGCGCCCGGATGCGGAGTTTGCAGTGGTCTCGAACCCGGAATTCCTGCGCGAAGGATCGGCGATTGGCGATTTCATGCGCCCGGACCGCGTCGTCATCGGCACCAGTGATGAGCGCGCCCGCGAAGTGATGTCGGATCTGTATCGTCCGCTGTATCTGATCGAAACACCGATTGTCTTCACCACCCGTGAAACGTCGGAAATGATCAAATATGCGGCCAACACTTTCCTTGCAGCCAAGATCACCTTCATCAACGAAATTGCCGATCTTTGTGAAAAGGTCGGTGCTGATGTCCATGATGTCGCACGCGGCATCGGCCTTGATGGCCGTATTGGCAAGAAGTTCCTGCATCCCGGTCCGGGCTATGGCGGGTCCTGCTTCCCGAAAGATACCATCGCACTTGTGCGCACCGCACAGGAATATAATAGCCCGCTTCGCATCATCGAGACGGTTGTTGATGTCAACGCCAAGCGTAAAAAGGCGATGGCAGATCGCGTGATCGCGGCATGCGGTGGTTCTGTTGCGGGCAAGACCATCGGTATTCTGGGTCTGGCTTTCAAACCCAATACCGATGACATGCGCGATGCACCGAGCCTTGATATCGTGCCTGCCCTGATCGCGGCAGGGGCCAGCGTCAAGGCCTATGACCCCGAAGCCATGGAAGAAGCCAAGAAGCTTCTCGATGGCATTTCATATTGCGACAACGCTTACGATACGGTCGAAGGCGCCGATGCAATGGTCGTCCTGACCGAGTGGAACGAATTCCGCGGTATGGACCTTGACCGCATCAAGGACGCGCTGAAACACCCGATCGTCGTTGATCTGCGTAACGTTTACGATCCGAACGAGATGGCTGAAAACGGTTTCAGCTATTCCTGTGTCGGTCGTGCATCTATCGGAGGCAAATCCTAATCATGACGAATTCCGCCGGACACAAGTTTGATAGCTCTGTTTTGCGCGAATATGACGTGCGTGGAGTTGTTGGCGAAACCCTGCATGCGGCAGACGCCAATGCGCTGGGGAAAGCCTTCGGCACCATGGTGCGCAGATCTGGCGGAAAGCGCGTCGCCCTGGGGCGTGATGGTCGTCTGAGCTCGCCAGAGTTGGCGGCTGCATTGGCCGAAGGCATTCTGTCGACCGGTTGTGACGTGGTCCGCATTGGTCGCGGGCCGACCCCGATGCTGTATTTCACGGTTTATGATCAAAAAACCGATGCTGGCATCATGGTCACCGGTTCGCATAACCCGTCGAACTATAACGGCTTCAAGATGCTTAATGCTGGCAAGTCGGTGTTTGGCGACGCTATTCAGCAACTTGGTAAAATTGCCGCCAGCGGTGATTTCGAAACCGGGCAGGGCACGGCAAGCGACATCGATATTGAGGATCGTTTTGTCGAACGCCTTGTGGCCGAGCTTGACTGCGATGTCCCCAATCCGATGACGATTGTCTGGGATTGCGGCAATGGTTCTGCCGGTGATGTCGTGCGCAAACTGACGGCCAAACTGCCCGGTACGCATCATCTGTTGTTTGATGACATCGATGGCAATTTCCCCAACCATCACCCTGATCCGACGGTTGAGGCCAACCTTGTGGACCTCAAGGCGGCCGTTGCCAAACACAATGCCGACTGGGGTGTTGCCTTTGACGGCGACGGTGACCGGATTGGCGTGATTGATGGCAAGGGCAATGTCCTTTGGGGTGATCAGCTGTTGCAGATCTATGCCGCCGACGTTCTTCAGCGTCAGCCAGGCGCTGCGATCATTGCCGATGTTAAGGCCAGCCAGACCCTGTTTGACGAGGTCAACCGGATTGGTGGCAAGGCCATCATGTGGAAGACGGGCCATTCCCTGATCAAAACCAAGATGATCGAGGAAAAGGCACCGATCGCCGGTGAAATGAGCGGCCATATCTTCTTTGCCGAACGCTATTACGGCTATGACGATGCAACCTATGCTGCCGTGCGCCTGTATCGCATTCTGGTTCAAAGTGGCAAAAGCCTTGCTGAATGGCGGGCCGCCATGCCGGTTGCGGTTAATACGCCGGAAACCCGTATCGACTGCCCGGATGATCGCAAGTTCGCGCTGATCGAAGAAGTCCGTGCCCGTCTGGCCGAAGCCGGTGCCGAGGTCAGCGGCATTGATGGCGTGCGTGTCAGCACCGATGATGGCTGGTGGTTGCTGCGTGCATCCAACACCCAGCCTGCCATCGTGGCCCGTTGTGAGGCCACTGATGATGCCGGGTTGGACCGTTTGAAGGGGCAGGTGACCAATCAGTTGGTCAAAAGCGGTCTGTCTTCGGATGACTTCTTCGCCCCGGGTGGCGGTCATTAATTAAGACGTTCAGCCAAGACAAAATGGAAAAGGCCCGTCAGAAAATCTGACGGGCCTTTTTGTATCTCTTTTCGATTTGGCTTTTAGCCAGCGTCACCCGCATTGACCGGGATGCACGCCACGTTTTCACGCTTGAGCGCGTCACACGCAGCGCGTGCTTCGTTCTCGCCATCAAAGCCCAGCAGACGGGCGCGATAGACAACACCGGTACCGCTGGCTTGCTGCTCGACCGCAGCGCGGGTCAGGCGCAGAACATCCGGGGCTGTACGTGCCGCAGCAAGGACCGCTTCCTGTGCCCGGCGCTGATCGCTAAATGCGCCAACCTGAATGCCCCAGCCTGCACCGGTTTCCGGCTTCAGGCGGGTGACAACGGTTTGGGTATCAATGCGGCCCGGCTGTTCTGCTTCGCGAAGCGTGCTGCGCTTGGCAATCAGCAACTGGGCATCCGCCGGCAGGATTTTGTCTTCCGGGCTGATGCGCGGGCGCGGAACAACAATTTCACCGTCCTTGGTCAGCTTCATATAGGCCTGATCAAGAAGTTTCTTCATCTGGTCATCGCGGGTGCGTGCCGTGCGACCCCCAAACACAACGCCAATCAGGCGTTTACCATTGCGATTGACCGAGGCGACAAGGTTGAAGCCCGATGCGTTGATGTAGCCGGTCTTGATCCCGTCGGTACCATAGTAGGACGCCAGAAGGTTGTTGTGGTTGCCATAGGTGCGGTTGCCAAAGCGGAACTTCTGGGTCGCAAAGTAATGATAGTAGCTGCCGTAATTCTTGCGCAGCGCCACAGCCAGTTTGATCATGTCGCGTGCAGTGGTCATCTGCCCGCGGTTGGGCAGGCCGGATGCATTGCGGAAGGTGGTGCGTGACATGCCAAGGCGTCGTGCCTCAGACGTCATCATTTGGGCAAACTTGATTTCGGTGCCACCAAGATGTTCGGCGACAACAACCGCAATGTCGTTGGCCGATTTGGTGACCAGCGCCAAAATGGCGTCCTTGACGGAAATGGTTTCGCCCGGCTGAAGACCAAGTTTGGAGGGGGCCTGCCCCCAGGCGCGTTTGGAAACCTTCATCCGAGTCGAGAGCGATACCTTGCCATGTTCCAAGGCATCAAAGACCATGTAAAGAGTCATGATCTTGGTCAGCGAGGCCGGATAGACCTTGTGATCCGCCCGATATTCATGAAGCGTTTCGCCAGTGTCGCCGTCAATAATCATCGCCGTATAGGTCCGCGCCTGCGCAGCGGAGGGCGAGAGAACAGTGAATGAAATAGTCGCAACCAGACACAAAAGCACAGCAACAACGCCACGCATGCTCAGCGAGCGCGTCACGGACAGAGCTTTGGCCATTGCAGTTGGCCCGGAAAGGGTCATTAAACGCATTATATCGGGCTCGGCTTTGAGGTTTCCCCAAGAACTAAATAAGTTCACTGTCGCATCACAGCCTTAAACAAATGTTTAAGAGCATCGAATTTCGGTGGTCGTCACTCGGGCCTTGAGATGGCCATTTTTATTCGCAAGACTGTATTTTATATCTCCAGATTAGCAAAAAATCGAGGATCGAATGTCAGAAAAGACGGCTCCAGTTCACACCAATACGGGGACCCGCAGCGCCAGCTGGGCCAAAGCAGGTCTTGCCGCGCTGGTGATTGCAGGCCTTGCCGGTTGTACCTTTACCCAAACCAGTGACGTCAGCAATCCACTTGTCCGCAAGGCATCATGGTTTTCTTATCTTAATGCCGATGATCTTCGTCAGGCCTGTGCAGCAGGCGATGCAGAAGGGCAAATTCGCATTATTTATAATGCCGAGTATTACAAGGAAGTCCGCGTCTTTGAATTAACGCCGTATCCCGGATTTGAAGAATTCAATCTGACCACCCGCGTGTTCGGGCCGATACAGGTCAAGGAAATCAATGTCGAGGTCAATGCACCGCTTGGTGCCTTTGGGGGCGAAGAGGCCGTTGATCGTATTGACCGTGATTCTTATCTCGCCATCACCGATGCGCTGCAGGCCGAAGGTTTCGGAACGCAAAACCGTGATGGTCTGCGTCTGTATTCCGATGATTTTTACTGGGTCGCCATAGGGTGTTCGTCGGGTGGCATCACGCTGGGTACCTGGGCATCCGGTGTGGATGATTTGCGTGCTCTTAAGTTCCCGGAAGTTCTGGCAAACCTTTCTTCGGTTGAAAAAGACCTTCCTGAGCCACCTGCCGCTGAAAACGCACGATCACAATCGGCGGCACAGATGCATCATGTCCAGAACAGCGACTCCGGTGAGTTTTACAGAACCGTGCGCGGAAATATGCTTCGCTAGGGTACGAAAATGTTGCAACCGGGCGATGGCGTGACGTGTTCATGTTATTGCCCGGCCTGTTAAATTTATTGCAACGCAGCAAAACTTCGGGCTAATGCCTTGATCAAGTTGCTGTTTTAAAAATTTCTTGGAATTCCGGCGTTTTCCGATGGAGATGTACCGGGAAATATGGCGTTTTTGTCACTAAACTGTACTTGACGCGACGGGGTAATTCCATCTAGGGTTATGTTGCAATGCAACATTGATCCGGATAGATATTCCGGTGATCAGGAGGTTGAGGCAATGGCTGATTCCAAAAAGAAACTAGCCGGGAAAACTGCAACGAAGCAGGCTTCCGCGTCGTCACCCAAAACTGTAGCAGCTTCAGTATCGTCGGGAGCGCAGTCTGCGCCTGCCAAGCGGAAGGTAATGACATCTTCCGAGATAGAAGCCGCAGCTCAGCAGCCGGCAGCAGGGGCGCAAAAGGCATCGCCTTCACCATCGCCCGATACGGCAAAGACGCCGAGTGACGAAGGGGCGTCGATCAAAGCTGCAGGTCAGGCTGCCTCGTCTGCGACGGTCGCGAAGGTTGATACGTCTGCGTCTGCTGCCAAAACGCCGGTCAAAGATGCCGCGTCGGCCGGTGCTTCCGAAAAAAATGCAGAGTCCCCGAAACCTGCCAAGGCTGATGCATCTTCGCCATCTGCGCCGGCATTAAAGCAGGATGAATCTGCCACGAAACCTTCCGTTGCGACTTCCGGGGCCGCGCGACCTGCTGGCGAAGTGACGCCGCCAGCAATCAAGTCGACAGCGCCCAAATCCCCCACCAAAAGCGAAAAGGCCAATACTGTGAGCACGAAACCCAAAACTACGGCAACCAGCAAGTCTGCCGCTTCTGCTACCCCGAAAAAGAAAACCGTTGCCAAGTCGGCGCCGAAAAAGGCTGCTGCTGCACCGGCAAGTACGGCATCGAAATCTGCACCTGCGCCGAAGGCCGCGGCACCCGCGACGTCTGAGAAATCGGCTGCACCGGCAACCGTTGTGGCTGAGACTACTGTTTCCAAGCCTGCGGCAACACCGACCACGACCCAAGCCCCAGCCAAGTCCACTGCAACCGCAAAATCGGTTGATGTCAAACCGAAGGCAGAGCCAAAGCAGGGCGACGTTTTTGGCTTTGGTGCATTGTTCATCGACGGAACGGGGATGGAGCCCTATTTCGAACTTTGGAAGACGCCAGAGGTGGAAGCAATGGTCACTGCTGGCAATGAAGCATTCGAAGAAAGTGTTTCTGCTGCCAATGAGGCATTCGGCAAAATCTTTGAAACCATGACCGGTCAGGCCGATGTTTTTTCCGGTGCCGGG
This sequence comes from Thalassospira sp. MCCC 1A02898, assembly GCF_001618185.1. NCBI lineage: Bacteria > Pseudomonadati > Pseudomonadota > Alphaproteobacteria > Rhodospirillales > Thalassospiraceae > Thalassospira > Thalassospira sp. MCCC 1A02898. The sequence goes on along the minus strand of NZ_LPXK01000010.1, from coordinate 204,047 downwards.
TCGCGGGTTGCTGCTCAGTATGAAGAGCTGCTTGATACCCAGAAGAAAAGTTTCGAGGAAGTTTGGCAGGCAACCATGGCGATGTTTGAAAAGACCGGTGGCATTGGCACCGAGCTTTCGACGTGGATGCAAAAAGAATTTGAAGCCTCGCAGGAAGATCTTGATGAGTTGACCAAGGTTGAAAGCCTTGCAGACCTTCAGGAGCTGCATTCACGCATCGTCAATCGCTGCTATGAAAGCAGTTTGGCCGAAGGTGAAAAGATGCAGGAGCTGATGTTTTCTGCCTTTTCGGACGGCCTGAATGCCATCAGCAAGGCAACGAATGTTACGCTGAAATGAGGCAATGGATGCATGTTGGATATCCCAGCACCTTCCAATCCAAAGCGGGTATGGCTTTTAGCCATGCCCGTTTTTTTATGTGTCTTTTCGCGTCCCGGACAATTTTGGAGTGACAATAATCACGAAGTTTGTCGCCTGATCTTGCAGTGCGTTATTCGCAGCCTAAATGAATCGAAGATGGACAACGAACGAAACTCGGATGCACAATAAATTCCTAGTGAGAACCGCGTAGCGGACTTTGAAAGAGTTTGGCAATGACCTATCATGGAGATCATGCAGGAAATAAGGGTTCCGGTAAGTAGACGATGACTGAACAGGATAATGACGGCACTGATCTGCCGAACACGGGGATCGTAACAAAGACACGGCCCAAGACCAAAAAGCCGTCCATGTACAAGGTGCTGTTGCTGAATGACGACTATACTCCGATGGAGTTCGTCGTTCACGTACTGGAACGGTTTTTTGAAAAGGGACGTGAAGAAGCCACCGAGATCATGCTTCAGGTGCACCGCAAGGGTGTCGGAGTGTGCGGTGTATTCACCTACGAAATCGCAGAGACCAAAGTAAACCAGGTCATGGACCTGGCCCGCCAGAACCAGCATCCGCTGCAGTGTACCTTAGAGAAGGAGTGACATATGCTATCGCGCAATCTTGAGGAAAGCCTGCACCGTGCGCTCGCATATGCGTCGGAGCGCAGGCATGAATATGCCACTCTTGAACATCTTCTGTTATCGCTGACCGAAGATCAGGATGCGCTGGCAGTGCTGAAGGCCTGCCGGGTTGATATTGATCGGCTGCGCTCCGATCTGCTGGAATTCGCCGATAGCGAGCTTTCCGGCCTGATCAGTGCGCGTCTGGTAGATCCCAAACCGACCGCCGGTTTCCAGCGCGTGATCCAGCGGGCTGCAATCCACGTCCAGTCTTCCGGCCGCGAGGAAGTGACCGGTGCCAACGTGCTTGTTGCCCTGTTCTCTGAACGGGAATCGCACGCGGTTTACTATCTGCAACTCCAGGATATGACGCGTCTTGATGCGGTAAACTATATTTCACACGGTATCGCCAAGGCGACCGAACTCAACGAGCGCCGCATCCCGCGCGGTGCCGATGAAGAGCCGGTTGCAGGCATGTCGCCAGAAAGCGACGAAAGCGGCCCGGCCGAGGGCGAGGCGCTCAAAGCCTATTGTGTGAACCTCAATGTTAAGGCGCAGAGCGGCAAGATCGATCCGCTGATCGGTCGCCAGAACGAGATTGACCGCACCATTCAGGTTCTGTGCCGTCGTACCAAGAACAACCCGCTTTATGTCGGTGACCCCGGCGTTGGTAAAACCGCCATCGCCGAGGGGCTGGCGCGCCGTATCAATGATGGCGATGTGCCAGAGGTTCTTGAAAACGCAACGATCTTTGCGCTTGATATGGGCGCACTTCTGGCCGGAACCCGTTATCGCGGGGATTTCGAAGAACGCCTGAAGGCGGTGGTCAAGGAACTTGAAGAGTACGAAGGTGCTGTTCTGTTCATTGATGAAATTCACACCGTGATTGGTGCTGGCGCGACGTCGGGCGGGGCAATGGATGCTTCCAACCTGCTGAAACCGGCACTGGCAAGCGGGTCACTGCGTTGCATCGGCTCAACCACCTACAAGGAATTCCGGGGTCACTTTGAAAAGGACCGCGCCCTTGTGCGTCGTTTCCAGAAAATCGATGTCGAGGAACCGTCAGAAGCCGATACCGTCAAGATCCTCAAGGGGCTCAAGCCCTATTACGAGGAGCACCATCAGGTCAAATACACCAACGAAGCCCTGCGTTCAGCGGTTGAATTGGCATCGCGTTACATCAGTGACCGCAAGCGGCCTGATAGTGCGATTGACGTGATTGACGAGGTTGGCGCATCGCGCATGCTGGTCGCACCCAGCAAACGCAAACGCACGGTGAGTAAACGTGATGTCGAGGAAATCGTCGCCAAGATCGCCCGCATCCCACCAAAATCGGTTTCGACCGATGACCGCAAGGCGCTGGCAAATCTCGAGCGTGATCTGAAAACGGTTGTGTTTGGTCAGGACAAGGCAATCGAAGCAGTTGCCAGTGCGATCAAGTTGGCCCGTGCAGGTCTGCGTGAGCCGGAAAAACCGATTGGCAGTTATCTGTTCTCGGGCCCTACCGGCGTTGGTAAGACCGAGGTCACCAAGCAGTTGGCAACGGTCATGGGGATCGAGTTCATCCGCTTTGACATGTCCGAGTACATGGAGCGCCACAGCGTATCACGCCTGATCGGTGCGCCTCCCGGCTATGTCGGGTTTGACCAGGGTGGTCTTTTGACCGATGCCGTTGATCAGCATCCGCATGCGGTTGTGCTGCTTGACGAGATCGAGAAGGCTCACCCGGACCTGTTCAATATTCTTCTGCAGGTCATGGATCATGGCAAACTAACCGATAACAATGGCAAGACGGTCGATTTCCGTAATGTCGTTCTGGTCATGACGACCAATGCCGGTGCATCCGACATGGCCAAGCCGCCGATCGGTTTCAAACGTGAAATGCGTATTGGCGAAGACGAAGAGGCGATCAAGCGTACCTTCTCGCCGGAATTCCGTAACCGTCTGGATGCGGTTATTCCGTTCGCCAACCTGCAGCCAGAAGTCGTCAAGATGGTTGTCGATAAGTTCATCCTGCAGCTTGAAGCACAGCTGGCGGATCGCAATGTTTCGATCGAACTGACCGAAGCAGCGCGGGCTTGGATGGCCGAGCGCGGCTACGATGCGGCCTTCGGGGCGCGTCCGTTGGGCCGTGTCATTCAGGAACACGTTAAAAAACCGCTCGCCGAAGAGTTGCTGTTTGGCAAGCTTTCGAAGGGTGGGGCTGTACTGGTCGATATCGAAGACGATGCGGTCACCTTCCGTTATCCGGAAGATGAGAATGGCGAGAAACAACAGAAAAAAGATCCGGAAATGGCCGGTTAAAATGGACCTTTTTCGGTTTTCAGGTTGTTGTTAATGATTGGCAGTATAGATTGGTGCCCGGGGATATCGTTCCCCGGGCATAATCATATAAAGAACGCCAGAATATCATGAGCCAGGCTGCACAACGAAAATTTCGGAACGAAGTCGAGGAGTTCCTATCCAGACTTGAGCTGCGTGCGCGAAAGTTGATCGCGCTGGCCAATACGCTTGAAAAGAACGCTGACAAGTCCGACGTCACCGGTTATCGACCGTTTCGTGAGGAAGTCGACAACTTCAAGGCGTTGTCTCTGGTGATTATGGAGCGGATGAACAAGCTCGAATCCCATCCCAAAAAAGAAGAACTGGAAAAACAGTTTCACAAGCTTCAGGTCGTTATGCTCAGGATTGTCATCAAGACGAGCCTGAAATTCTTCTTTGTCATGAGTGCAAAGGAAAACCTGCCGCTTGGTGCGCGCGAAATGTTCCAAAGCGAACTCAGAACCCTTTATGAGGCAGAGCGGATGATCTCCGATCCGCGCTATATCAGTCAGCTCGACGACTCTGCAAAGGACGACCTTGAGATCGCGAAATCCATTCTCGAGGAAATCATCGAGAAGGCACCAGCGCTTCTGAACTTCAATAGTCGGACGAAGAAAAAACGCGCTAAGTAGGTGTATAAGCTTACTGAAAATTATGCAGCTCTAATTCTCTCCAGTATATTTTTGCAAAATGCAAACTTATTAATTCGCATTTTGCAATGTTTGCATTTTGAAATGCAAAGATTATCAGGTAATGTATTTCAGTCATGTGGGATGGCGACCGGAATTTCCCGAAAAACCACGGTTTTTTGAGGGAGTTATAAAGTTGGCACGCATCCTGCTTATGGCAGCATGGACAGTTGTTCTTTGCAGGGGCGCGTTTCGCGCCTGGAACAACGTAATCTTCTGCAGTTTGCTCGTGTCCCAACCAAACTCAGCGGCGGTTTTTACCGCCGCTTTTTTCTTGCCTGATTTCTGGCTTCCTCCCAACCGCCATGTCTGCCCGGTCGCATGTTGTTTCTATGCGCGCAATCCACATATAGAAAATGTGGAAGCTCCTCTCGTGCGGTTCCACATCGCTATAGATTCTAAAAAAGGTTGTATTTGTTTTTTGCCTTTTGTATAAGAATCTATACTAATAGATAGTCTCGATCTGCCATTGGCATAGACTGGGGAGTAAACGAATGAAATTCAAAAGTGGTGTGGCTTTGGCCGGTATGCTCGCAGCGACAGTTTTTGTTCTGCCACATGCTGCTTTTGCCAAGGCAGAGTTGCCAGGGGACCCAAATGCTCTGATTACGGATGAAGTGATCAGGGATATCCGGGAATGGTTGGCCAATCCGGTTGTTGAGCTGTCCATCAGTTCGCAGAACAAGTTGCGCACGGACATGACACAAGAACAGATTGATGCGGCCGATCTGCAGTGGCGCGCTGAGCGCGAGGCCGAAGATCAGCCGTTGGTTGCAGCAATCCTGACCAATCCGCTGTCGAGCTACCTCACACAAGTTCAGGCACGCTCCGGTGGTATGTTTGCCGAAATCTTTGTGATGGACGCCGTTGGCCTGAATGTCGGGCAGAGCTCCATCACTTCAGATTTTTGGCAAGGTGACGAAGCGAAGTTCCAAAATACCTATCCAAATGGTCCCGACGCCGTGTTCATCGACGAGGCCGAATATAACGAGGGGGCCGATGCTTGGCTTGCCCAGCTCAACATGACCATGAGCAATGCAGATCGTCAGCCGATCGGTGCCGTGACGGTTGAGGTCAATCTCAATGAACTCGCGCGTCGCCGCGGTCTGTAGGGAGAAATACGATGAAATTCTTTGAGAACCTTTCTATCCCGGCAAAGCTGATGAGCTGCTTTGCCATTATGATCGCGGTAATCCTGATGGTGGCTGGCGCAGGCGTTTTTTCGACCATGCAGGTCAGCAACGCCAATGATCAGCGCGATTATCTCTCGAAATTCGAACGCGACTATCGCGACCTTGATCGCGCCTATCTTGTCGCACGTCAGGAACTTATCTACTTCCTGACGACCGGCGACCGCGCTGGCTTGGCTGGGTATGAAAAAGCGCGAGAAGAGATCGACATTCGCACGGATGTGCTCAAGACATATGCGTCAATCAGCCCAGAGATCGCTGCCCTGATTGAAGAAATGGACGGTGCTATCGACCGTTGGGAAGAAATTGCAGCGCAACAAGCACAACTGATGCGCCACTATCTGACGGTTAACCATGCGCGTGCGATTGAAGCATCGGGGGAGCCACGTGAACTATCCGACCAGGTCACTACGGTTGCAAGCGAGCTTGCCAAGAATATCGATCAAATGATTCTCGATGTTGAGGCAGAAGTCGCCCAAGCCATGCAGGTCTTCCAAGTCACGCTTGGTGTTGGCGTCGTTCTACTTATCATCATGGCTGTGCTGTTTGGTGGTACCTTGTCGCGGATGATTGCAACCCCGATTCGTAAGATGACCGACGCCATGGGTAAACTGGCTGCAGGTAATCTTGACATCGAAACGCTTGACATGAAACGTGCCGATGAAGTCGGGGCCATGGCCAAATCGCTTGAGGTCTTCCGGGAAAACGCACGCGAACGTGCCCGCATGGCCGAACAGGAAAAAGTCGAAGCCCAGCGTCAGGTTGAACGCACCCAGCGCATGGGAACGCTTACCAAGGGCTTTGACGAAAAAATCCAGGATGTTCTGCATGCAGTGAACGCAGCCCTTGATGATGTCCGTTCGGCATCCGAGACGCTGACATCACACGCACAACGCGCCAACCAGGATGCGCAGGACGTGGCTGAACAGGCACAAGAATCCTCGACCAATATCGAAACTGTTGCATCTGCTACCGCGCAGTTGTCGGCCTCTATCTCCGAGATTTCCTCGCAGATTGCCCGCGTGACCGAAATCACGCAGGAAGCGGTCGGTCAGACAGAGCGCACCAACGAGCGTGTTGAAAAACTCAATGAAGCGGCACAAAGCGTTGGCGAGGTTGTCAATCTGATCAGTGATATCGCCGATCAGACCAACCTGTTGGCCTTGAACGCAACCATCGAGTCCGCCCGTGCGGGCGAAGCCGGCAAAGGCTTTGCCGTGGTTGCCGGTGAAGTCAAAAACCTTGCATCCCAGACTGTCAAGGCAACCGAACAGATCACGGCCAAGATCGCCGAGATGCAAAGCGAAACCGGCGCTGCTGCCGAGGCTGTGCGCGGCTTTGCCGACACCATCAACAAGATTGATGAACTGATGTCGGTTGTCGCCAGTGCGGTTGAAGAGCAGGGCGCTGCAACCGAGGAAATCTCGCGCAGTGTCGAAGGTGCTGCGAACGGTAACGTTGCCATCACCAACGCCGTCAAAAACGTGGCAGATGCGACGACTGAAAGTGGCGATCTTTCAACCGGTCAGCTTGACAGTGTCGGGCGATTGGCCGCTGCTAATGACGAACTTCGTAGCCACGTTAACGGCTTCCTCAATGACGTCCGTACTGTCTGACGCCTAAGACATATCAATCCAAAAGGCGCGGGAATTTCCCGCGCCTTTTTTGTTTGGGGCACCGGAGCCGGGTTAAGACCCTGATGGTTCCTTACGATAGGGGCTGTGTTCGGAAAGGATGTAATCGCGATCCTGACTGATGTGATTGCGCTCCTGGGTCAAAAATTGCGCGACCGCGCGTTTCAGTCCCGGATCGGCGATCAGATGGGCGGAATGGGTTATTACCGGTTCATAGCCGCGCTGGATTTTATGTTCGCCTTGTGCGCCCGCCTCGACGGTTTTAAGGCCATGCTCAATCGCAATATCAATGGCCTGATAGTAACAGGTTTCGAAATGCAGAAGTGGCGTACGGTCGATCGTACCCCAGTTGCGGCCATAAAGGGTTTCAGACCCGATCAAGTTAAGGGCCCCCGCCACCATTTCACCGTCATTGAACGCACATACAAGAACCGTGCGATCACGCATACGATCATGCAGCAGATCAAAGAATTCCCGCGTCAGATAGGCCTGTCCCCATTTGCGGTCGGATGTGTCGCGGTAGAAATGATAAAACCGGTCCCAATGGTCGGCTTTCAGATCATTCCCGCGCAGTGCTTTGAAACTGTAACCGGCCTCCAGAACCTGCTTGCGTTCCTTGCGCAGGTTTTTGCGTTTGCGCGAATTCAGTGCGCCCAGAAAATCATCGAAATTCTGATAGTCGCGATTGCGCCAGTGATACTGCATGCCCGTGCGCGCCAGAAAGCCTGCCTGTTCCATCAACTGGCTTTCATCGCCACTGCAAAACGTGACATGCAGGGTCGCCATGCCGAGCTTTTCCGGCAGTATCGTCATGCCGCTGATTAAGGCGTTGCGCACGCTGTCAGGATCGGGATGATCCTTGGCGACAAGAAGCCTCGGGCCCGGCACCGGGGAAAATGGCACAGCCGATTGCAGTTTGGGGTAATAGCGCCCCCCGGCACGTTCATAGGCCTCTGCCCATGACCAGTCGAAAACATATTCGCCGTAAGAATGGCCTTTGACATAAAGCGGCACGATGCCGATGACATCACCAGTCTCATCCTCTGCCACAAGGTGAAATGGCTGCCAGCCGGTTTCGGCGGTGGTTGATCCGCTGTCTTCCATGGCGGACAGGAAGGCAAAGCTGACAAACGGGTTGTCAAACCCGGCGCACTTGTCCCACTGGGCCTGTCCGATTTGATGAATATCGGTGACGGTTTTGATTTCGACAGCCAAATCTGAATTCCTGCAGATGGTCCCCATGGCGCCCGGTTTAACTCCCGAGGCCTTATTTTTATACGCATTAGCCGGTATATGCGTTCAGAAGATAGGCGCAATGCGCATTTACGCAAGGGAAAGCCTTTGACGGAAGCGCATCTAAGTCCTATTTCATTGTGCCACAGGCCATTTGGAATGGGTCTGAAACGGCTCGGGGATTTTCCCGTGTCGCCCTCGCGAAGAAAAGGATGGTGCGCCGTGAACAGCAAACTTTCGTTGGAGAAGGACAAGATCAAGGTTGTCCTGCTCGAAGGTATCCATGAAAACGCTGTAAAGATGTTCAAAGAGGCCGGTTACTCAAATGTCGACCATTACCCTGCTGCGCTCGACGCGGACGAATTGAAGTCCGTTGTCTCCGAAGCGCACTTTTTGGGCATTCGTTCCCGTACCAAACTGACCGAAGACGTTATCGAAGCTGCGTCCAAGCTGACCTCGATCGGCTGTTTCTGCATCGGCACCAACCAGGTTGACCTGCAGGCTGCCGCGATGCGCGGTATCCCGGTGTTTAACGCGCCGTATTCCAACACCCGTTCGGTTGCCGAACTGGTGCTGGGCCAGATCATCATGCTGCTGCGTGGTATTCCCAAACGTAACGCAGCCGCCCATGAAGGCGACTGGCTGAAAAATGCCCATGGCTCGTACGAGGCACGTGGCAAGACGCTTGGTATCATCGGCTATGGCCATATCGGTTCGCAGCTTTCGGTGCTGGCGGAGTCGCTTGGCATGAATGTCATTTATTTTGACGTCATCAATAAGCTTGCCATGGGCAATGCCAATTCCTGTTCGTCGATGGATGAACTGCTTGCCAGGTCCGATGTCGTGTCGCTGCATGTTCCGGCCAACGAGCAGACCAAGAACATGATCACGGCGACTGAGCTCGCCAAGATGAAAAAGGGCGCACACCTGATCAATGCGGCACGTGGCAATGTCATCGTGATCGAAGATCTGGCCGCCGCCCTTGAAAGCGGTCATCTGGCCGGTGCGGCGATTGACGTGTTCCCGGTCGAACCGGCCGGCAAGGACGAGCAGTTCGAAAGCCCGCTGCGCGGTATGAGCAACGTTATCCTGACCCCGCATATCGGCGGTTCTACCCAGGAAGCCCAGGAAAATATCGGGATCGAGGTCGCTGACAAGCTGATCACCTATTCCGATAACGGCTCGACCCTGGGCGCTGTGAACTTCCCGGAAGTGTCACTTCCGGTCAAGGACCGCACCCACACCCGCTTCATGCACATTCACCGCAACGTTCCGGGTGTGCTGCTTAAAATCAACGATGTGTTTGCCCGTCGCGGCATCAACATCAGCGGCCAGTATCTGCGCTCAGAAGGCGGCGTTGGTTATGTGGTGGTCGAGGTCGACGAGGAAATCAAACCGGGCGAGGGCGTTCGCAAGGAACTCTCGGCGATCGAAGGCACCCTTCGCGTGCGCTTCCTGTTCTGATCTGAACCGGCTTAAGAAAACAAAGAAGGGCGGGTGCCAGATGGCTCCCGCCCTTTTTCTGTCCTGGTATCTGCTCGGCTTACAGCTTGCGATACATCACCAATGCATCGGTTTCGCCCAATGTCGGGTGCATGAAGGCACCGGGCAGGCGACCGACAATCTCAAACCCAAGCGTCGGCCACAGATGTACCGCGGCGGCGTTACTGGCGATGACGAAATTGAACTGCATCGCGCGGTATCCAAGCTCCTTGGCACGGACCAGCGAATCTTCGCACATGCGCCGCGCAATGCCCCGGCCACTTGCCGCAGGGGATGTCATGTAGCCGCAATTACAAACATGCGATCCTCCGCCGCCCTGATTTTGGCGGATGTAATAGGTGCCAACAATCTTGCCTTCTTCCTCGGCAACAAGTGTGACCTTGTCCATTCCCATCCAATAGGCAATGACGTCGTCATCACTCATATTGCTATCAATGGCATAGGTATCCCCGGCCCGAAGGATGGGGGCGACAATATCAAGAATGGCTGGAACATCTTGTTCGGTGGCGGGGCGAATTTGCATGGGGTGCTCGTCTTGGCGTGATGGTCAATCGGCTCGGCCGAACTCAGGAGGGCGCGTGTGGCTTACTATCGCCGCCTGTCAGGGTTTCTTCAAGGATTTCGGGATCGACTTCAAACGGAAGGTTGGCGCGCCCCGTCAATGCCTTTGCCAGTTCGTTGCGATACCGTTCGCGCGGGATTTCTTCGACCCCGAACTGTTTAAGGTGATCATTGACGAACTGCGTATCAAGCAGGCTGTAGCCCCCCTGACGCATCAGCGCGACCAGATGGACGAGGGCGACTTTCGACGCATTGGTCGCGCGTGAAAACATGCTTTCACCAAAGAACGCCTTGCCCAGGCTGACACCGTACAAGCCACCAACCAGCTCGCCGTCTTTCCATGCCTCGATCGAATGCGCGCAGCCCATCTTGTGAAGCGCACAATATGCATCAAGGATGTTGCTGTTAATCCAGGTGTCGTCGCGGGTATCGGTGGGCTCCGCACAGGCGCGGATGACCTCGGGAAAGGCCCGGTCGACATGGATCTTATAGGTGCCCTTGCGCACAGCCTTGCGCAGGCTGCGCGGGACATGAAACCCGTCAAGCGGCAAGACGCCGCGCCACTCCGGATCAATCCAGTACAGGGTTGGATCATCATGGCTTTCGGCCATTGGAAACAGGCCGACGGAATAGGCGCGGATCAAAAGATCAGGGGTCAGCTGGTTTGACATGATCGCAGTGATAATTGCTTTGGTCCTGTTTTTCTGGTGGTTGTTTACATATGAGTGACCCGGTCGCATGCGACAAGGTTGTTACCATTTCCAGTTTGAACCGGTCCCTTATAATAGGGAAGCGCGATTAAATTTTTGATTTAAATCTCAAACGAAAAACGGGAACCCGAAGGTTCCCGTTTGAAATTGGCTTAGGCGCTGATCACAGCGTTTTATTCATGCCCATGAACTTTTCCAGCCAGTGGATGTCATAATCCCCTTTCTGGATGTCCGGGTTGGCAAGAAGCGTCTGATGTAGCGGAATGGTGGTTTTGATGCCGCCAATCGCATATTCAGCCAGTGCACGACGCAGACGCATCATGCATTCTTCACGGTCGCGACCATGAACAATCAGCTTTGCGATCATGCTGTCGTAATAAGGCGGGATCGAATAACCGGTGTAAATACCGCTATCGACACGAACGCCCAGACCGCCAGGTGCATGATATTCCTTGATCTTGCCCGGTGACGGGACAAAGGTCTGCGGGTCTTCGGCGTTGATGCGGCATTCAATGGCGTGACCATGAATTTCAAGGTCTTCCTGCTTGAATGACAGCTCAAGACCAGCTGCAACGCGGATCTGTTCGCGCACAAGGTCAACACCGGAAATCATTTCGGTGACCGGGTGTTCCACCTGAAGGCGGGTGTTCATTTCGATGAAATAGAACTCACCATTTTCATAGAGGAACTCGATGGTGCCGGCATTGCGATAGCCCATGCCGATCATGGCATTGGCAACCGTGGAACCGATCCGTTCGCGTTCTTCCGGCGTCAGGGTCGGAGACGGGGCTTCTTCAAGCACCTTCTGGTGACGGCGCTGCAAAGAGCAATCGCGTTCAAACAGGTGAACGGCGTTGCCGTGCGTATCCCCGATGACCTGCAATTCGATGTGGCGCGGTTTGCCAAGGTACTTTTCCATGTAAACGGCAGCATTGCCAAAGTTCTGCAATGCTTCCTTACGGGTCATGGAAAATGCTTCGGCAAGATCTTCTTCGCGCTCGACCACTTTCATGCCACGACCGCCGCCGCCGCCTGATGCTTTGATCAGGACCGGGAAGCCGATCTCTTTGGCGCATTTGCGGGCTTCATCAACGCTGGTGATTTCACCATCGGATCCCGGAACACACGGAATGCCAAGCTTTTCGGCCGTCTGCTTTGCCGTGATCTTGTCACCCATCATGCGGATATGTTCCGGCGTCGGGCCGATGAAGGCAAAGCCGTGCTCTTCGACCATGGAGGCGAAATCGGCGTTTTCCGACAGGAAGCCATAGCCCGGATGGATGGCCTCAGCGCCGGTGATTTCAGCAGCCGAAAGAATGGCCGGAATATTCAGATAGCTGTCTTTGGATGCTGCCGGGCCGATGCAGACCGATTCGTCGGCCAGACGCACATGCATGGCGTCCGCATCAGCAGTGGAATGCACCGCGACAGTTTTGATGCCCATTTCGCGGCAGGCGCGCTGAATTCGAAGCGCGATTTCGCCACGGTTGGCAATCAGGATTTTGTCGAACATGCGGTTGATACCCCGGCTTATTCAATAATGACTAGCGGTTCGTCATATTCGACCGGATGGCCGTCGTTCGCGATAATCTGGGTGATCTTGCCAGATTTTGGTGCGCGGATCGGATTGAAGGTCTTCATCGCTTCGATCAGCATCAGGGTCTGGCCTTCGGTAATGCTTGCGCCGATCGAGATGAACGGAGCCGCACCTGGTTCCGGTGCAAAATAGACAACGCCGACCATCGGCGATTTAACCGCACCCGGATGGGAGGCGGCATCAGACGGCGCCGCAACAGCCGGCGCGGACGCAGCCGGAGCAGCCGGAGCAGCAGCAACCATGGTGCCCTGACGGGCGACGCGAATACGGTTGTCACCTGCGGCAACTTCAATTTCGGTCAGATTGGTGTCGTCCAGCAGCTCGGCGAGCTGGCGAATGGCGTCATTGTCGATGTTGAACTTGCTCATTTCGATATCTTTATGATGGTGTGTGGATCAATCCGCGCATGGCATCCAGGGCGTTCTTGGTGCTCCGGGAGCCAAAGCCGTAGATCATGCCGTTTGCAGCTTTCGAGACGTTTAAATCGTGTCTGAATGCATTCCGCTTTTGAATATTGGACAGATGAATCCCGAATTTCGCCATGAACAATGCGGCGAAAGCTTCAAGGATCGCAACCGATGTGTGCGTATATGCCTTAGCATTGCCAAGAATGCCAGAGTCTTCTTGTCGGTTTTGCCTAAAACCAGTCAACTCGTTCACTTCCATTCTTGCTTCGAAGCATCCATCGCGCATCAGTCCGCAGGGTGTCTCGACCGTTCAGGAATGCCCGAACCGCGAAGCAATCCGCTTCTGAATGCCCAACATTTGGAGTTGCGTTTATAACACGACCAAAGTCTGACGCAACTTTGCATTGGCCTTTGCAACGCGGCCCTGATGCTTCCGGGGTGCATGATTGGCCAGCAAGGCGAGCTTGCCGGGTCATCAACACCAAAAAGCGATGCAAGACGGCTTGCTTCGGGCGAGCGTGCTGCGCATACTGCGCGGCAATTGTGAATAATTTGATACCACATGGATGAAACGGAAAGATGCGTCTTACGATCAACGGTGAAGACCGCACCATCGAAAATGCTGGAAACGTTGCCGAACTTCTTGGCGAGCTTGGAATCGCCCAGACCAAGGTCGCGGTCGAACGCAATCTGGAAATCGTTCCCAAAACAGCCTATGGCGAAACCCGGCTGGCCGATGGCGACAAACTTGAAATCGTGCATTTTATCGGCGGTGGGTCACATGAAGCAGGCCTTGCCGCGGCGGACGATGACGGTTTCATTGTTGCAGGCAAGAAATTCTCGTCCCGTTTGCTGGTTGGGACCGGCAAGTACAAGGATTTTGAGGAAACCAAAATTGCGATCGAGGCATCCGGTGCCGAAATTGTCACGGTTGCCGTGCGCCGTGTGAACCTGACCGACCCGAACCAGCCGATGCTGGTCGATTATGTCGATCCGAAAAAATACACCTATCTGCCCAATACGGCCGGTTGTTTTACCGCCGATGATGCTGTGCGCACCTTGCGTTTGGCACGCGAAGCAGGCGGCTGGAACCTGGTGAAACTCGAAGTGCTGGGCGATCAGGCAACGCTGTATCCCAATATGCCCGAAACGCTTAAGGCGGCCGAAGCCCTGATCAAGGATGGCTTTGATGTCATGGTGTATTGCAGTGACGATCCCATTCAGGCCAAGATGCTTGAAGATATGGGCTGCTGCGCGATCATGCCGTTGGGCTCACTGATCGGTTCTGGCATGGGGATTTTGAACCCGGTCAATATCGCGCTGATCAAGGAAAACGCCAATGTGCCGGTTCTGGTTGATGCAGGCGTTGGCACCGCATCGGACGCCGCAGTTGCCATGGAACTGGGCTGCGACGGTGTCTTGATGAATACCGCAATCGCCGGGGCAAAAGACCCGATCCGTATGGCGCGCGCCATGAAACATGCCATCATTGCCGGGCGAGAATCCTTCCTGGCCGGTCGCATGCCCAAAAAGAAATATGCCGATCCGTCCTCGCCACTGGCGGGGATTATCTAGGCGATATCCTTGCGATAAGCTGTAATGCAAAAGGCCGTTTCGATGATGAAACGGCCTTTTGCTTTTTCATTAAGACGGCGAAACAACAAAACTGCACATGTTGGCGTTTTGTGTTTGGTCAGGTGGTCTTGATCAGGATGCGTCTTTCAGTCCGGCATCGACCAGCGCGTTCACACGCTCCATATCTGCGCCCGAAACCAGCGTGCCATTGATCAGGAAGGCCGGGGTGCCGGAAATGCCGACGGCGCGCGCCATGCTCGAATACTGTGCCAGCATGCCGGTGATTTCAGGCGCCTTCATGTCTTCAAGCATCTGTTCAACGTCGATGCCAACACCAGCGGCCAGTTCATTGATCCGTTCCTGATCAAGCAGGCCACGGTTGGTCATGAAGGCTTCGTGCGCTTCCATGTATTTGTCCTGTTTGTCGGCGGCGAGTGCGGCACGAGCGGCGAGGGTGCTTTCCTCGCTCAGGATCGGGAATTCGACAAAGATGGTGCGAACCTTGCCATCACTGTTTTCGGCAATTTCCTTCACGCCATCAAAGGCGCGCTTGCAATAACCGCAGTGGTAATCAAAAAACTCTATCACGGTCACTGGCGCATCAACCGGCCCGACCGAGGGAACGGAACTGTCGGCAACCAGCGCATCCCAGACAGGGGTGATGGCCGCAGCCTGCTGGCGGGACTGCTCTGCGGCCTGCCAGGATTGGACATTCTGGATCGCGCGCAAAAGAACATCCGGGTTATCAAGAAGGTATTGTTCAATAACGCCTTCGATTTCGGTTTTCTGTTCAGCGCTCAGGCTATCCTGTGCGAAAGCAGCCTGTGCGCCAAACAGCATGCCGATACCAAGTGCCGTGCCAGCAAGAAAGCGTTTTGCGATATGGGAGTTCATTGGACGTCCTTTTGTCTCTGGCCAGTGTGTAATGCTGTGGTCCTGACCCTGATGAAATGTAATGGTTTTTGATACGTGATCTCGTTGCTAACGTGAAAGTAAAATATGCGTTAGATGTATCACACTATTCTGTGCGGCGATTTGATCATCGCCCGAAACAATGCCAATCCATACAAGGCGCACCTCGTCGGCCTGGGCATCCGGCCAATATCGACGATAAAGCGTCGCCAGATCAAAATACTCGCGGTGCCATTCACCGTACCGCACTTCATATTGGCCAACAGCGATACGGACTTCCTGATCCATCGTTGGTTTTCCGGATCCAAGATCACTTTCCGTCCAGCTTCCCTGTGCCTGTCGTCGGAAGCCAAGCACCAGTTCAACATCCCCGACTTGGGCCGCACTGTTGAATTGCCAGTCAAACGACAAAAACGGCGAGGCCAGCACGATCACATTTGTCCGCCGACCGATTTCAAAGGTCCCCATGCCGGGGCGCACGGCAAGGGCGATACGTCCGTCCTTGTCCTCCCAACCAAGCGGGGCAGATGATACGTCAGGCTTTTGACTGACCTGCCAATAGCGCGGCGGGTTGGACAGTGAAAAAGGCGCATACAGAAGTTTCAGGTCACCACTGACATCCACACCAGCACCGGGCAGGCTGCAACTTGCCATGCCGAGAGAGCCCAGCACGACCATTACAGACGCCAAAACCCTTCTGGATGTGACGGCGCGCGCGGCCCGTGGCTTGGTACGCAGTGCGGTCGAAGACGTCAATTGGCGGCGTCCTTGCCCGGTACGCCATCAGGATTGGTCGCCTGAAGAATGTCCTGCGCACGAACCCATGTGGCCGTGCCCTTTTCAAGCTTACGGTCGGCTTGCACAGCATGATAGCTCGCGGCTTGCCGGTCACCGGTCAAAAGGCTGTATTCGGCCTGTGACAGGGATGCTTCGCCTTCATTGCCAAGGCGGTTTTCGACAATGGCGCGGAACCGCCATGCCGATGCATTACCGCGTTCGCGCGATAATACCCCGATCAGGTTTTCCTTGGCCGGGGCCAGATACGCCTCATCGCCGGTTTCGATCATTGCATGCGCCAGAAGAAGTCGGATCAGCGGCGCACCGTTTGAAAGTTCGGCCGACTTTTGCAGCGGTGGGATGGCATCGCGCGCACGCCCGAATTCCAGAAGAATCTGGCCTTTCAGTTCTTCGAAATAGGGATTGGATGGTTCCTCGGCGATCAGGCCTTCGATAATCTCAAGTGCGGGCTCAAGCTGTGAATCCCGGTAATAGGCGATCGAGCGGGCATAGCGCGCGGCAATGCTCGTATCGCTTTCGGGATAGGTGCGCATCGTATTTTGAATATGGTTGGTAAAGGCAAACAGTTTGGCACGCATGCGGGCATGGCGCTCATACAGATCGGTGCTAACCTTTGCATCCTTGAGCGACGAGTTGGACACATAATTTTCAAGGAAATCGACACGTTCGACGGTCAACGGGTGGCTGCGCAGATACGGGTCCTGGCTTGCCGTGCTCAGCAGTTCCTGACCTTCAAGCGTCTGCATGAATTCCAGCATCCCGCGCGAAGAAATGCCTGCCTCTGTTAAATACTTCACACCGGCCTGATCGGCACTGCTTTCCTGGGTCCGCGAATAGGCAAGGAAGTTACGGGTGGCCACGTTCTGGCCGCCCAGAATGGCGGCAGTACCGACATCAGATCGGCCGGCAGCCACACCGGCGGCAACACCGGCAATTGTGGAAAGAATCGAAATCGCAGACGCATTGCGCAACTGGTCATGAACGCGTGAAAGATGGCCACCGGAGATGTGGCCGGTCTCGTGGGCAACAACGCCGATAACCTGTTCGGGAGTCTCTGCTTTTAACAACAGCCCAGTATTGATAAAAAGCTTTTGGCCCCCGGCAACAAATGCGTTCAAGCTGTTGTCGGAAACGATATAAATGGACACGCCATTCGGATCGAGGCCCGCTGCCCTGAAAATGGGCGTGGCATACATCCGGAGGGTTTCCTCGATCTCTGTATCGCGGATAAAAGAACGACCCTGCGCGAAAACCGTGCTAGGCAGGGCAACAAGGAAAATGGCAGTGAGAGTAATAATGCGTCTGAGCAAAATGTGCGTTCCATATTTTCGTTCGACTGATGTCGGTTCCGTGCCGACGCGCAAGCCATCATGGCGGATCGCGGTCGCAATCGCAATGACTGCCGGTCTTGCCGCATGTAGTGCTAATGAAACAGAAAATCTTGGTCAAATAGGGGCAGTGTCCGGTTATTTCGGTGGTGTGGTCGCTGATGAGCCACGTGCCGTCCGGAATGCGCGGGATGTTTTGTCTGCCGGTGGGACGGCTGCGGACGCTGCTGTGGCGCTTTACGCCACAATGACCGTGACCAAGCCATCCGTTGCCGGAATTGGCGGTGGCGGGGTTTGTGTTGTGCATGATCGCGCGACGAAAAAGGTCGAAGTCCTTGATTTCTGGCCACGTCCGGGCACACGGACCGGTTCCGATCAGACGCCAACCACCATCCCGACTGTTCCGCGCGGCCTTTATGCGTTGAGCGCACGTTATGGCCGTTTGCAGTGGGGCTCGCTGATCAGTGCGGCCGAACAATATGCCCGCCTTGGCGTGCCGGTATCGCGTTCGCTGGTCAAGGATATCGAGGCAAACCGTGCCCGGATTGAGGCCAGCCCGGCATTGCGCGCGACCTTTATGCCAGATGGCAAGATGCTTGAAGTCGGTGACCGTATCCGTGCGGTTAATCTGGCAGCCCTTCTGACGTCACTGCGCGTCAAGGGACCGGGCGAGTTTTATAGCGGTGCGTTGGGGGCTGATATCGCCAATGCCGTCACCGCAGCGGGCGGTACATTGACAGCTGATGACATGCGCACCTATCGCCCGCAGTGGAAAACCGCGACCGAGGTCAAGGTTGGCAATGAAACGCTTTATCTGGCCTATCCGCCGCGATCCAATTCTGGTGCTTCGGTCATCACCGAGGGCGGTGAACTTGCCGATATCCTGAACCGTTATCTGGCGGATATCGCATCGGGTTCTGAAGCCGCACAGGCCAATGCCGGACGTAGTGGCTTTGTTGTTGTGGATCGTGCCGCCAATGCGGTTGCCTGTGTCACCACCATGAACAAGCCGTTTGGTGCGGGGCTTGGTGCGGATGCGTTTGGCCTTAATCTGGCTGCGGGGGATGCAAACATGATTTCAACCCCGCTGATGGGGCCGGCATTGATGGTGAACCCGTTTGTCTGGGAATACTATTACGGCATTGCTGGCACGGGCACGCCGGCCGGTGCGACCAAACAGATCGCCACCATGGCCGAAGACCTGATTGGTACTGGTGCTGCATCGGGTATTTCGATGAATTCCGACGGGGCGTCTTCGGTCAATGTCATCAAGTGCCTTGAAGGCACGCCACCTCATCCGGAAAGCTGCCAGTTCCTTGCCGACCCGGCAGGCGGCGGCATGGCCGGAACCCGATAATCATAGACCACCCAACAGGGCAGGGGACATCCTGCCCTGTTGCTCTTAAACACATGTCAGGACCCCACAAATGGCATTGAAGCAATCCCTTCGTGGTGCAATTTCGCCCTTTATCGTGATGGATGTGATGCGTGCGGCCAATGCACGCGAAAAGGAAGGCAAGGCTGTCTTTCATCTTGAAGTCGGCCAACCCGGAACCCCGGCACCGCGCAAGGTGCGCGAAGCTGCTGCTAAGGCGCTTGAGTCTGATTTGATCGGCTATACCAACGCCATGGGCATTGATCCGCTGCGCGAAGCCATCGCCGGGCATTACAAAACCAAGTTTGGCGTTTCGGTCGATCCGGCGCGGGTTTGTGTTGCCAGTGGCTCTTCATCGATCTTTGTGCTGGCGTTTTTGGCGGCCTTCGACGCCGGTGATCGTGTTGCGATGGCAGCCCCCGGTTACCCGGCCTATCACAACATTCTAAGTGCGCTGGGTATTGATACGATCAACCTGCCCGCCGGGCCGGAAACCCATTATCAGCCGACGGTTCAGATGCTGCGTGATCTGGATGAACCGGTTGATGGCCTGATCGTTGCCAGCCCGTCCAATCCGGCTGGCAGCATGATTGATGTTGAAACCTATCGCGAACTGGCAACCTATTGCCGCGAAAACGGTATTCGCCTGATCAGTGACGAGATCTATCAGGGGATTTCGTTTGGCGATGTGGCCGAATGCACCGCGCTTGAATTCGGTGATGAAGCCATCATCATCAACAGTTTCTCGAAATACTTTTCCATGACCGGATGGCGTCTGGGTTGGGCGATTGTCCCGCCCGATCTGATGCGCGCTGTGGAATGCCTGCAGCAGAACCTGTTCATCTCGGCCCCGGCGTTGTCACAGTTGGCGGCGGTGGCGGCCTTCGATTGCGAGGATGAGCTGCAAGCCAACATCTCGGCCTATGCGCGCAATCGTGAAATCCTGCTGGATGGATTGCCGAAGGCGGGCTTCACCAAATTTGCCCCGGCGGATGGTGCGTTTTACCTCTATGCCGATGTGCGCGACCTGACCAATGACAGCGAAGCGTTCTGCAAGCAGATGCTTGAAGAAACCGGCGTTGCCACGACACCGGGGACGGATTTCGACCGCATGCGCGGCAAGGGCTATGTGCGCTTCTCGTTCGCTCATAGCGAAGACACCATGGTCGGTGCGGTCAAGGCGCTTCAGAACTGGAAACGCTGATCGTTCATTAAATCACCACGAAAAAAGGGCTGCCCGATGGGCAGCCCTTTTTGTTTGTTCAGATGCCCGGTCTTAACGACCGAGGCTCCACCAGCCGCGTTTCTTCGGCTTCGGTTTTTCGTCTTTTGCTGGCGCAGGCGCCGGTTCAGCTTTTTCAGCCTTGGCAGGCTCAGCGGCTTTCGGCTCGGCCGGTTTTTCTACAGGCTTCTCGGCAGGTTTTTCTGCCGATTTTTCGACCGGGGCTTCTGCCTTTGGCGTTTCTTTCTCCGGTGCCGGTGCGCTGACTTCTGCCGGGGTAGATGCCGGTGCGCTTGCGGCTTCCGGTTTTGCTTCCGCCTGGGTTTCAGGCTTTGCTTCCGGGGCCGGGCCCGACTGGATCGGGATGTTTTTCACATCACCACGATCTTCATCACCGTCAGTGCGATCAGAACGGCTGTTGCGATCACGACGGTTGCGGCGATTGTCATTGCGATCACGACGCGGACGGGCCGGGGCCGGGGCAGTGGTGCTGCGCGTACGACCGGCGCGAACGCCTTCCTGATCAAAGCTGTCGGCATCCTGACCTTCGCTGTCGGCGTCGATCACGGTGTTTTCATCCGCGCCGTCCGGTGCTTCATGGTCACGATTGCGGCGTGCCGCCGTCAGGGCCGGATCATCTGCCGGTGAACGGGTGCGGTTGCCATCAAAGTCCTGACGACGCGAACGACGGCGACCACCACGCTTGCCACGACGGCGGCGCTTGCGATTGCTTTCGTCATCATCGTCATCATTATTGTTGCCATCTGCATTATCAGATGCGCCATCGCTGTCGTCTGATGCTTCCTGCGGCTGATCATTGTTGCGATCATCGCGGTCATCATTACGGCCACGGCGACGACGACGGCGACGACGGCGCTTGCCGCCCTGATCGTCGTCTTCGTTGCGTTCGATTTCGTCTTCTTCTTCTTCGAGATCAACCGGGTTTTCAATCGCGGTCAGCGACACACTGTCGGTATTGAGAACCGCAGAAACCTCTTCGACCTCGTCACCTTTTTTCGCGCGCGTACGCTCGATACGGTGATCAGGTGAAATCAGGCTGTCATCGCCAAAGATCATGACGCTGAAGCCATAACGGTTTTCGATCTCGCCAAGTGAGTCACGTTTGCGGTTCAGGATATAAAGCGCAACTTCACTGGCAACATGGACGGTCAGCGCGCCGGAACGGCGACGCATGCCTTCTTCCTCGATCACGCGCAGCAGATGAAGGGCTGCACTTTCAATCGAACGGACAAGGCCGACACCACGGCAATGGGTGCAAACTTCAAACGCGCTTTCGACCAGCGACGGGCGCAGGCGCTGACGCGACATTTCAAGCAGGCCAAACGGGCTGATACGGCCGATCTGAAGACGTGCACGGTCGTTGCGCATCGCTTCCTTAAGCTTGCGCTCGACAGATGCCTGATTGCGGTGGTCTTCCATGTCGATAAAATCGACAACGATCAGACCGGCAAGGTCACGCAGGCGCAGCTGGCGTGCGAGTTCTTCGGCCGCTTCAAGGTTGGTCTTGTAAGCGGTTTCTTCGATGTTGCGTTCGCGGGTCGAACGGCCCGAGTTAACGTCAACCGCGACCAGTGCCTCGGTCGGGTTGATAACCAGATAACCACCGGATTTAAGCTGTACGACCGGGTTGAGCATCGCATCAAGCTGGCTTTCCACCTGGAAACGGTGGAACAGCGGCACGCCCTGATCCTTGTAGGGCTGCACGCGCTTGGCATGCGACGGCATCAGCATCTTCATGAAGTCTTTGGCAACCCGGTAACCATCGTCACCTTCGACCAGAACTTCATCAACATCACGTGCATAAAGGTCACGGATGGAACGCTTGATAAGGTCGGCTTCTTCGTAAATCAGGCACGGAGCCTGGCTCTGAAGGGTGGTTTCGCGGATACGATCCCACAGACGCATCAGATAATCGAAGTCGCGTTTGATTTCGGCTTTGGTCCGTTCGGAACCAGCGGTACGAACGATCACCGCCATGCCATCCGGAATCTCAAGCTCGGCCAGAATGGATTTCAGGCGCTTGCGATCCTTGGCATTGGTGATCTTGCGCGAAATACCGCCACCACGCGGGGTGTTTGGCATCAGAACGCAATAACGGCCGGCCAGCGACAGGAAGGTCGAAAGAGCCGCACCCTTGTTACCGCGTTCTTCCTTGACGACCTGAACCAGAATGATCTGGCGGCGTTTGATCACTTCCTGAATTTTGTAGCGTTTCTGAAGCTGACGGCTGTGTGATTCAACGAACTCGTCGCCATCGTCATCGCCGCCCATATCCTCGATGTCTTCTTCAACATCGGCGGTCGCGTCAAGCGCGGTTACTTCGTTGGCCTCGTCATCGACATCAACTTCAAGCTCGGCGATTTCCGCAGACATCGCGGCATTACCACCGGTCGGGGTGTCGTCACCGTCCGAACCGTTGTCATCGTTGCCATCAGAGGATGCTTCTGCGTCCGTGCCAGATGCTTCGACATCATCGCTTTTCTTGCGACGATTGCGCGGGCGACGGCGACGCGGCTTGGCTTCTTCTTCCTCGCCAGAACCGGCATTGTCGGTTGCGGCATCTGACGGGGCAGCGGCCTCGGCCGATGCGGCGGCGTCGGTGTTTTCTGCCTCGGGCGTGTCGGAAGCTTCGTCCTTGCTCTGGGCGCGCGGTTTGCGGCGCGAGCGGGAACGCGACGGTTTCTTGTCTTTTTTCGGGCTGTCTTCGGTATCGCCGATATTGTCTTCGACGATTTCGGCGTCCTTGACCTGTGTGTTGCTCTGCTGGGCAAGAGCTTCACGGTCGGCAACCGGAATTTGATAATAGTCGGAATGGATTTCGCTGAACGCAAGGAAACCATGACGGTTTCCGCCATAGTCAACAAAGGCCGCCTGAAGCGACGGTTCTACCCGCGTGACTTTCGCGAGATAGATATTACCCTTGATTTGCTTTTTTGTCGAAGTTTCGACGTCGTATTCTTCTAGGCGATTTCCGTGAATAACAACGACGCGGCTTTCTTCCGCGTGCGTTGCATCGATAAGCATACGTTTGACCATTCGGAACCTGTTCCTGGAGGCCCCGCCAGTTCAATGCTATGGGCGCAATTGCGCTGATATGCAAACAAACCGGCGTGTCCGGAGGCGCCAACCATAAAGGTCGCGATATGTCCTGTATGTATCTGGGTCATCGCGTGTCGGCTGCTCTTCCGGTTGGACCTGGTTTTGGTGTTGAAACAAAAAGAATTAGATTGCGTGTCTTCGAGCGCGCCAAGACAGCCTTTTTAAGGAGGGCTCTATCGGGAGCGGGAATTGCCGCGTCACCGAGACACCGACCGTAAGAACTGAACTCGTCGCGTCCTCAGCCTGGTGGCATTTTGGTTGCTTACCACAAAGCATAGGAATCTCGGGTGCAACATATCCCTTTTATGCGTATGCTACAAACAGTTTTGTTGCGTGATGTGACGACTTTCTGACAGTAACGTGTAAAAACACACAGAAATCCGCGCGATTTTCCTTTGGATGATTTGGTTCGGGCAAATATATGAAAACACACTGTTTTTACAGTTTTGTCCCATGCCATGCCCATCGCGGAAAGTTGAAAGGTCTGTCATGCAAGTTCTGTCGTTGGTCAATTGCCCGTTAACCAACGCATTGCTATAAGCGCTTAACAGATGCTCTTGCAGGGTAACAGGCGCTGAAACGACAGATGTATTCACAGCACGCGACTTCATTTTCCACGCCGAAAAACGCACCATCGCGATCGTTGCTGGTTAAAATCGCCAGAACGATGATGGTGGTGTTTGCGCTGTTGTGTGCGTCCCAGATCATCGTATCAGGTGCCTCTGCCCAGACGGCCAAGGTGCTTGGCGCACGGCTCGGGGTTTATCCCGATTACACGCGCTTTGTGATCGATCTCGATCAGGAAGTCGACTTTACCTATTTCCTGCTGCCCGATCCGTACCGCATCATCATTGATATGCCGGAAATTGACTGGAACGCCCCGCCGGGCAAGGTGACCTCCGGTGGTGGGCTTATTTCCGGTCTGCGGTATGGCCTGTTTAAACCGGGCACGTTCCGTGTGGTTCTCGATGTTGCCCAACCATCGCTGGTTTCAAAGATTTTCTCCTTGCCGCCCGGCGGCGGGAAACCCAACCGTCTGGTGGTTGATCTTAAACCGACACAGCGTGATGCGTTTCTGACCGCATCGCGCCAGAGCATGGAAGCCTATTCTGCGCGCAGTCGTAACGATACCAGCGCGACCGAACAAAGTGTCGATGTCGCGGTGCAATCGGGCCGGGGTGGCGAAGAAAAGCCGCTGATCGCGATTGATGCCGGGCATGGCGGGGTCGACCCGGGCGCGATCGGGGTTGGCAATGTCTATGAAAAGGACCTGACCCTTGCCGCAGCCCGTCAGTTGGCCGAAACCCTGACCGCATCGGGCCGGTATCGCGTTTTGTTGACGCGTGACAAGGACGTGTTCCTGAAACTGCGCCAACGCGTGGACATCGCACGCAAGGCCGGGGCTGATTTGTTCATATCCCTGCATGCGGATTCAATTGGCAATCCCAAGCATCGCGGCGCATCGGTCTATACCCTGTCTGAAAATGCATCGGACAAAGAGGCCGCAGCATTGGCATCGAAGGAAAACAAGGCCGACGTGATTGCCGGTATTGATCTTTCCGATGAAAACACGCTGGTGCAAAGCATTCTGATCGATCTTGCGCAACGTGAAACCATGAACCTGTCGGCGACCCTTGCGGCCAACATGGTCAGTCAGCTTGCCCAAAGCATCGAACTGCAACGTCGCACCCATCGCTTTGCCGGTTTTGCGGTTCTGAAGGCACCGGATATTCCGTCGGCCCTGTTTGAAATGGGATATCTTTCGAATGCGACGGACGCCAAGCTGTTGCAAAGTCCGGCTCATCGCAAAAAGATTGCCGATGCGGTCTTGCGGGCAATTGATATCTATTTCGAGAAACACAAATTCTAATACTCGGGCATGATGTCGATGATTTCGCTGGGGCCGAAACGGGCAGCGGAATTCTTGTGTGCGGTGTCACCGCGAACAAATGCTGTCTGGCGTGGCGGCTGTCACAACCTTGTCATTATTTTGCCGCTATAATGCGGATACATCCGTTTTTTCGGCACAGACAGGCGAAATGTCTGCCGGGACATTGCATTTCCGGTAAGAGTGCATGAATATGCGCCCCTAACGGATCAGGCCAACAAAATGAAAAAGACCTGCTTACATGCGAATCTTACTTAGTATTTTCGGCTTTCTGTTCTTGATGGCGGTTGCGGGCGGCGCCGGTATGCTGGCGATCTTCTGGCACTTTGGCCAGGGACTGCCCGATTACACCCAGCTTGAAAATTACGAGCCCGAGGTCATGACCCGTGTGCATGCATCCGACGGTGCGTTGATTGCCGAATATGCGCGTGAAAAGCGTGTTTTTGTGCCGATTTCGGCCATCCCGCCCAAGGTGGTTGATGCCTTCGTCGCAGCCGAGGACAAAAACTTCTTCTCCCACCCGGGGATCGATTTTGCCTCTGTCTTGCGTGCAGCTGTGACCAACGTGGTCAATATGGGCACGGGTAAACGCCCGGTCGGTGCATCAACGATTACCCAGCAGGTCGCCAAGAACTTCCTTTTGACCAACGAAGTTTCCTATGAGCGCAAGATCAAGGAAGCCATTCTGTCCTTCCGGATCGAGCGCGCCTTTTCCAAGGAACATATCCTCGAGCTTTATCTGAACGAGATTTACCTTGGCAGTGGCAGCTATGGCGTCGCCGCCGCAGCCTTGCGTTACTTCGACAAGTCGCTTGATGAACTTAATATCGAAGAAGCCGCATATCTGGCAGCCCTGCCGAAGGCACCCTCGAACTATCATCCGGTCCGCAACCACGACGAAGCCAAGGCACGCCGCAACTGGGTGATCGGCCGGATGCTGGAAGAAAATTACATCACCGAGGCCGAAGCACAGGCGGCATGGTCGGCCCCGCTTCAGGGCAAAAGCCGTGAATCGGTTGATACCTATCAGGCTGATTTCTTTGCCGAGGACGTCCGTCGCCAGCTTGTGGACCGTTACGGCGAAGGCATGCTGTATGACGGTGGCCTTTCTGTGCGTTCGACCGTGGTTCCGCGTTTGCAGGATATCGCCGACAAGGCACTGTTTGACGGCTTGGTCGAATATGACCGCCGCCATGGCTGGCGCGGCCCCATCACCAATATTGACCTGTCGGGCAACTGGCAGCAGGCCTTGCGCGAAGTTGAAACGCCCGCCGATATCCCGTGGGATCGTGCGGTTGTTCTTGATACCGACGCCAACGAGGCAAAACTGGGCCTGATGAATGGCGAGCAGGGCCGCATTCCGCTGCGCTTCCTGACATGGGCGCGCCCGTGGCAAAAGGGCCAGACATTGGGTGCGGTCGTTAACCGCCCGTCAGATGTCCTCAAACCCGGCGATGTCATTTACGTCAAGCATTTCGCCGAACTTGATGGCGAGACGCTTCCGCCCAATACCTATGGCCTGCGTCAGATCCCGAACGTGAATGGTGGTCTGGTGGCGATGGACCCGCATACCGGTCGCGTACTGGCGATGTCGGGCGGTTTTTCGCACGATCTGTCGAAATTCAACCGCGCGACACAGGCCCGCCGTCAGCCGGGTTCGGCCTTCAAGCCGTTTATTTATCTGGCGGCCCTGGACCAAGGCTTTACGCCGTCCACACTGGTGCTTGATGCGCCGTTTGTGATTGATCAGGGGCCGGGGCTTGGTAAATGGAAACCGGGCAACTATAGCGGCCAGTTCTATGGTCCTTCGACCATGCGCCTTGGTATCGAAAAATCGCGAAACCTGATGACGGTGCGTCTGGCCCAGACCATCGGCATGCCGACGGTTGTCGATTATGCCGAACGGTTCGGCATTGTTGATGAAATGCCAGATGTCCTGTCGATGTCGCTTGGCGCGGCTGAAACGACGGTGATGCGACTGACCGCGGCCTATGCCGAACTGGTCAATGGTGGCAAGAAAATCACGCCAACCCTGATCGACCGTATTCAGGACCGTCGCGGCAATGTGATTTATCGTCGTGACGAACGCGAATGCAGCCTGTGTCAGGATGTGGAATTCCGCAATCAGATGCCGCCTGATCTGCCCGATACCCGTGAACAACTGACCGATCCGGCCAGTGCGTTCCAGATGGTCCACATCATGGAAGGCGTTATTTCACGTGGTACTGGCCGGACAATCGCCGAACTTGGGTATCCGTTGGCTGGTAAAACCGGCACGACCAATGATTCGCGTGATGCATGGTTTGTCGGCTTCTCGCCGGATTTGGCTGTTGGCGTTTATGTCGGCTTTGATGACAACCGATCCCTTGGCGACAAGGAGCAGGGCGCAAGTGCCGCTGCCCCGATCTGGAAGGAATTCATGCGCGGTGCACTTGAAGGCACCAAAGCCATTCCGTTCCGTACACCGCCGGGCATTCGCATGGTCCGTGTTGAATCGCGTACCGGCCTTCCGGCTGGCCCGGGCGCTCAGGACGTGATCTGGGAGGCCTTCAAACCCGGCACCATCCCGGCATCAAACGACAACGTGATTGATGGCGGGTATAGCGGATCTGGCAATTCGGATAACAGCGCAGGCGCTGTGTCCGGTCCGGGTGGCATTTATTAGGCTGCGCGACAACGATCATATAGTTGCGAAATTCGCCGCTTAAATATCAACAAAGCCGGATGTGATCAGCATCCGGCTTTGTTCGTTCAGGGATGTGTTCATCTGAAAGAATTTGTTTTCAAATCAGGCCTTTCGCGACGTTGCGCTGTCATCAAACAATGACAAAACGATCAAACGGGTGACATCGCACTGTCATTTGATTTTGTCATTCTCCTCAAGGTGATTTTCATACCTTGAAGAGGGTTTCGTTATGTCGTTTCGACTTTCCCGCCGCAAATTTCTTGCCACCAGCGCAACAGCAGGTGCCGCATCCGCCATGGGTGGTTTCTTTATGCCATCTATTTCCCGTGCTGCTGATCGCCCGATGATTACCCATGGGGTGCAAAGTGGTGATGTGACCGCCAATACCGCCTGCATCTGGGGGCGTGCGGATCGTGCATCACGCATGATCACCGAAATCGCAACCACCGAAGGCTTCAAAAATTCGGTCCGCATCCCGCATGTCGATGTACTGCCGGAACGTGATTTTGCCGGCAAGCTTGCACTGGCGGACCTGCCCGCTGGGCAAGATGTTTTTTACAAGATCCATTTTGAAAACCTTGATGACGCACGCGCATCGTCCGAGCCGATTATTGGCCATTTCCGCACTGCACCGGCGGCGAAACGCAATATTCGGTTTGGCTGGTCAGGCGACACGGCCGGGCAGGGCTGGGGCATCGATGAAGATCGTGGCGGCATGAAAACCTATGCCACCATTGCCAAACACAACCCGGATTTCTTCATCCATTCCGGTGATACCATCTATGCCGATGGTCCGTTTGCCGAAACCCAGAAAACCCCGGATGGGCAGATTTGGAAAAACATCACCACCGAAGACACCGCCAAGGTTGCCGAAACCATTGACGAGTTTCGCGGCAACTACAAATACAACATGCTTGATCAGCATCTGCGCGAATTCAACCGCCTGATCCCGGTCTATTATCAATGGGATGACCACGAAGTTACCAACAACTGGTATCCGGGCGAGATGCTGCTTGGCGATGATCGATACACTGAAAAATCAGCATCCCTTCTGGCAGCAAGGGCAAACCGTGCATTCCGCGAAATGTTACCCGTCACCGAACACGCATCCGAGCCGGGGCGGGTGTATCGCAAAGTATCTTATGGTCCGTCCTTGGAAATCTTCTTCCTCGATATGCGGACCTATCGCGGCACCAACGATGCCAATAACAGTGCAACACCGACCGACAATACCGACTTCCTTGGGCGTGCGCAGATGGAATGGCTTAAGCGCGGCCTTTTGAATTCCAAGGCGACCTGGAAAGTCATCGCGGCGGACATGCCGATTGGCATGATTGTCTATGATGACTGGAAAAACAAAAGCACGTTTGAAAACCTTGCCAATGGCGATGGTGCACCTGCCGGACGTGAGCTTGAAATTGTTGAACTGCTGCGCTTTATCAAGAATGCCAAAATCAACAATACGGTCTGGCTGACGGCCGATGTGCATTACACCGCTGCCCATTACTATGACCCGAACAAGGCGCAGTTCCAGGACTTCGAACCGTTCTGGGAATTTGTATCGGGCCCACTGCATGCCGGGACCTTTGGCCCCAGTGACATGGACAACACATTCGGTCCGCAGGTGAAATTCACCAAACACCCAACCAAGGAGCAGGGCGTTAACCTGCCGCCATCCTATGGTTTGCAGTTCTTCGGTCTGGTCGATATCGATGCCGAAACCGAACAGTTCCGCGTGTCGCTTCGCGATGTTGCCGACGAGGAACTTTATACCGTAACGCTTGATCCTGTTTTGGGCTGATCCCCTATCAGACCATCGGAGCTTTGTTGCGAAACCCGGCACAAATTCTGTGTCGGGTTTTTGCATGGTTGCAGGGGTTTCAAGCGGGACAAAAACTGTTATAAGCCACGCCGACATTGCTACATCAAACATGTGGCAAAACAGATTTTCAGACGAGTAACGGAGACATCAATGCGCGCCGAAGCACAGGCATTGGTCGATGAAATCAAGCAGTCGATGGCACTGCTGAGGAGGCATCTTTGACTGGGATAACGCTCTTAGACGCCTCGACGAACTGAACGCACTTGCCGAAGACCCGACCCTTTGGGACGATGCGGCAAACGCGCAGAAAGTCATGCGTGAACGTACCCAGCTTGATGACGCCATCAATGGTTATAAAAAGCTCGCCCAGGAGCTTGAAGACAGTGTTGGTCTGATCGAACTCGGCGAAGCCGAAGGCGACAACGAAACCGTCGAAGAGGCCGAAGAGGTTCTGCGCTCGATCCGCGACATCGCGGCAAAGCGGGAACTTGAGAGCCTGCTTTCGGGCGAGGCCGATGGCAACGATGCCTATCTTGAGATTCATGCCGGCGCTGGCGGGACCGAGGCCCAGGATTGGGCATCGATGCTGGCGCGCATGTATTATCGTTGGGCGGAGTCCAAGGGCTACAAGCTTGAGATGCTTGAAGAAAGTGATGGCGAGGAAGCCGGTATCAAATCGGTGACCTACAAGATCACGGGTCATAATGCCTATGGCTGGCTCAAGAACGAGGTGGGTGTGCATCGTCTGGTGCGTATTTCGCCCTATGACAGTTCCGCACGCCGCCATACCAGCTTCTCGTCGGTTTGGGTTTATCCGGTGATTGACGACGATATCGAAATTGAAATCCTTGATAAGGATCTTCGTGTCGATACCTATCGTGCATCGGGTGCCGGTGGTCAGCACGTTAACAGAACCGATTCTGCTGTGCGTATCACCCATATCCCGACCGGCATCGTCGCCCAGTGTCAGAACGACCGTTCGCAGCACAAAAACCGCGACACGGCGATGAAGATGCTCAAAGCCCGTCTGTATGAGGCGGAGCTGCAAAAACGCGAAGCCGAGGCACAGGCTGTCGAAGACAGCAAGACCGATATCGGTTGGGGCCATCAGATCAGATCGTACGTCCTGCAGCCTTATCAGATGATCAAGGACCTGCGCACGGGCACGGAAACGTCCGATACCCAGGGCGTTCTGAACGGAGATCTTGATGCCTTTATGGCCGCGGCCCTTGCTGCCAAGGTCACCGGATCGGCCGGGGAAATCGAAGATATCGACTGATCGGCTATCCTGAACCACCTGCATTTGAAAACACCCCGTCCGGATCTGGCGGGGTGTTTTTTGTTTTGCGATGGTCAAACCGGCAGAAAATCGCAAATCGAGCGCAAATATCCCATTTCTGTCACAGAATTGCCGGATAGCTCTGCAACAGTGTGGTCAAGCGCGATCTGTCGCATACAACAAAACACCCGGGTAATACGGGACACGGGCAGGTCGTGCGGAGCAAACATCCATACTCTCACGGGAAGATCCAAATGGCCCATCAGTCCCATGGTCCGGTCGCGGTCGGCGACCAGTTCAAACTCGCTACACCCAACGGTCCGATTTTCGAAGTCATCAAAATCCGCGAAATGGCCCCGGTTGATCATGCACTGATCACCAAGGTACGGGATCAGAAATCCCCGACGCTGATTGCGATCACCACCTTGCTTGATCGTGATTTCTATATTCCGGTTCCGCCGGAAAGGCGCCAGATGCCTGATAATGATGGCATATTGCGTGGTCTTTGATTGTAAAGCGTATCAATAGGCTGTTTAGCGCCTGTTGATACGAAAAACAGGTTGGCTTGGCGGCCCGGACGCGATGAAATAGCAGCATGTAAAATCACCGCCATCCGGGACCGCCGACATGACCGATACCAACGCTGATCAGAATATCCTTGATCGTCTGTTTTCCGTGCTGGAGGACGACATTCTGCCCAAAACCCGTGCCGGCGTATCGGGCGGCAACAAACTGTTTGGTGCGGCGATCCTGCGCAAGGATGACCTTTCGCTGGTCATTGCCGAAACCAACAATGAAACCGAGAATCCGCTTTGGCATGGCGAGGTCCATTGCCTGAAACGGTTCTATGAAATGCCCTCTGATCAGCGCCCGGCGACGTCGGAGCTGATTTTTCTTTCGACGCATGAGCCGTGCTCCATGTGTTTGTCGGCCATCACATGGGCCGGGTTTGATAATTTCTATTATTTCTTCTCGTATGAAGATTCGCGTGATGCCTTTGCCATTCCCCATGATCTGAAAATCATGAAGGAGGTCTTCACCCTTGAGGACGGCGAATACAATAAATCCAATGCCTTCTGGGATAGCCATTCCATGATGGGCATGGTTGCGGAGCTGCCGGAAAATCAGAAGGCAGCCTATGTGACACGCGCCAAGGCAATTTCGGATGAATATGACCGGTTGTCGGCCCAATATCAGGACAGCAAATCTGATAACGACATCCCGCTGAACTAAGCCCAACGCAAAGCCCTAAACGCACAAAAAACGCGGCCCACCTTTAAGCGGGGCGCGTTTTAGTATTTTCGGGCAGTTTGATCAGGCGGCGCGAACCGTTGCGATGAAACTGTCGACTTCTTTGCCAAGGCGGGCGGCCGATTTTGAAAGCTCTTGCGCGCTGGCCAGGACCTGGGTCGCGGAATGGCTTCCTTCGTTTGCCGCCTTGGTGACATCGCCAATCGCATTGGTCACTTCCTGTGTGCCGTTGGCGGCCAGTGCGATGTTATGGCTAATCTCGTTCGTGGCGGCGTCCTGCTGTTCAACTGCTGCTGAAATCACCGTCGAGCTTTGCTTGTTGTTTTCAATGACATCGCTGATTTCATCAACCGCGGTGACCATTGTGTTGGTAATGCCCTGTACTTTTTCGATCTGGGCGGTGATGTTTTCGGTCGCACGCGCCGTCTGGTTGGCCAGATTTTTGACTTCCTGTGCGACAACGACAAACCCCTTGCCGGCATCCCCTGCGCGTGCTGCCTCAATGGTGGCGTTCAGGGCCAGAAGATTGGTTTGCTCGGCAATGTCCTGAATCAGTTCCACCACGCTGGAAATTTCGCGTACAGCACCCGCAAGCCCGTTTGCCGTTTCGCGGGTCGAACTTGCCGTTTCTGTGGCCCGGGTGGTTATATTCGTTGCGTTCTGGACCTGCGCGCTGATTTCGCGAATGGATGCGGCCATCTCTTCGCAGGCAGATGCCACCGTTTCGACATTTGTACTGGCAAGGCCAGACGCATTTGACACAGACGTTGCCTGTGCATTGGTCTGTTCCATGATCGCGGTAAGGCCCTGGGCGGTTGCTTCCAGTTCGGTTGCCGCAGACGCCACAACTTTGACAATCGTGCCGACATTGTCCTGAAACGCATCGGCCAACTTGTTCATTTGTTCGCGCTTTTCTGCCGCGGCCTGCACCTTGGCTTGCTCGGCTTCGGCCTCAAGTTCCTTGGCGCGGATCATGTTCTTTTTAAAGACTTCCGTTGCCTTGGCGATGTCGCCAATTTCATCAGGACGATCGGTGCCAAAGACTTCGGTATCAAGCTTGCCATCGGCAAGGGTGCCAAGGTTGCCGACAATTTTTTTGATCGGCTGGGTCACCGAACGGGCAAAGAGGATACTTGCTGCGATGCCAAGCACGGCTAAAAGGCCGACAATCGCCGCCGCAATCGTCAGGGCGCGATAAACCGGGGCAAATGCCTCGGCAGTGTCAATCTCGCCCAGAACAATCCAGTCGACGCCATTAAACTGGATCGGCATATAAGCTGAAATTACCGGGACGCCGCGGTAATCAACAATTTCGTGAATGCCGCTATTGCCCGCCAATGCGTCGCGGGTTGCATCGTCGTTCACACGGGTTTTAAGGATCGTGCTTTCTTCGGAAAATCGGGAGTCACTTCGCATCAACCCGTCTTCACCCACGATATAGGTTTCACCACTTTCGCCCATCCCAACCGATGCATTCATGATGCTGTTGATGCGTGAAATCGGCATCTGGAAGGCAATCACACCAAGCAACTCTCCTGCTTCAGACCGGACTTGATGGGCGATGAAACTGGCCGGTGCATCGGCACTGGGGGCATAGGGGCTGAAATCGGTAAAGGCGATGTCCTTGGCGGAATTCAGCGCCAGTGTGTCACGAAATACGCGCCCCAGATCGGTCTCCGCCCATTCGCCTGTTTTGAGGTTGGTGGCAAAGTCCGCCTCCTTGAAGACGGAATAGACAAGCTCCCCATCGGCACGGATCAGGAAAATGTCGTAATAGCCTTTGAGTTCAAGAAACTCGCGAAAATGCGGGTGATAGGTCCGGTGGGCCTGGCTCCAGTCCGATCCATCCCCGGCATCGGTCAGCAGATGCTTTTCGCCAAGCGGGTGGCTGTTCTCGGTGATGTAAAGATTTTGCAGGGTGGCCATCGGGTTGCCATCCAGCTGTTCCCAGCCGTGTTTAAATGCGCCGAGGGCTTCGCGCGTGTAGCCACTGCCGGCTTCTATGATCAGGTCTTCTTCAATCGACGTCAGATAGGACTGAATAGACTTCTTGCGCGCATCCGTAAGCGCCAGAAGCTTGTTCTGCACCTCGGTTTTCTGGGTCTCCCAAAGGTTGAAGGATAAGATTCCGCCAGCGCTCAGCGCCGTCAGCAGGATCAGGCCTGCAATGATCGTCGGTAGCTTCACCGAAATACGTTTCATGACATTTCCTCTCGCAGTGCCGTTGCCCTGTTCCAGAGTTCTGGCCGGCTCGCACCCTTGGTTCGACAGCAGAAAAGATGCCTCGGGTATCTGTGTGCACTTTTCAACGACGCGAAAATCCTCCGCCTGAGTATAACTTTTGTTTGTTGAGTATTTAATCATTAAACGCAAAAGTTGAAGTGTTATTAATTTTATTACCAAAAAGTTTTAAAGCGTCTGAGTCCGAATCTGGCGAGTTTTATCGTGCAGTTCTGCTAAACTGCGCGGCATGGAACAGCTCAATAACGATATTTGCTATCAGGCACTCAAAACACGGGACCGTCGGTTTGACGGACGGTTTTATACCGCTGTGCGGACCACCGGGATTTTCTGTCGCCCGATTTGCCCGGCGGTGACGCCCAAGCGCGACAATGTCGAATTCTATCCCAGTGCGGAGGCCGCGATTGCCCATGGTTTTCGCCCATGCCTGCGCTGCCGCCCCGAAGCCGCGCCGGGCAGCCCGGCAAGTGCTGGTGTGCATGCGACGGTCGCCCGTGCGGTGCGCCTGATTGATCAGGGTGTGCTTGAAAATGGCTCGATCACCGATCTGGCCGACCGGCTTGGTGTCGGGGACCGGCATTTGCGGCGCATATTCAAGGAACATACCGGTGTCACGCCGCAAGAACACGCCAAGGCGCGCCGTCTGTTGCGGGCGCGGCAGTTGATTGTCGATAGCAACCTGACCATGACCGAAATCGCCGACATTGCCGGGTTTGGCAGTTTGCGCCGCTTTAACGATGCGATGAAACAGGCCTATGGGCAGGCACCGACGGCCTTTCGCCGGGGTGTCAGAACCGTTACCCCGGAAAAGCCGGGGTCGGATGATCCGTTTGCTGCGCGCAATGATGATTTGATTTTACGTCTGCGTGCCCGCCAGCCCTTTGATGCCGACTATCTTCTGAGCTTTTTCCGCGCACGTGCCATTCCGGGCTTGGAAACCGTCCGTGAACGCACCTATGCGCGCGGTTTCAAAATTGATGGCAAGCTCGGATTGATGATCTGTCATTTTTGCGCGGACCAAGCCGGCGTGGATGTCATCCTCCGCGGCCCGGCCCGCGAGGCAGTGCTTGAAATCGGTGCCAGGGTGCGCAGGCTTTTTGATCTTGATGCCGATGTACCGTCCATCACCGCACAGTTTTCCGACGATGCCTTGCTGGCACCGCTGGTACAAAAACGACCCGGTCTTCGTGTGCCCGGATGTTGGGACCGGTTTGAACTGGCCCTTCGGGCCGTTTTGGGCCAACAGGTTTCGGTGGCTGCGGCACGTACCTTGGCCGGGCGGCTTGTGGCCCGCTTTGGCGATGCCTTGCCCGATGATCTGATCAATGGGACGGGGATCACCCATGTCTTCCCGTCACCTCAAAGTCTGATCGGGCAGGAACTGATCCCGATTGGTTTGACCACGCGCCGGGCCCAAACCCTTGCCGATGTGATTGATCTGTTTGCCAGACCGGATTGTGACCAGCTGTCTGGGGATGAGCTGATTGCCGCCATGACCGCGATCAAGGGCATCGGCCCCTGGACATTGAACTATTTTGGCCTGCGCGGGCTTGGGGACCCGGATGCCTTTCCGGCGGCCGATCTTGGCATCCTTAAGGCATCTGGCATGGGCGGCGGGCCGGACAAGGCCAAGGCACTCGAAACCGTTTCGGAAAACTGGCGGCCATGGCGGGCATATGCCGCGCAATATCTTTGGTCCGCATTGGAAGGAGAATGACGATGTCCACCCAAATCAACGTCGTGCGTTATGCCAGCCCGATCGGGAAACTCTCGCTCGCCTCGATTGACGGCAAACTGGTGCATCTTGATTTCGAAGACAATGATGATCGCCTTAAAACCATTCAGACACGACGGTTCAAGAACCTTGAATGGAAAGTGGGCGGCGCGGCACCAGACCCGATCACTGACTGGCTGGATAGCTATTTCGCCGGATCCGTCGGCGTTCTGCCGATTGATGCGATCAACATGGTCGGGACGGCTTTTCAGAAATCGGTTTGGGATGCCCTGATCACGATACCGAGCGGCAAAAGCGTCTCTTATGCCGGGCTGGCCAATCAGTTGGGCAACCCCAAGGCGGTTCGGGCGGTAGCGCGGGCCAATGCGTTGAACCCGGTATCGATCATTGTTCCGTGTCATCGGGTGATCGGATCAAACGGCACATTGACCGGTTATGCCGGTGGGCTTGCGCGCAAGAAATGGTTGCTCGATCACGAAGCCGCCATGCTGGCCAAGGCGGCCTGAACCCAAAAGAAAAGGCTGCCGGATGGCAGCCTTTTTGCGGTCGGGATAGTATCGCAGTCGATCAGATCGACATGACAATACGGCCATCGATCTTGCCATCGCGCATGCGATCAAAGATCGAGTTGATGTTTTCCATCGGCTCGGTCGTGAAGTGGGAATGCACCTTGCCGTCACCGGCGAAATCAAGGGCTTCCTGAAGATCGGCACGGGTGCCGACAATCGATCCACGGATGGTCTTGCGTGACAGGACGGTATCGAAAATATCAAGTTCGAACGTTCCCGGGGGCAAGCCGCAAAGCGCCATGGTCCCGCCACGGCCCAGCATGCCTACACCCTGTTTGAACGCAGCGCGCGACACGGCGGTGACAAGCACGCCATTGGCACCGCCCATCTGTTTTTGAACTTCGGAAATAACGTCGGTTTCGGCCGCGTTCAGCGTCCAGTCCGCGCCAAGGTCTTTGGCGAGTTGAAGTTTCTCGTCGGCAATGTCAACAGCGATAACTTTCATGCCCATCGCCTTGGCGTATTGAACCGCCATATGACCCAGTCCACCGACACCGGAAATCACGACGGTTTCGCCCGGCTTGCATTCGGTTTCCTTAAGCCCCTTATAGACCGTGACACCGGCACAAAGCACCGGGGCTGCATTGCCAAATTCAAGCGGATCGGGCAGGTGGCCAACATAGTTCGGATCGGCCAGGACATATTCGGCAAAGCCGCCATTCACCGAATAGCCGGTATTGAGCTGTTCGCCGCAAAGCGTTTCCCAACCCGTAACGCAGTGATGGCAATGCCCGCAGGCTGAATGCAGCCACGGGACACCAACACGGTCGCCTTCCTTGACGGATGTCACGCCTTCGCCAACTTCGGCAACGATGCCGACACCCTCGTGGCCCGGAATAAAGGGCGGGTTCGGTTTGACCGGCCAGTCGCCTTCGGCCGCGTGAAGGTCGGTATGGCAGACACCGGACGCTTCGATCTTGACCAGGATTTTTCCCGGCGTGACCTTGGGTACGGTGACTTCTTCAATCGACAGCGGCTTGCCAAACGCCCGAACGACGGCGGCTTTCATGGTGGAGGGCATGGTGACATCTCCTTGCTGATGATACGGAAAAGAACGTCTTTTCTTCAAATATCGCGAAGGGGAGTGTCGTTGATTTCAGTTTGCACCACCATGAGGTGTATCAATTTTTGATGAATTCTTATCAGGCGCGCAAAAGCCTTATGCGCCATCACCGTCAATGTCAGGCAATTCAAGGACATAGTCCTGATAATAGTCCGGCGGCATGCCGGCTTCATAGCGCGCTTCGTCATTAAACGGCGGCTTAAGAGGCCCGCGGAAATGCTTGCGCAGCATATCATGCCATGTGGTGTAGTAGGGCAGGTCGCGCTGATCACAGACATATTCGTAATATTTCCGGCCCGCGGCGACATGTGCGATTTCATCATGGGCGATGATTTTAAGGATACGGGCACTTTCCGTATCCCCATGCGCCAGAAGCCGTTCAATGGTCGGTGGCGTGGCATCAAGGCCGCGCGCCTCAAACACCATCGGCACGACCGCCAGACGCGGCAAAATGTCATAGGCCGTATCCATTGATGTCTGCCAAAGCCCGTCATGGGCTGGAAGGTCACCATATGCCGCACCCAGTTCACCAAGGCGCTTGTTGATCATTTTGAAATGGCGCGCTTCGTCATCGGCGACCTGAACCCATGCATCGTGAAAATCGCGCGGCATGTCGGCCTCGGGAAAGCGCACACACAGATCCCATGCCAGGTCGATGGCGTTCAGTTCGATATGGGCCAGCGCATGCAAAAGCCCGATGCGGCCCTGAACGCTGCCTTTCTTGCGTTTGGGCATCTTGTTGGGCGGCAGCAATTCCGGCTTTGCCGGGCGACCGGGACGATCGGGCAGGTCGGTTGAACCCACTTCAGTGATCTCGCCATTGCGCCACATCGCTGCCATTTCGGCGGTGACATCGGCCTTTTCGGTGGCGTCTTCGGTCAGAAGGGCACGTTTGGCAGCATCAGCAAGGGTCAGTTTGGTCATGATCGTCCGGGTATGGGGTTTGGGTTCACGTGCGCTTTGTCTGCCACTTGGCGGCCATCGGGTCAATTGACAAACAAAAAGGGCGGCCCGCCATCAAGGTTCAGACCGCCCTTTGAAATCGTTTGGCGCTTGCGCAATCAGGTAATGTTGAAGCGCGCCAGTGCCTCTGCCAGATCCTCGCCAAAGGCATTGCCCTTGCGGATGATCGCGGTCCGGCACGGCAGATCCTGAAGCGACGGATGGTTCGGTGCATCCGAGGTCAAAACCGCGGTCGGAATGCCGCGTGTTTTCGGCATCGCCTGCAGGGCATTGGCCAGATCAACACCGGTCAGTTCATCAATGGTCTTGGCGACAATGATGAAATCCGGGCGGGTGCGCACGGCAAGTTCGATTGCCTCGAACGATGTCTGGGTGACGGAACTGCGATAACCACAAGCGGCCAGTTCGCGTTCCAGAATGGTTGCCAGGGAGCGCTGCGGAATGACCAGCAAGGCTTCGACATTGGCCTGTTTCAGCCATGCCGGGTCAATATCAGGGGTCCGTTTGGACGGCAGTTCGCGCACGAATTCGGCGGTGTCGGTCCCGCCAGCCGTCATGTCACCATCAAGCAGGGACTGAATTTTATCGACAAAGGCCTGGATGTCTTCAATCGCGCCTTCGTTCAGTTCCTTGCAGGTCGTGACGTAATCCGCAAGACGATGGCTGGTCAGGTTGATCAGCGGCGCTGATACTGACTTGCCCTTGTATCGCAGATTGAATATTTCGCGCTGGATGGCGGTCAGATGGGCGGGATCTTTTTTGCCGCGTGCGTTTTGCAGATGAACGTCAATCGAATTGATGATGTCATGTGCTTCGTCGCGAAAATCCGCCAGCATTTGATCGTCGAGATCAACAACATTGTTATTCATTTGATTACCCGCTTTGCCGGCATGCCGGTGAGTTTTCATCGAACAGGTGAGAATTAGACCTCACCCATCACTCCCATATCCGAATTGTTAGCCCGACAAACAAGGGATGGCAACAAAATCAGCAAAACGCAATACGGCCAGCCGTCTGAAAGAAAACGATTTTACCGCCAAAAAAACAAAGGCCCGGCAACTGATCGCCGGGCCTTGATACGGGAAAAATCTGAATTCAAAGGGCTTTGACGGCCTCAAGAACCTCGGCAACGTGGCCTTTGACCTTTACCTTGCGCCAGGCATTGCGAATGACACCGTTGCCATCAATGACAAAGGTCGACCGCTCGATGCCCATGAATTTTTTGCCATACATGCTTTTCTCTTTCCAGACACCGTAATCCTCGCACGTGGTGCCGTTCTCGTCGGAGGCGAGAATGAAGTTCAGGTCATGCTTGGCCTTGAATTTGTCGTGCCGGTCCGCACTGTCCTTGGAAATGCCGATGATCTGCGCATTCACAGCGCTGAAATCGGGTTCGGCATCGCGGAATTCGCAGGACTCGGTCGTGCAACCGGGCGTCATGTCCTTGGGATAGAAATAGATCACCACCGGTTTGCCTGCCAGATCCGACAGTTTCACGCTGCCATTGCCATCGGTTGGCAATTCGAAATCCGGGGCCTTATCACCAACATCAACTGTCATGGTCTATCCTTTAATCTTTTGGGACCGCATAGCGGCATGTTGCAACCGTGAAAATACAAAGCCTTATAAGGATGGCAAGGGGGCTTGGATCATTGCGGCGCATCTGTTGGCGCAATCTTTTCCGCGGGGGCTGCAACCACGCGATCATAGATCTCCTTGATGCGGGTTGCCGTCATTTCCATTTTGTCCTGAAGGCTTGCGAAATCATCACATTTTCCGGCATTTGCCAGCATTTTTTGCAAATCCTCGCTGGCTTTTTCCGGATCAAACGGGCCCTCGGTCGTCAGGCGCAGCATGGCCTGCAACGCCAGCCAGAACGATGCAGAATTGGCCAGAAACTCGGCTTCTTCGCCGTCAAGGATACCCACCGTCGCCAGATTTTTGAAAACCTCGCGGGTTGTCGGTGACAGGACCTCCGGGTGGTCATGGGCATGGCGCAGTTGCAGATATTGCGCAATGAATTCCAGATCGACCAAACCGCCACGGCGCATCTTGATCGCCCATGGGTGGTTGTCGCCTTTGCCGGCTTCCATGCGGTTGCGCATATCATAGACTTCGCGCACCAGTTTGTCCGGATCGCGTTGCTTGCACAGCACGTCATTGGTCGTGGCCAATACCTTGTCACACAGTGCTTTGGGGCCATAGACCGCACGCAATCGCGTCAGCGCCATGTGCTCCCATGTCCAGGCTTCGTTGTTCTGATAGGTCTCGAAACTTTTGAAATGCGTCGCAAGCGGGCCCTTGGATCCGCTGGGGCGAAGACGCAGGTCGGTTTCAAACAGAACCCCTTCGGCGGTCGGGGCCGACAGGGCATTGATATAACGTTGGCTTAGCCGGATGAAATAGTGGCCCGGAGACAATGGTTTTTCGCCATCGGACTCTTCGGCATCTTCGGGCACCTCATAGATGAACACCATATCAAGGTCAGACCCGGGTGAAAGTTCCTGCCCGCCATGCTTGCCAAGTGCAAACACCGCAAGCCCGCCATCGGCAAACGAACCATGTTTGGCGGCAAAATCGTCGGCGATCCGCGGGAATAGTGCGCGAATGGCAACATCGGCAACATCGGCCAATGCGCGACCTGCTTCGTGCGGGGTGTGACGGTTCTGGATGGTTTGCACATCAATCTGGAACTTCTGGTCATTGGCCCATCGCCGCGCGGCATCAAGCCAGTCTTCGACCATGTCTTCGCGCGACAAACGGGCATCAAGCTCCGCCAGCATCGCATCCGCATCGGGCAGTTCTTCGTGGAAGCCCGACATCAATACATAATCAAGCACCGCGGCATTACGCCCGATATATTTCGCCATGCGCGGGGCGGTCCCGGCAATCTGGGCCAGCAGTTCAAGCAATTGCGGATGGGCGGTGAACAGCGAAAATAACTGCACCCCGGCCGGCAGACCCTTGAGGAAGTCGTCAAAGGCACGAAATGCCATGTCCGGGTTGGTTGTTTTACCAAGTGCTGCCAAAAGGGTCGGCATCAGTTCGGTCAGGATTTCACGCGCCCGGCGTGATCGGGTTGCCCGGTAACGGCCATGATGCCAACCCCGCACCGTG
The DNA here is from genome assembly GCF_001618185.1 of Thalassospira sp. MCCC 1A02898. NCBI lineage: Bacteria > Pseudomonadati > Pseudomonadota > Alphaproteobacteria > Rhodospirillales > Thalassospiraceae > Thalassospira > Thalassospira sp. MCCC 1A02898. The sequence goes on along the minus strand of NZ_LPXK01000010.1, from coordinate 162,268 downwards.
ACCGATACGTTCTCGGCATTCTCAAAGCCCATCTCGCGCAAATTGATCAGGGTTTCCGGATCGTCTTCGGTGCCCGTGAAGACAAGGTTGCCACTGGCACCGGCAAGGGTCGTGTCGTCTTCAAACAGTTCGGCATAATTGTTTTCGACATTGCGCAGATGAAGCAGCAAGTCCGCCTTGAAGGCATCAAGCGTTTCATAGCCAAGGAAGGTCGCCAGTGCCAATAATCCCTGATCGGTATCGGGCAGGGTTTGGGTTTGCTGATCATTGATCATTTGCAGGCGGTGTTCGACCGTGCGCAGGAAATCATAGGCGGCCAGCATTTCATCGCGGACTTGCTCAGATACCTGACCGAACTTGGTCAGGGTACGCAAGGTGTCGCAGGTCGCCTTGCCGCGCAGCGCAATCTCGCGCCCGCCCCAAATCAGTTGTTGGGTCTGGGCAAAAAATTCGATCTCGCGGATGCCGCCACGACCAAGCTTGATATTGTGACCGGGGATATTGATCTTGCTGCCGCCCTTGTGGGCATTGATCTGGCGCTTGATCGAATGAATGTCCTGAATGGCAATGAAATCAAGGTGCTTGCGCCAGACAAAGGGTCGCAGGATTTCAAGGAATTCATTGCCCGAAACGCGGTCGCCACCAACAATGCGGGCCTTGATCATGGCCGCACGTTCCCAGTTCTGACCGACGGTCTCATAGTATGTTTCAGCCGCAATCATCGAAAGGATTGGTGGCGTTGATGCAGGGTCCGGACGCAGGCGCAAATCAGTGCGGAAAACATACCCATCGCCGGTCCGTTCTTCCATGATCCGGGTGATGTCGCGCACCATCCGCACAAGATCCTGATGAATGCGATCGGGGTCGATATAGGTCACCACATCCTGATCATAGAGGAAGATCAGGTCGATATCGGATGAATAGTTCAGCTCCCCGGCACCGAGTTTCCCCATCCCAATCGCAAAGATCCCGGATCCCTCAAGCGGATTTTCCGGGTTGGGCAGGTCATATTTGCGCAGGCGCGCCATGGCGGACAGGCAATGCGCCATGGTGAAATCAAGGGTGTATTCGGCTGTCTTGCTGATCGCGGATGTGACCTGATCGAGTTTCCAGGCCTTGCAGATATCGGCAATCGCGATCACCAATGCCGCGCGGCGTTTGGCGTGGCGCACCGTCGCCATGGTGGTCGTCTGATCAAGGTCGCGTGCATTCGCACTGACTTTCACGGGCTCAAGCGCGTTGGCAAATGCCTGATCAAGGCCACTGTCAAACACGTCACAGACCGTATCGGGATCGCGCAGGCACAGATTGGTCAGATAGGGGCTGTTACCAAAAAGCGCTTCAAGAACCGCACGTTTTTGGGGATTGGACGCAATCTCGCCAATTTTGTCTGACAGGCTTTCAAACGCTGGTCGACCCGCCAATGTGTTCCAGCGTTCGAGCGCATTGGTGACACGGTCGGCGTCAAAGGCTTTGGGCAGGTCCTGTGAAATCCAGGAAAGAGACACTTTTTGCGTTCCTTGTATTGCGAAATGGTCACAAACCGCGCTATGCAAAGGATTGAGCCTGATTGCATAATCTCTGCAAGGAGTAGGACGTCCTGATCAACAGGATGACTTATATGTTTCTAGCTTTTCTGTGATCGGACAAAAAGGGGTATAGATCAATAACTGTCTGGTATTTTAGGATCCAATGATGCATCGACAACCATGCCAGACAAGAGAAGTTATTGATATCGCTGCATATGACATCGGGAACACAAGGTAAAATGAGTGCGCCACGTTAAGACCTTTGCCGGATGGCTGGCGCTGACTTTATCAGCCATCGTCCTGTTTGTCGGCGTATTTGCAGCAGTCACGATCTGGCGGCTGTCCCAGGAACCTGTGTCCCTGCATCGTCTGACCCCTTATCTGGTTGATCATCTCAACAAATCGATGGGCAATAACCGGCTGGCAATCGGCGACGTCGTTCTGCGCTGGCGCGGCTGGGACGAAAAGTTTGATGTCGGTTTGCGCAACGTCAGCATCTTTGGCCCCGATGATCAGGAAATGCTTCACGTCCCCGAAGCCGATGTCGTGTTTTCCAGCAAGGCGCTGTTTGAAGGCGTGCTTGCCCTGCGCGAGCTTAATCTGATCGGCCCGCGCATTCGCCTTGAACGGCGGGCCGATGGCACGATTGATGTCGGCTATGTCGCCGAAGAAACCGCCGCAGATGTCACAAACCAGTCGGAAAATACGCGCAGCGATGACGGTGCGGCAACCGGGCAAAGTTATGACAAGGGGCGCGGGGCCTCGGTTACGATTGAGCTCCCCGATGCACCGGGCGTGAATGCCGATCAACTTGCGCCAGAACCTGAAGACGCTGCGGGTGAAGGTGAAACTGTCGAACGTTCCGGCAATACGGTCCTGCAGGATGTGTTTGCCATTCTTTCGGGCGAACGCACAGATATCCCGGCGGCGGCCTATTTCGAAAGTTTCGGGGTGGTGAATGCCGATCTTGAAGTGCGCGATGACAAGATCGGCATTGTCTGGGCGGCACCGCAGGCCGATATTTTGCTGTCGCGCCGGGCATTCGGGATCGGTGCGGAAGCCTCGATGCAGGTCAGTGCCGGGGATATATCCACACAGGTGCGTGTCACCGGCGATTACAGCATCGAAACCGATCAGGTCGATCTTGAGGCCGAAATTGGCGAGGTGCAGCTTGCCGATCTTGTCAGCATCTCGGATCTGTTTGAACAACTGCGCGATGCCTATGTTCCGGTTTCCGGAAAGCTGCGCGCAAGCTTTGATGCGAAGGGCGAATTGCTTACGGCGGCCACTGACCTGTCAGTTGGCAGTGGCGTGATCACCTTCCCCGACGAAATACGGGCGACCTACCGGGTTTCGGACGGACAAATTGTCACAAGCTATGTGCCCGGTCGCTTCAGCATTGATGATGTCGTGCTGAATGTTGGCGATGCCTCCGCCAAACTTCAGGGGGTCGTGCTTGACCCGTTCGGGCAGTGGCAAGTCAATCTTGATGCGTCTGCCAAGAACGTCGCAACCAACGATCTGGACCGTCTCTGGCCCGAAGGGGTCGGTGTGGATGCGCGGACCTGGGTCGTCACCAACCTGTCCGAGGGGATTGTTCATCAGGCAACCTTGCACACCGAACTGCGCCAGGACGATGCGGGCGAGGTCATTGTTGATGATCTTGGTGGTCAGATGACGATGTCCGGTGTGACCGTGCATTATCTTGGTGAAATGCCGGAAGTGCATAATTCCGCCGGGCGTGCCGAATTTGATGAAACCAGTTTCAGCATCTTTGTGAATACCGGCGAGGCCGATGGCATTCAGGTAACCGATGCCAGCATCATTTTCACCAAACTTGATGAACCAACCCCCTATGCCGATATCGAAATCGTCGCACAGGGAAGCGCGCGCAAGGCACTTGAACTGATCGAGGCAAAACCGCTTGGCTTTGCCACCCGGCTTGGTATCGACCCGGCCCAGATCAGTGGTGAACAGGCAACCCGTGTGCGCCTGCATTTCCCGTTGCTTCGCGATGTGACGTTTGACGATGTTGATGTCGCAGCGGCTTCACGCATTGAAAAGGCCGGGATCGTTGGTGCCTTTCGTGGCATGGATGTCACCGCAGGCAGCTTTGAATTACAGGTCAACACCAAGGGGCTTGAACTTGGCGGCACGGCCACGATTGGCAACGGCAAGACCAATATCAACTGGGTCGAAACCTTTGCGCAAGAGGCTGAGGTCCGAAGCCGCTATAACCTGTCGGGCGATCTTGATCTTGCCGTTTTGCCCGATATCGAACTTGATCCCGGCCCCTACCTGAAAGGCATGGCGAAGGGGGAGCTTGATATCCGCGTCGGCTCGGATCAGGTTCGTTTGGTCGGTGACGTTGATTTGACCAGTTCGGCGATTTCGGTTCCGCTTGAAAAAGTGGGATATCGCAAGGAGCCCGGTGCAAATGCTGCGGCGAAGTTTGATGTTGCCGTAATGTTTGATGGCGGTGGAGTGCTTGACAGTTTCTCACTGATTGCACCCGCCCTTGAGGCAACGGGACGTGGCAACTGGCGCGGTGATAACGCCATGGCCGACAAATGGTTTGTCGAGCTGCAAGATACCCGTTTTCGCGAAAATATTGACCTTTCCGGCACCATCCGCATGGAAGAAGGCGACCGATTGCTGGTCGATCTGCAGGGTGCGCAATTCGATTTGCGTCCCTTCCTTGAAGATGACGCATCCGTTGAAGCGCCCGCGGACGGCGAACCGGATGAACAGAGCTATCTTGTGACGCTGGAAGCTGGCGGTTTCTTGCTTAAGGGGGCTGAGCCATTGCTAAATGATGGCAAGATCACCTTGCGTCAGGAAACCGACAAGCGCGAACTGGAAATCTCGGCGCGCCAGTTGATCGCGACCCCATGGATCGTCGGTGACGAACAAAGCAATGACGACGCAGGCAAAGCCGCGTCGGAAACGAATACCGGTGGCATTGGCGAGCGTGCCGAGCGAACCGGCGGCACAACCGAAGTGTTCCTGAATATCGAACAGATGGTAATGGCCAACGGTGAACTTCTGGCCGATCTGCGCGGATCGATCCATACGGTTGGGCAGGAATGGGACCGTCTTGTTTTGAACGGTGCATTTGGTGACCGGGCCAATGTGTTTGTGCAAGTCGCCCGCGAAGACTTCCAGACCCGCAAGGTCACAATGACCAGCGAGGATGCCGGGCGTTTCCTGCGTGCGGTTGATATGTATGAAAATCTTCTGGGCGGACGCCTGACCATTGAAGGCACGGTCGATGAACGCGATATCGCCCAACCCTTCACCGGTCAGGTCACGGTCAATGAATTCCGTGTGGTCAATGCGCCGATTGCGGCCCGCGTGCTCAGTGCCGCGTCGCTGACCGGGCTTGGCGATGTGTTGCAAGGCAATGGCATCGCCTTTACCGAAATGAACGGCGACTTCACCTATGTCAATGATGTGCTGTCGCTGTCAAAGGTGGCGGCAAACGGCGCAGCTGTCGGGGTCACCGCCAATGGATCGATTGATTTGGCCAAATCGGAAATCCGACTGGCCGGGTCGATCGTGCCGATTTACGCGCTGAATTCCGCGCTGGGTGCCATTCCGATCCTTGGCGACATTCTGGTCGGCGAAGAGGGCGGTGGCATATTTGCCCCGACCTACACAGTGGAAGGCGATCTGAACGACCCCAGCATTACGGTCAATCCGCTATCGACCTTTGTGCCTGGCGTGTTCCGCAACCTGATCACCGGTGCCGAGCCGGGCTAAGTCGGCAACCAGTTACGAAAAAAGCCCCGCACGATGATCGGCGGGGCTTTTGTTTTTCTGCGGGTCTTCTTTGATCAGACCGGCTTGATCAGGACGTGGCGTTTCTTGCCGGCAGATACCTTGATCACACCATCTGCATTAACCGCATCGGCGGTGATATTGGCGTTCTCGTCGCTGACTTTTTCGTCATTGATCTTGGCACCGCCACCCTTGATCAGACGACGTGCATCACCGCCCGATTTGGCAAGGTCGGCACGACGGAAAAGATCAAAGGCCGGAATACCGGCATCAAGATCGGCCTTGGCGACTTCCACGGTCGGAAGATCGTCGGCCAGAACACCCTCTTCAAAGGTCTTGCGCGCCGTTTCAGCCGCCGCAAGGGCTGCTTCTTCACCGCGGCAAAGTTTGACCGCCTCGAATGCCAGAACTTTCTTGGCTTCGTTAATCTGCGATCCTTCAAGCTTGGCGTATTCTTCGATCTGATCGAGCGACATCTCGGTGAACAGACGCATGAACTTGATCACGTCGGCATCTTCGGTGTTCCGCCAGAACTGGTAGTAGTCATAAGACGACAGGCGTTCTTCGTTCAGCCAGACAGCGCCAGCCGCGGTCTTGCCCATCTTGGCACCCGATGCGGTGGTCATTAGCGGGGTCGTCAGGCCAAACAGCGATTTCTCATCAACGCGGCGACCAAGCTCAACACCATTGACGATGTTGCCCCACTGATCCGATCCGCCCATCTGAAGCGTGCAGCCATAGTTGCGGTTCAGTTCGACAAAGTCGTAGGCTTGCAGGATCATGTAGTTGAATTCAAGGAAGCTCAGCGACTGTTCACGTTCCAGACGCAGCTTGACCGAGTCAAAGGCCAGCATGCGATTGACCGAGAAATGGCGACCGAAATCACGCAGGAATTCGATGTAGTTCAGCTTGTCCAGCCAGTCGGCATTGTTGACCATGACCGCATCGGTCGGGCCATCGCCAAACGTCAGGAACTGCTGGAATACCTTTTTGATGCCAGCCATGTTGGCTTCGATGATTTCATCGGTCAGAACCGGACGTGCATCATCGCGGCCGGTCGGGTCCCCAACGCGGGTGGTGCCGCCGCCCATCAGGACAATCGGTTTGTGGCCGGTTTTCTGCAGCCAGCGCAACATCATGATCGACACAAGCGATCCGACATGCAGGCTGTCTGCAGTGCAGTCATAACCCACATAGCACACCACCGTATTTTCCGATGCATAGGCATCAAGGCCTTCAAGATCAGTACATTGGTGGATGTAACCGCGGTCATTCATGACGCGGAGAAAATCAGACTTCAGTTCAGTCATGGTTTTTGCGCTATGTTGGTTGTGATAGAAAATTTGATCCGCCATTTTGTGCGGAGGCGATGATCTAGCACAGAAAACATCCGCTCGGCAACGCATCGGCGAACAGATCTGCCATACGGGTAACGAATTCGCGATAATTTCCTTTTAGGCTGCTCAAAACCAACAGCGATCGCGCACGGAGCACGACATGAGACACGGCTGGATAACAGCAATCGGCATGATGAGTGGCACCTCTCTTGACGGGGTGGACGCAGCCCTCATTGAAACCGATGGCATCGAAGTGCGCCGCACCGGGCAATCTGTTTTTGTGCCTTATGCGCCGGAATTGCGCGAACGCATGCGGGCCTGTTTTGGCAATCGCAGTGCGACCAACACCGAACATGTCGTTGCCGATGATCTGACACAGGTACATGTTGACGCTGTTAACATGCTGATGGATAAATCCGGTATGTCGGCCGCCGACATTGGCGTGATCGGCTTTCATGGGCAGACCGTGTTTCATGAACCGGCATCGGGGCTGACGCGCCAGATCGGAACGCCGCATATGCTTGCGGAAAAAACCGGTATCCCGGTGGTGGCCGATTTCAGATTGGCCGATGTCGCCGCCGGTGGGGAGGGTGCGCCACTGGCGCCTGTTTATCACGCCGCCCTGATCAAAAGTGCCGGTGTGGAGTTGCCCGTGGCAGTTCTGAATATCGGCGGGGTTTCCAACGTTACCTATATCGACGGGGATGACGCATTGCTGGCCTTTGACTGTGGGCCGGGCAATGCGCGGATTGATGACTGGATATTGCGCCATACCGGCAATCCGGTTGATCTGAACGGCGCAACGGCGGCCTCGGGCACCGGTGACCCGATGGTCGAGGTCAAATTCATTGAAGACCCGTATTTTGACCGCAACCCGCCGAAATCACTGGACCGCGAAGATATGGCGGCACGGATCGACGGGCTGGTGGTTGAGGCCAAGCTTAATGTATCCGACGGGGCGGCAACGCTTGCCAATTGCACGGTGGCGGCCATCGTTGCCGGGGTAAACCATCTGCCAGCCGCGCCCAAAGGCTGGTTTGTCTGCGGTGGCGGGCGGCACAACAATTATATCATGGAAACACTCGCAACCCGCCTTGGGGTGCCGGTGCAATCTGTTGACGTGCTTGATTGGGATGGTGATGCGGTCGAGGCCGAATGTTTTGGCTTCCTGGCCGTGCGCCATTTGCGTGACTTGCCGCTCAGCTTCCCGGGAACCACGGGCGTGCCCGAACCCTGTTGTGGCGGCAAGCTGTATCCAACAAAAAAGGCCGCCTGATCAGGCGGCCTTTTATTTGTGTGGTCAGGCTGCGGGCGGTTTAAGCGCCGCGCTTGTCCAGATAAGCAATTGAATGCTTGATCACTTCGTCTTGCTGTTTGGCAAAATAGTGATCGGCACCGTCAATCGCGCACATGTCAACTTCAATGCCTTTCTGGGCATTCAGCTTGTCGGCAAGCTTGTTGACCGAGGCGACCGGAATGTTGGTGTCCTGGGTGCCGTGGATCAGAATGCCGGATGACGGGCAGGGGGCAAGGAAGGTGAAGTCATGTTCACTTGCCGGGGCTGCGACCGAAATAAATCCGTCAATTTCCGGGCGGCGCATCAAAAGCTGCATGCCGATCCAGGAACCGAATGAATAACCGGCAACCCAGGTTGCACGTGCATTGGCGTTATAGGTCTGCATCCAGTCAAGCGCGGATGCCGCATCAGACAGTTCGCCGATCCCCTGATCGAATACGCCCTGCGAGCGGCCGACGCCACGGAAGTTGAACCGCATGACGGAATAGCCGCGATCCTTGAACATGTTGAACATGTTGAAGCACAACTTGTTGTTCATTGTGCCACCCTGTTGCGGGTTCGGATGGAGGATAAGTGCGATGGGCGAATCGTCAGCGCCGTTATGGTGGTAGCGACCTTCAAGGCGACCTTCGGGGCCGTTAAAAATGACCTCAGGCATGGATCAGACTGCTCCTGTCCACGAATGGAAAGATGTGTGTAACAAAAATATCCGAGTGTTTTTGTAAGTTTTTTCGTGTTTGCGCATAAATTGCTTTGGGCAAATACTTGACCAAGTTACTCGGTTATCCTATATTCCGGCTAACCCGATGGTGCCTGTCGAACCCGACAATTGCTTATGTGCAAGGACGGGGCTGGGCGTGGCTGCCGGGAATCGAAGGTACTAATTACACAGTGGACCGCCCCATGTTCAAGCTAATTCGTCAGGAAATTGACGCGATGATCGCCCGTGACCCTGCGGCGCGATCCCGTTGGGAAGTCGTGATCAGCTATCCGGCGTTTCATGCGATCATGGGCTATCGCGGGACACATTGGCTGTGGCAGCGCGGTTTTCGCCTGACGGCACGCTTCCTGTCGCAGATATTGCGCTGGTTGACCGGGATCGAAATTCACCCGGGTGCGACGATTGGCAAGCGCTTCTTTATTGACCATGGCATGGGTGTCGTGATCGGCGAAACCGCCGAGATCGGCGATGATGTCACACTTTATCAAGGCGTTACCCTTGGCGGGACTTCGCCAAGTGTCAACAGCGACGGCCAGCGCGGCCTGAAACGTCACCCGACCCTTGAGGATGGCGTGATCGTCGGGTCCGGCGCGCAAATCCTTGGGCCATTTACCGTGCGCAAGAATGCACGTGTTGGCGGCAACGCCGTGGTTCTGGGTGAAGTGCCCGAAGGTGCGACCGTTGTTGGCATTCCGGCCAAGATCGTCCGCCGTGAACAGGATGACCGGTTCTGTGCCTATGGGACGCCGCTTGGCGATCTGCCTGATCCGGTTGCCCGTGCGCTTGAAGAACTTGGCCGTGAGGTCGAAACGCTGCGCAACAAGGTGGTCGCCCTTGAGGGTGAAAAGGCCTCATCTGACGCCGCTCCGGAAAAGCCGCGTATCGTCGCATCATCGGAATAGAATTACGCGCCACCGCGCAACATGAATGAAAAGCCCGCTCGGGGTTAACCCCAAAGCAAGGCAGGAGGACGCACCGTGAAGCTGAGTACCAAAGGCCGCTATGCCGTTATGGCGATGGTCGATCTCGCTGAAAGCAGCAAGGACCGACCGGTCGCGCTTGCAGATATTGCGGACCGCCAGGAAATTTCGCTTTCTTATCTTGAACAGCTGTTTGGCAAATTGCGCAAGGGCGGTCTGGTCCGTTCGGTGCGCGGCCCGGGTGGCGGATATTTGCTTGCACGCAATGCCACTGAAACCCGTGTTGCCGATGTCATTCTGGCGGTTGATGAACCAATCCGTGCAACCCGTTGCAAGTCCGGTTCGCCCAAGGGCTGCAAGACCAACAAGGGCCGTTGTCTGACCCACGAACTGTGGGAAGAACTCGGCAACCAGATTTATCTTTATCTGGCCTCTGTCAGTCTTGCCGATGTGGTGGATCGCAACGTGGCCGGGACGCTTCGGACTTTCCCGGGTAAAACGACCCAGATCGAAGAGCCGTCACAGGTTGCGGCACAGTAGTTGGTCCTCTATATCGAGGGCAGATGCGAATAAGGATGATTTTAAACTGATGACCGACCAGGTTTATCTCGACTACAACGCCAGCGCGCCGCTTTGCGAAGATGCAAAGCAGGCCATGATCGCTGCGATGGATGTTGCAGGTAATCCGTCTTCGGTTCATGCCAGTGGCCGTGCGGCCCGCAAGGTCGTTGATCATGCAAGACGCACCATTGCCGATTTGCTGGGCGGTGATTCAGAACGGATCATCTTCACCAGCGGCGGCACCGAGGCCAACAATCTGGCGCTGAACGGGTTGGAAGATGTCACCGTATTTACCAGTGCGGTCGAACATCCTTCGGTCATCGAAGCAAGACCGGACGCCAAACGCATCCCCGTGGATCAAAATGGCGTGATTGACCTGAATGCCCTTGAAATGATGCTGAAAAACGCATCTGACGCCGGGCAGAAGGTTCTGGTTTCGGTCATGCTGGCCAATAACGAAACCGGCGTTATTCAGCCGGTTGCCAAGGTTGGTCTGTTGGCGCGCGAATATGGTGCCAAGGTCCATTGCGACGCTGTTCAGGCGCTGGGCCGGTTGCCGGTTGATATGGGGCGCTTGCTGGTCGATATGGTGTCGATCTCGGCCCACAAGATCGGCGGTCCAAAAGGAATTGGCGCGCTGGCGATTGCGCCGGGCGTGATGCTGGTCCCCCAGATCCGGGGCGGCGGGCAGGAAAAATACCGCCGTGGTGGCACGGAAAACGTTGTCGGGATTGCAGGCTTTGATGCCGCAGCCAAACGTGCCGAGGCCAACATGGCAAGGATGGCGGATATCGCGCAGATGCGTGATCGCCTCGAAACGGAATTGGCATCAGAGGCGCCTGAGCTTCTGATCGCCGGCAAGGGAACGGAGCGACTGGTGAATACGAGTTGCCTGATCCTGCCAGGAATACCCGGGGAAACCCAGGTCATGGCAATGGATCTGGCAGGTGTTGCCATCAGTTCGGGATCAGCCTGTTCATCAGGCAAGGTACGTGAAAGCCACGTGCTCAGGGAAATGGGTGTTACCGAGCCCGGATCGGCCATTCGGGTCAGTCTGGGACTGGATAGCACCGACGAAGACATTGATACATTTATCCGCGTTTGGAGCCGGATGAGGGGTAATGCAGCGCGCAAGAAAGCGCGTCACGCTGCCTGAGAAAGAGTGAGGAAGCCTTTAAAATGAACGAGCTTAAAGCAAAGCCGATCTATCTGGACTATCAGGCGACGACGCCGACCGACCCGCGGGTTGTCGAGGCAATGCTGCCGTACTTCACCGAGAAATTCGGTAACCCGCATTCGCGCAACCACAGCTTTGGCTGGGAAGCCGAGGACGCGGTTGAAGTTGCACGCGGTCAGGTTGCCAAGATCATTGGTGCGTCGGCCAAGGAAATCATCTTTACCTCGGGTGCGACGGAGTCAAACAACCTCGCCCTCAAAGGGGTGATGAAGTTCTATGGCAAGAAAAAGCCGCACCTGATCACGGTTGTCACCGAGCATAAATGCGTGCTCGACAGTGCCCGCCACCTTGAGCAGGAAGGTTACAAAGTGACCTATCTTGGCGTTAAGGAAAACGGCCTGATCGACCTTGAAGAACTCAAGGCTGCCATCACCGATGAAACCGCACTCGTGTCCGTCATGGGTGTGAACAATGAAATCGGTGTCATTCAGCCGCTCAAGGAAATCGGTGAAATCTGCCGCGAACGCAAAGTCTTCTTCCATACCGACTGTGCGCAGGCGGTTGGCAAGATCGACCTTGATGTTGATGACATGAAGATCGACCTGATGTCGATTTCCGGTCACAAGATCTATGGCCCGAAAGGCATCGGTGCGCTGTATGTTCGCCGTCGTCCGCGTGTTCGTGTGATCGCACAGATCACCGGTGGTGGTCAGGAACGCGGCATGCGTTCCGGTACGCTTCCGACCCCGCTGATCGTTGGTCTTGGCAAGGCGTGCGACATTCTTAGCAACGAAATGGCCGAAGAAAACGCACGTATCGAGAAGCTGCGTGACTACACGCTTCAGCGTTTCCGTGACCGTCTCGAAGACATCTATGTCAATGGTGACGAACACGTCCGTGTCAGCGGCAACCTGAACATTTCGTTTGCCTATGTCGAAGGTGAAAGCCTTCTGATGGACATCAAGAACATTGCCGTGTCGTCGGGCTCTGCCTGCACCTCGGCGTCGCTGGAACCGTCGTACGTTCTGCGTGCTCTTGGTGTTGACGAAGAATTGGCCCATACATCCCTTCGTATTGGCATTGGTCGCTACACCACCAAGGAAGAGCTTGATGAAGCCGTTGATGCCATCTGCACCGCAGTTGAGCGTCTGCGCGAAATGAGCCCGCTTTGGGAAATGGCGCAGGAAGGCATCGACATCAAGTCGATCGAATGGGCTGAACACTAAGAACGACAACGACCGAAAACGTACTATCGACACATTCGATATGTATTCTGTCTCGTGAGAGAGACTCAGGATTTTTAGGAGGATTCCTATCATGGCTTATAGTGAAAAGCTGATCGACCATTACGAAAACCCGCGCAATGTCGGCTCCATGGACAAAAACGAAACCTCTGTCGGGACCGGCCTTGTCGGCGCACCGGCATGTGGTGACGTCATGAAGCTGCAGATCAAAGTGACCCCGGAAGGGATCATTGAAGACGCGAAGTTCAAGACCTTTGGCTGTGGTTCGGCGATTGCATCAAGCTCGCTGATCACCGAATGGGTCAAGGGCAAGTCGCTTGACGAAGCGGGTTCGATCAAAAACTCGCAGATTGCCGAGGAACTTGCACTTCCGCCGGTCAAGATCCACTGCTCGATCCTGGCTGAAGACGCGATCAAAGCCGCAATCAGCGACTACAAAACCAAAAACGGCGCAGCGGAAGTGGACGCTGCTGAATAAGCAGCGCCCACTCCCCATCGTTTTCGGAATCTTGGGAGAATAAAATGGCTCTACCGTCACCAATTTCTGTCACACCGGTCGCTCTTGATCACATCAAGGCGCTGCTTGATAGCCGCGGGAAACCTTCGCACGGCATTCGGCTTGGTGTGCGCAGCAAAGGGTGCTCGGGCCTGTCCTACACGCTGGAATATGCCGATGGTGCCGATGGCTTCGAAGAAGTCGTCGAACTTGACGACGGCGTGAGAATCCTGATCGACCCCAAAGCCATCATGTTCGTGCTTGGCACAGAGATGGATTACGAGGTCAACACGATGGAGGAAGGCTTTGTTTTCCGGAACCCCAACGAAAAAGGTCGTTGTGGTTGCGGGGAATCCTTCCACGTTTGATCAGGCCGGGCTTTCCCTGCTTTCTGAATGGTTATGGCCCTGGCGAGATCGCCGGGGCCATCGCCTGAAAAGGGTGATGTGACCAGGTGATGGTCATGTATCGCCTTTTGAACTGATTTGTTTTTGTCTTTTAATCCTCGGAAGTGCATCGCGTGAGCAACACCGAACAATCTGCGCACAAGGTTTGCTGGTCCTGTAAGGGGCCGGTCGCCGCAAGCGCACTGTTTTGCGAAACCTGCAACGCCATTCAGGCCCCCGGCCAGCTGGATCATTTTACCCGCTTTGGTCTGGAGCGTTCCTTTGACGTTGATGTCGATGCGATGGAAGCGACTTACCTTAAGCAGCAACAAAAGCTCCATCCTGACCGGTTCGCGTCCAAATCCGGCCGTGAACAGGCCCTGTCATCGCAACAGGCCGCCAGCCTGAATGAAGCTTTCGAGACGCTGAAAAATCCGGTCGCGCGCGCACATTATATGCTGCGTCAGGCCGGGCACGAGCCAGAAGGCGGCGAAGGCCATACCGTCAATGATCCGGAACTTCTGACGGAAGCGATGGAAATGCGTGAAGCCCTTGACGATGCCAAGGATAAAATCACCATCGATGCCATCATCAAGGACACCCGCAAACAGGCGCGTGCCTGTGAAAATGATCTGGGTGCTGCCTTTGACAGCCAATCCTTTGACGCGGCCAAGAAACTGGCCACCCGTTTAAGATATCTGATGAAAATGACCGAGGAAGCGCGCGCGAAGAAATCGCGCCTTGCCGCTGCCTGATCATAGAAAAAACTGGACGAAAGAATGGCTCTGCTAAAAATCCACGAACCGGGCGAAACACCCCTCCCGCATGAGGACGAACGCCAGATCGCTGTCGGGATCGATCTTGGAACCACCAACTCGGTGGTTGCAATCTCGAACTCGGAAAAGCCTGAAGTTCTGCGCGATAAATCCGGTGGCAATGCGATTGTGCCCTCTGTCGTCTATTACGGCGATGACACGCCGGTTGTCGGCGAAGCCGCCCGTGATCAGATCAACTCAGACGCCAGCCGTGTTGTTTCATCGGTCAAACGTTTGATGGGCCGTGGTCTTGAAGACGTCAAATCGGTTGCCGGCACGCTACCGTATCACGTCGAAATCCCGGAAAAATCCGAAACCGAAAACGGCGAACCGATGATGGTGCGCCTCAATGTCGGTAATCGGGTTTTAACCCCGGTCGAGGTTTCGGCAGATATCCTGCGCGCACTGCGTGCCCGTGCGGAAGAAAGCCTTGATAAGCCGGTTGAAAAGGCCGTGATCACGGTCCCGGCCTATTTCGATGATGGGGCGCGTACCGCGACCAAGGATGCGGCCAAACTGGCCGGTCTGGAAGTCCTGCGTCTGGTCAATGAACCGACTGCTGCCGCCTTGGCCTATGGCCTCGATAATGGGGCAGAGGGGCTTTATGCCGTCTATGACCTTGGCGGCGGGACCTTTGATATCTCGCTTCTGAAAATGCAAAAGGGCGTCTTCCAGGTGAAGGCGACCGGTGGTGATGCTGCCCTTGGTGGAGATGATTTCGATCATGCCATTGCAGAACACCTTCTGGCGGAACGCAAGGATGGTGGTGCGACCGATGATCTTGACGCATCGGACGCCAAACGCCTGCTAAAGGCCGCCCGCACGGTCAAGGAAAGCCTGACCGATCAGGACAGTGTCGAAGTCACAGTGGCCCTCAATGGCACGGACACCAAACACACCGTAACGCGTGATCAGTTTGATGCGATGATCGCCAAGCTGGTTGCCCGCACGGCCGCCATCACCGAACAGGTGCTTGATGACGCCGACGTCCTGCCCGAAGACGTCAAGGGTGTCGTGCTGGTCGGTGGCTCTACCCGGGTGCCAGCCGTGCGCAAGGCGGTGGCCGATCTGTTTGAACAGGAACCGCTGTCAGATATCGACCCGGACGAGGTCGTCGCGCTTGGTGCGGCGCTTCAGGCAGAGGCTTTGACGGGCGGCTCGGACAACCTTCTTCTGGATGTCACGCCGCTGTCGCTTGGTCTCGAGACCATGGGCGGGATTGTTGAAAAGGTCATTGACCGCAACACCCCGATCCCGGTCACCAAGGCACAGGAATTCACCACCTATCAGGATGGTCAGTCGGCCATGATGATCCATGTGGTTCAGGGCGAACGCGAAATGGTTGATCAGTGCCGCTCGCTTGCGCGCTTTGCCCTGACCGGTATTCCGTCGATGGCAGCTGGCGCTGCACGTATCCGCGTGCAGTTCAATGTCGATGCCGACGGCCTTCTGACCGTCTCGGCCCGCGAAGAAACCACCGGGACTGAACAGGAAGTCGCGGTTAAGCCGACCTATGGCATCAATGAGTCTGATATGGCGACCATGCTGCGCGATAGCATGGTGCATGCCCGCGAAGACATGGAAATGCGTGTCCTGACCGAGGCCCGCGTCGAAGCACGTCGCAATATCCTGGCGGTCAATGCCGCGATGGATGCCGACCGTGCGCTTCTGACCAACGAAGACGAGGCCAACATCAAACAGGCCATTGCCAATCTTGAAACGGCCGCCGCAGGCGATAACCGCGATGCGATCAATGACGCCGCCGAGGCGCTTGAAAATGCATCCCGCCCGTTTGCCGAGGCCCGTATGGATAGCCGGATCCGCCAGGCACTTGCCGGGCAAAATGTCGATGAAGTTCACTAGGAAGTGAATTAATCGACACCGGTGGAATTGACAAACCGGCGAACTGCGGCGATTGTCCCCGACAACCGCCAAGGTCAGGCCGGATAAGCGACCCGTATCGCGGGGCGCATAAACAGAGATCGAACGAAAAGTATTACCGAGGAGAAAGGCACAAATGCCTAAGATCGTTTTTGTCGAGCCGGATGGCACCGAAAAGGAATTCGAAGTCGCCGACGGCCTGTCTGTTCTGGAAGCTGCCCACAAGAACGGCATTGACCTTGAAGGTGCTTGCGAAGGTTCGCTGGCATGTTCGACCTGCCACGTCATCCTTGAAGATGACTGGTTTGACAAGCTTGATGAACCGTCCGAAGACGAAGAAGACATGCTTGACCTTGCCTTTGGTCTGACCGAGACCTCGCGTCTTGGCTGCCAGATCATCATGAGCGACGAGCTCGACGGTCTGCGTGTCAAACTTCCGTCCGCGACCCGCAACATGATGGTCGACAAGTAAGTTTCACCTTCTGCTGACCGGGCGCATTGCCGCCCGGTGTCAAAGGAGACGGATATGCGTTGGACAGACATTCAGGACATCGCGATCGAGCTTGAGGAAGCCCATCCGGACAAGGATAACCTCAACCTTCGCTTTACCGACCTGCACAAATGGGTCACCGAGCTTGAAGGTTTTGAAGACGATCCTTCGAAGTCGAACGAGAAGATTCTCGAAGCCATCCAGATGGCCTGGATCGACGAGCGCGACGACTGATTTCGATGAGTGTGATGTGCGCCAAACGGCCTGCACCCTGATCACGAAAATGCGGACCAGCCTGCAACACGCGGGCTGGTCCGTTTTTGTTTGAGCCACCATGAGTAAACAGGGAAGGGACCAGCATGAGCAAACCCGCCACCTTCACCGACATCATCCCCGTCGACAGTCTGTTTGGCAAATTGCGCACCTGCGCGCCCGAAGCCTGGCAAAGCTATGTCTGCCATGACTTCGTCAAGCAGCTTGGCAACGGCACATTGCCCGAGGCCGCGTTCAAGCATTACCTCATTCAGGATTACCTGTTCCTGATCCAGTTTGCGCGCGCCTATGCGCTGGCGGCCTATAAGGCCGAAGACCTGCATGCCATGCGCCAGTTTTCCGGCACCGTGCATGCCATCCTTGATATGGAAATGAGCCTGCATCTCGACTTCTGCAAAGGCTGGGGGCTGTCGGAGGCCGATATCGTCGCAGAGGCCGAGGCACGGGCGTGCATCACCTATACCCGCTATGTGCTTGATCGTGGTCATCAGGGGGACGTGGTGGACCTGCAGGTGGCCCTGATGCCCTGTATGGTGGGCTATGCTGAAATCGCAAACCGCCTGATGGCAAGTTCTGATACTGTGCTTGACGGCAATCCGTACCGGGCATGGATTGAAATGTATGCGTCCGACGAATTCCAGGACGTGGCAAAGGCCGAGATCGAGTTGCTTGAACACACAGTTGCCACGCGCGGCGGGCATCGCCGCCTCGAAGGACTGGTGGAGACCTTTACCATGGCAAGCCGCCTTGAAGCTGATTTTTGGCAGATGGGACTTGATCTGGCAAAATAGGCCAAGATCGCCTATATAAGCCCGAACGATATTTTGCGGGTGGCGGGTGCGCCGCCCGTTGCCTTTTTGGATTAACCTCTTGTCGCCGTGGCCTTGACCCACGGATGGGTGAGAAACATGAACTCTCTTGGCTTTGATAAAGCCCCGGAAGATACCCGCGTGGTTGTTGCCATGTCGGGCGGGGTTGATAGCTCTGCCGTTGCAGCCCTTCTGAAATCAGAAGGCTATGACGTGGTGGGCATCACGCTTCAGCTTTATGATATGGGGGCGAATGCGCCCACCCGTGCGAAATCCTGCTGTGCCGGGCGCGATATTTACGATGCGCGCAAAGTGGCCGAGGATATCGACATTCCCTATTACGTGCTCGATTACGAATCACGCTTCCGCGAAGAAGTGATCGATGATTTTGCCGACAGCTACATGCGCGGCGAAACCCCGATCCCGTGCGTGAAATGCAATCAGACCGTCAAGTTCCGCGATCTGCTTGAAACGTCCTATGACTTGGGCGCCGATTGCATGGCGACCGGCCATTATGTGCAGCGTAAACTGGGTGCTAATGGCCGGGCCGAACTGCACCGTGCCGCCGATCCCAACCGCGATCAAAGCTACTTCCTGTTCACAACGACCCAGGAACAGCTTGATTTCCTGCGCTTCCCGTTGGGTCATTTGATGAGCAAGGCCGAAACCCGTGCGCTTGCCGCCAAGTTCGGCCTTGAAGTCGCTGACAAGCCCGACAGTCAGGACATCTGCTTTGTCCCGGATGGCAAATATGCCCGTCTGGTCGAAAAACTGCGTCCCGAGGCCGGCGAGCCGGGCGAGATCGTTGATCTTGATGGCAATGTGCTGGGCGATCATCGCGGCCTGATCCACTACACGGTCGGGCAGCGGCGTGGCCTTAATATCGGCGGCACGGCAGAGCCGCTTTATGTCGTCAAACTCTCGCCCGAAAAGCGTCAGGTCATTGTCGGGCCGAAGGCGGCTTTGGCGAAGAAACTGGTCTATGTCCGCGAGCTGAACTGGCTTGATGGCGATCAGATCGATGAAAACGGCGTTGAGGTCGAAGTCAAACTGCGCTCGGCCATGCAGCCGACCACGGCAACCGTCTACCCCGAGGCATCTGGCGAGGCCCGCATTGAACTGCACGATGCCCAGTTCGGTATTGCACCGGGGCAGGCCGGTGTCTTCTATCAGGGCGAACGCGTGCTTGGCGGTGGCTGGATCACCCGCGAAGAGCTGATCGGCAACACGGCAAGTGCTGCCTGATCGGGATTGCCCGATTAACGAATAGGACGGGCGAGGGCGCATGTTCCTCGCCCGTTGGTTTTACTAAGATGTTTTTTGACAAAATCGTCAAAAAGGCGCTTGACGGGGACGGCTCCCTGACTTAAAAACCGCCTCGTTCCAAGCGCACCGGAACACCACAAAATTCCTTGTGGCCGAGTAGCTCAGCTGGTTAGAGCAGCGGAATCATAATCCGCGTGTCGGGGGTTCAAGTCCCTCCTCGGCTACCACCTTTACAGTGCATTGCGCTGAAACCTCGCCCGATGGAAGTCCGGCGAGGTTTTTTAATGCTTCGAGGATGCCAAAGACTTCGACGCGGGTTTCGCGTTTCTGGTCGGTCGGGTGGACTTCGATGTGATCGATCAGGGACCGGATCAGGTTGGTGGCTTCGGCCCGGTTGGGGGCGTCTGTGGTGCGGATGGTTTCGGCCAGTTCGGTCACCGCGCGCTTGTAATCGTCAAGGGCATTGGGGTGGATTTCGATCACCGGGCCGTCATCGGCATCGCGCAGTTTGCGTTCAACCTCCGCCAGATCATCTTCCAGTTCGGCAAGCTTGTTCACAAGTGCTGTTGAATCGGGCCGGTTGGCGATGGCGTTGACCATGTTTTCGATCTGGCCGCGAAGTGTCGTGCGTTTCTTGGTATAGGTTTGCAGGTTGGCGCGGGCCAGTTTGCGCAGCCTGGCGCGTTCCTTGTGGTATTCTTCAATCGCCGCCTCGATCGCGGCGGGGGTCAGAAGCTTTTCTCGCAGGCCATCAAACACCCGCTTTTCCAAATCTTCCATCTTGATGCGGTGTGCATTGTCACAGGTGCCGCGTTCGCGCCTGGCGCTGCAACCCAGGGCCGTGCGGTTGATGATGGTGAAGGATCCGCCGCATGATCCGCAGCGCACCAGCCCGGAAAGCGGGTGTTTGGGGCGGCGTTTCTTGGAGACGGTGTACAGTTCGCTGATCGCGGCTTTGCGCGCCTGCGCCTTGTCCCATACATCCCGATCGACAATCGCCAGTTCGGGGATCTCGGTCACCACCCAGTCGGTCGGCAGGTTGGGGCGACTGATGCGTTTGCCGGTGTCAGGATGCTTGATCATCTGCACCCGGTTATAAATCTGAAACCCGATATAGAGTTCATTGAACAGCATGCCGTGATGGCGGGCCTTGTTGCCATTGATCGTGCTGGCCGTCCATTGTCCGCCGGTCGGGCCGGGAATGCCGTCATCGTTCAAGCCCTGGGCGATCGCGCGCGGGCTGACATTGTTGGCATATTGGCGAAATATCCGGCGGATGACCTTTGCCTGGTCTTCGTTAATCCGGCGTTTGCCCCGGATCGCCTTGCCATCCGCGCCGATTTCATGAAACGTGTCATAGCCATAACAGCGCCCGCCGGGGTTGCTTCCGGCCTTGGCGCGTGCCGTGGTGCCGCGCCGGATCTTAAGCGCCAAATTCTTAAGGAACATGGCCGACATCGTGCCCTTAAGGCCGATATGCATTTCATTGATTTCACCATCGGCCACGGTCAATATCTTGACCTGGTGATAGGTCAGTTGTTTGTAGATCGCGGCAATGTGTTCCTGATCGCGCGAAAGCCGGTCAAGGTCTTCGGCGAAGACCGCGTCAAACTTCCCGCCCTTGGCATCAGAGACAAGCTGGTTGATCTGGGGCCGGTTTGCCATATGCGCGCCCGAGATGGCGTAATCGGCATAAACGCCGGCGTCAGTGCCGCCAAACCGTTTTGCCATCACGTCACGACATAGCGCGACCTGATCATCGATCGAGCGTTCATCCTGCAAATCCGATGAATAGCGGGCATAGATGGCAATACGCATGGCGATGGCCCTAGTTCTCGTTGGCCGGTTTCGGCAGGGATTCGGCGTTATGATGCGCCAAGGCCATCGCGCGCGCAATGGCCCGCGCCAGATCAAGGACGGCTTGTTCGTCCTGATCTGGCTTTACAGCTTCGGTTGGCTGGCGGGCTGTCTTCATCCTATCCCTCCGTTAAACATCGGCCTCGGGTGACCTCGCGTTTGCTGGCGTCCAGAAATCCGGATACCTTCACATCGCGTTTGTCGATCACTTCAAAGCCGTTCGGGCACATCCCGTATTTTGCGACTTCTTCATTCAGCCACCGTTCCCGGTCGGCATCGGAATACCCCGCGATCACGAGTGCGTCATAGACAAACTCTGTGTCGCTGATCGGGGTAAAGCGCGTGTGCGCATAGCGGTCCTGGCTTTCACACCCCGTCATCATCACGCCCCCGGCGATCACCGCTATTGCTGTCATCCAAGCTTGATTTCGCATTGCAACCTTCCTTGATAATTGTGCCGATCACCACAACGACTGGTCGAACAAGGTTGCGCGGTTTTGACGGTTTTGCAAGATAGCAACGATCAAACCAGTTTGGTGCGGGCGGGGTGTCTTCGATGGTAAATCGGGCCGGGCCGTTGCCATCTGCGACCGGAATGGCAATGACATCGCGGTGCTGGGCCGGTTGCGCATCGGTAAAATCAATCAGCACCGGCACACCGCGTATCATGAAAAGCGCCTGGCCATCGGCAAGTTTTGGCAGGCCGGGATCATTGGCCGGCAGCAACGTGGTCGGTTCAATCGCATAGTCGGACAACGGGCGATCATGGCCCGCCAGCCGATCTGCCCGGATCTGGGCGACCAGCGCATCACGCACCGCGCCAAAGCGGGTCTGCAATATCTGGCTGGCGCGCGAATTGATGTCGCGCATTTCGCCCCGCGTCGGCGTCCAGCGTGGCAGGCGGATTGGCCGGTGTGCGAGCGGGTTGCGGCCCGTCCGGTCATTCATCCAGTCATAGACCCAGTTCACCACTTGCACGGCAAATTTCGGTGATATCCATTGCGCCAGGTGCAAGGCGACCTTTGGGTGTACCCATGTGCCTTGTTTAAAGCTGGCGGAATTTCCCTTTTTCGAGATCACAAGTTGTGATGCCGGAATTCCGGTATCACTCGCAAGCGCCTGCAGAAAGTCTTCTGTTGTCGCGTTTGCGCGGTAGTGGTCCCATCGCTTGCCGCCTGCTTGGCACATCGCGGTCGCGTGGATGTATCCATCTTCCTTGCGCTGGCAGATGGTTTTGTTGTCGATGGTGTGCGGGATCAGTTGGGTGTTCATGGTTTTGGTCCTTTGTATAGATGGACCCGAACACCCCTCGCCAAAAGGGTGGCCGGGCAACAACAGGTTGGCGAACCGGTACAAAGGGACCGGCAGACCCGAAGGTCTCCCATTGCGCCCGACCATAAGAAAAACCGCACTGCAAGATGCAAGGCGCGGTTCGAGCGCCTTTGTTTCCGGGTCGCCAAACCCGGTCATGGATGCGTCCATGACAACCGGGATGCTACGCCGATCTTTTGGTGCGGTCAAGAATGTCATGCCTCAACCTCAAACCCCGCCGCTTCGACAGCGGCGATCATGTCGCGCTTTTCAAGCTCCATCGTGTCCGGATCGATGTCCGCCCATGTCGGCCCCTCAAACCCGGAAAATTCCTTGATGTGCCGTTGCTTGCTGTTAAATCGGGCCTCGGCCATCGTTGCGATCTTTTCCTTGGTGAGCTTGCCGGAATGCCCAAGTAATTGACGCCACAGGCACCGCCCGATTCCTATCTTAACCTCTGGTCGGTTTCCGTACTTTGGAACCTCACGATACGGCACCGCTGCCATGCGCTGTGTCATGCTGCGTCCCCTTTGTCTGAAAGGTATTTGAGGTAGCTGTGGAAATCATCGAAACACTCGCCGCAATCGAGGTAATCCAAATAGCGCCGCTGTGATCTGGTGAGTTTGCGCGGGTTTCCGATGTCGTGGTACTCGACTTCGCTGGTCGGGTGGCATGGCTTCACGACGCCCGGCTTATCGGCATCGAAGTTGACGCCGATATAGTGGCCTTTGTCTTGAATGATGGTTCCCGGTTTGCCTGAGACGGTAACGCGGCGGCCATAGCAGGCCGGGACATCGTAATGTTCGCGCACATACGAAAAGTCGGTCATGCTGCTGTTTCCTTTTTCTCGGTGTCATTGGCCGGGGCAAAGAGGGAGGTTGGCTTGACGTTTGCGCGGACGATGGCGGCGGCCAAGGGTGGGCAGACAGAGTTGCCGCATTTGGCGACCTGCTGGCTTTTGCTGAATTTGAAGCCGTCGGCCTCCGGGTTATCGCCAATCTTGTAATCGGCGGGGAAGCCTTGGGCGGCATACAGTTCGCGCGGCGTCAACATCCGCATGCCGATATCAACAATCTGATATTCTTCGCCTTTGATGGTGACCAGTCCGAACCGTTCCTTTGATGTGACGGTGCCAAGAGGGTCGTCGCAAACCTGACCCTCGCCAGTGCCATAGTATTTCATCAGGAAGGCGCGCACTTCGCCAAGGTGGAAGCCGCCGGCAGTGACGGTTGGAACCGGTTCTGTTACGGGCTGCCCGTGCTGGCAGGTGCCGCGCAGTTTGATCAGGTTGGATGACACAACACCAAGCGGGTTTGCGCCGCCTGGTCGGGTCATCTTGCCGCCGCTGGTGACGGTGGCTAGGGGGTCGGTTGCAGCGTGACCGGTCGCGCCGTTGCGAAACTTTGTGACGTGGGCTGCGATAAGGCCCTGCTGTGACCCGGTGTTGGTGACGGTCGAAAGTGGTGCGTCTGCCGATCGGCTGTCGGCTGATGTGTTGTTGTGCTGTGACAGGTAGGCGCATGACAGCGCCATGCCGCCACCCTTTGGTGTAGCAGTGACGGTGCGCAGCGGTTCATCGACCGGCATGGTGCCGGTTGGGCTGCTGCTGTGTTGAACGTGTTGCACGAAGGGTTGCACAAGTCCTTTTGTGCTGCTGCTGGCGGTCACGGTTCCCAGTGGCTTGTCGAGCGCATGAATGCCTTTGCCCCATCGTTTGACCTTGCCATCCGGGGATGCTTCGCCGTGCGCCAGTTCGGCAAGATATGGTTGCACCACGCCATGCCCATCGCGCGCCGCCGTGACGGTGTTGAACGGTTGATCAATGCCTTGGCCCCGGAAGGTATCGCCGCCATGATTGACGGTTACAACGAACGGATCGGCAGCGTCAAAGACGAACTTCTGCAGGCCGCGCGCGATACGCTTCATGGTGTTTTCCGCCAATGGCCGTTTCAGGCGGCGTTTTTTGGCTTCGTCTGGTGCCATGAAGATAGACGGGCAGGGCAGCGACCAGTCGATGATATCGGCTGCGACCGGCCAAGGTTTCAGTTTGCGTTTTTTTACAGCATCCGATTTCGGGTCACCATGGGTTGGTGTTGGCTTGACGATCGGCAGACCGTCGCACCGTGCGACAAGGAATAGGCGCTTTCTGATCGTGGGCACGCCATAGTCGCATCCGCGCAAAACCCAGTATTCGACCTTATAGCCAAGGCGTTCCATCTGGCTGATCCAGTGGTCGAAAATCTTGCCTTTGCGGGCCTTGCAGGGCTGCCCATCTTTGGTCAGCGGCCCCCAGTCGCGGAACTCCTCGACATTCTCAAGGCAGACGACGCGCGGACGCACGCGCGCCATCCATTTGATCACGACCCATGCAAGGCCCCGGATCTTCTTTGACCGGGGTTTGCCGCCCTTTGCCTTTGAATGGTGGGTGCAATCGGGCGAGAACCAAGCAAGGGCCACGCGCCGCCCTTTGCAAACCGATTCCGGATCGACGGCAAAGACATCCTCGCACAGATGGCGGGTGTGCGGGTGGTTGGCGGTGTGCATCTTGATGGCGTTATCGTCATGGTTCACCGCGATATTCACCGGGCGGCCCAGCGCCATTTCAATGCCGGTGGAAGCGCCGCCGCCGCCCGCAAAGAAATCCAGCACAAGTTCATCGTCAAGGTGCCATTGGGTTATTTTGTTCATCACACCACCTCACAATCTGCATTGCGGTTGGGGAAGGTGAGTTGGGAGAGGGTGACCCATGCGGCACTGGTGCCGGGATCGCCCTCGCCATAGGCGAACTTGACCAGGATGCGCTTGGCATCAAGGGCCACGGTGCAGCGTGCCGGTTTGATGGTGCCGAGAAGGTCGGCGCGCTGCCCGCAATTGGGGCCGATCACGACATAGATGGCCTCATTGGCGGCGGGCAGGGCAATACATTCTGTGGCTAGTCCTGCGGCGTGGCGCTTGGCGCGATCATCCAGGACATCCTTGGGGGTGTGGAGGTTGATCGGGCCGCCGTGGATATCGTTGGCGGGGCGGGTTGCCTTGACGCCGGGGACAGGTGCGATGACAGGACGACTGCCGATCGGGATATGCTTGAAGTTGGTCGGTTCCATGGGTCTTTTCCTTGCAGGCTGATGGCGGCCTGCTGCCCGAGCACAAGGGCCATCAGGGCAGCGCAGCCAAACAGCAGAATTACGGAAGGGCGCGGCATCAGGCGGCGTCCGTTGGTTTGAGTGATTCACGCGCGGCAACGATGTTCATCCAGATGCGCTCTGCCAGTGCTTGGTAGGCTTCGTTCTCGACGCCCGTCAAAACAGATGTCAGGAACGCAGCGTCATCCTCGGCGAGGGACAAGAGTTCGTCCGTTGTTGGCTTCGGATGCAGATCAACAACGTTGCTCATTGGTCTTTGTCCGGCGTGATGGAAACAACCTTCTGGCCCTTGCTTTTGCGCACGAGGTCAAGACGGCCTTGGCCGTTCTGGCGGTCGTTATGTTCGGCAACCAGTTCGCTGCCGGTTTCGCGCATGAAGCGGTCAGCGAAGTCGCGCGGGAACAGCCAGACGTTGGAATGCGGGCACCGCCGGACCTGAGCCGGTGGGTTTCCTTGCAGGGCCATGGCGCGGAGCCGCGACCCGATCTTGCGGTTAAGCCCGCCCCGGCCTTTCTGAACGGCCTTGTGTTCGATCAGAAGTTCGCGCACCGAGACATATTCAAGCGCCGCCACGCGGGCCGATGTGCCCAGCATCATGTCGCGGACCTGCTGGGCCAAGGTCAGTATCGCTGTGTCCTGTGCTTCGATGCGGGGCGTTACCAGAGTGTTGATTTGGTGCATCACGACGTTCTTGACGATGCCGCCAATCTCTTTCTTGACCTCGTTGGTGATGCAGTGGATGACGCCGGAAAGATGCCCCTGTAGCGCTGCTTCCATCGCATTGAACTGTTGAATGTAGGCTTCGCGCAGTACGGCGGCCTGTTTGCCGGTGAAGCCCATCACCAGAAGCCAAAAGCCATCCTTGGCAAGATCATAAGACTTGCGGGTTTTGCCTTGCCCGTCCTGATATTCAGCCAACGCAAAATTGCGTTGGCGGAGTTCCGCGCTGCATTCGAGGTTGTCAATCGAGCGAAGAACATCAGCGTGGCGTTTGCCAAAGAAGGCCGCAATGTCGCGGCTGTTCGTCATCACCTGACCGTTCTTGTTGAAAACGGATGGCTGAGACGGATTGTCATTGAAAGCCTTTGGTAGTGCATTCATCGCAAAAACACCCTTTGATGGTTGATGATGCCAGCAGGGTGTCGTTAATATTCGTAATTGTCAACGACTAATTCGGATCAAATGCCGAACAAGTGGTGTTGCAATCGTAGTTTATTGCGTCTTCCTATTCTTCCGTGGGGGAATATCCTTTGAGACTCGGTGTCGCAAAAGGTCAGGTAATCCGACTTTTTACGCCGGATAGATCGCGACGATGCGGGCGACATTAACGATCCGGTCGGGCTGGATGGTGATTTTTTTGGACTCGTCCCCATACATCGTGCCGGTGAACCCGTGGTTCTGATCGTTCTCAAGGCATCGCATGAGATGGATCTCGCCTTCTATGTCGTGAATGGCGGCGTCTTCGCCCGGTGCCACGGGGTCATCAGGCGAACAGATCACAGTTTCGCGCATCCGAAGCCGGGGCATGTTCAGGGTGTTGGCGACCCGGACGGCATAAACGTTCCCTGAAAGCGTAAGGTTCTGCGGGGCTTCGACATAGGCGATTGGGTACATCGTGGCGATGATGCGCCCACCTTGTGCGCGTCCGACTACGGGCACTGTGTCACGAAACAGGGGTTGCTCCGCTGGGGGAACGCCAGACGATGCCGAAAGGCTCGCCGCGGGTGGGGCTGTAAATATTCTCGCTGTCTCTCCAAAGATTTCTGTCAAGCGAGCGTGCTGCGATTCAGATATTTTTAGTTTGTTCTCCATCCGCAGATCACGGGTCTTGCCGTTTTTGTAATGTCGCAGGGCAGATTCATTGATCCCTGCCTTTTTGGCAACGGCAAGAACGCTTTGCCCTGTCTGATCAAGCCACTGGTTAAAGCTCTGGCGTTGGTCCTCTATCGGGTCTGTCATTTCATCCTGCTCCAATGTCCTGTTGTTGTTTTTCGGCATTGTGCTCCCTGGTTGTTCAGAAGTTTATCGGCAAATAGTACGAATTATCGTTGACAGTAGTAATAAATGCCGAATATGCTTCGGGCATCATCAGAGAAAAAGGCACTTACAAATGTCCATTGATGCAAATCTGAACCGCATTCGGGCTTATCGCCGCCAGTACAATCTGGCGCGTTACCGGTTCGCCTGTCTGGCCGGGGTCAATGAAGCGGCAATCCGCAATATTGACACGACCGACTGGAACCCGACCGCGAATACCATCCGCAAGTTCGAGCAGGTCATCCCCCCGGAATTCATGGCCAACGCCAATGATGACAATGATCCGTCATCGGAACCGCAGGCCGCCCCGGATGATCGGGGTGAAGACCACACAGAGGCGGCCTGACAGGTTCGGGCTTTGACCAAATGCCGGGTGCGGCGGGTGTTTCCGCATCCCTGACTTTCCAACCATCGCATGGATTGAGGAATAGTTTTATGCCGAATGTACCAGTAATTGCCCATCTTTGCAGTGATCGCTTCCAAGTTGCATTTTCGGCAGCGTTTGGCGATTGCGTTGGCACCTATGGCGGCGATGACAAAATCACCATCAATGATCTTTCGGCAGCTACAGGCATTAAAAAGGGCACGCTCGAAGCATACCGGGACGGGCAGTTTGTCCCGCGCGGATTTGTGCTTTTCCAGTTGATGGAAGTCCTTCCGGCCCGGTTTACCAACCGGTTGCTGGCGCTGATCGGCATGGGCGGGGCGCGCAAAATGAGCCCCGAGGAAATCGATTTCCATCAGGTCGCCCAGGGGGCTGCGGAATATACCAATGCCTTTGTCGCCCATATGGCGGATGGCCGGATCGATCATGTTGAACAGATCGAGGAAATCGAACTGGCGCGCAAGCTGCGCGATAACCTTGAACATTTCCTGCTGGCCCATGACGGACCGAAAACCGGCAAGGGCGATGGCGGCAAGGTCACCAATCTTCCGAAGCGGGCAGGTGCGTGATGGTGGATGTTTTGAGAAATGACGGCGGGTCCGTGGATAATCTTGTCGAAGACGTTGCCCGTGTGATCTGGCAGAACGACCTTGGTGATATTCCGTTTGAGGATATGAAGAAATTCAGTGAGCTTGTCTACGCTTCGACCCTGAAACAAGCCCATGCGGCCATCGAGGTGATCAAGCAGAACCAATCCGCAGAGGTTGAGAAGTTGCGTGAGGCTCTCAGCTACACTGAGTCTATGATTTCGAAATGGGTTGGTGATGGTTCTTTTGAAGGCGCAGAGGCGGACCGGGCTGTTCACGCT
Organism: Thalassospira sp. MCCC 1A02898; assembly: GCF_001618185.1. Classification (NCBI taxonomy): domain Bacteria; kingdom Pseudomonadati; phylum Pseudomonadota; class Alphaproteobacteria; order Rhodospirillales; family Thalassospiraceae; genus Thalassospira; species Thalassospira sp. MCCC 1A02898. The sequence continues at coordinate 133,685 of NZ_LPXK01000010.1, read as the reverse complement.
CGAGACGTTGCCCGCAAAGCCCTGAATGGCGGTGCATCATGACCAGCCCCGCCAAACCGGACCTTCTCGTCAATCTGATCGGTGCCAACCGGGCATTCTTGCAGGCGTCGATCGCCGAAAGCAAGGATGCGCATTTGCCGTCCGATACCGATGTTGATGAATATATCAACATGCTGGCCAGCTATCCACGGTCGGTGCGGCGCACCATGACCGGGGCCAATGCGGCACTTGTCAATGTCTGCCGTGCGCTTAAGGCCGCACAGGATGGTGGATCATGACCGCAACCAAACCCATCCTGCCGCTGGCGCAAGTTGCCGCCGATCCCGTGATGCCGACCCCGGCCAATGATCTGTTGCCGACCGGCACCCTGACCATGGGCATGATCCGCCAGCGCGTGACATCGCGCCGCACCCAGATGGTCGCGGTAGAGGTCAAGCGCCCCCGCCGTGTCCATGAAATCGACGCGGCAGAGGCGGCGTTTTTCCCCCGGCTGTTCTGGGGCATCTATCTGGCGTTTGACCAGGATGACCCGGAAAACGCCCGGATCGCATCGGCCCTGCGCGAAGACATGCAGACCTATGGCGATCTGATGAACCCGTCACAATGGCCGGACTTCAAGCGCGAAATGGATAGTGCCGCGATGTCCGCCATGGAAATCAGGCAGCACCGGCAAGGACAATGTTGCCGAGCTTCCCAAACGGGCAGGTGTGTGATGCGCCAACCAAAACCATTCTGGGAATGCGAGTACCGCAATGATCGCCGCAAGCATCGGCACCGGTGCTTTGTCTGCCGCCGCATCATCAATGTAGGTCAGCCGGTCGTGATGCATCTTCGCATTGGTGGTGGACCGCGCGCTGCGCACACAGAATGTGCAGACCAAAATACGGGTATTGGCAAGCGCCTGGTTTGGCGCGACTTGATGTTGGTTTGGGGGCTGTCTGCTCTTTTACGCCAAGGTTGGCCGGTGGGCGATCAGTTGCACGAGGCAAAGCAAAAGGTTGGCGTTTGTGGGGGTGATCATGAGTAAAGCACAATCGGAACTGGCAGAACTGATCAGCGCGGCGCGGGATTTCATGATCCATGTCTATGCGCAGGCCCCGAAAACGGCTTTGCAGGGCCGCACAGCCGAAAGTCTGTTTATGGAACTGCATGACCTAAGCCCCGAACAGGCGATCCTGCAGGTCAAGGCCGTGCCTGAAGGTGCGCCAAGTGTGCGATTGGCGCAGGCGATCAAGGCGGCCTCTGTTGCCGATGATGGCAGTCAGGCAGAGATTGACCGGCTTCGGTCTGCGCTGGAAGTTTCACACAGGGCGCTTTGCAATGCGGATCGGTATATCAAGCGGACGCAGGCCGGTTTGTATAACCCGATGCGCGATGCCGCGATAAAGGCTGCTGATGAAGCCCTGAAAGGCGGCAAATCATGACCGCAGCCAAGCACTTCATCCCCCTTGCCGAACCGGCCCCTCGCGAGGTTCCGGCCCCGGCGAATGATTTCCTGCCGCGTGGCACGCTGACCATGGCCGATGTGCGCCAGCGTTTGTCGCATGGTCGTTCGCGGCCTGTCGCGGTCGAGGTCATTCGCCCCCGCAAAGTCAATGAGTTTGACGTGGCAGAGGCCGCCCTTTTCCCGCGCCTGTTCTGGGCGATTTACGTTTCGCCGGACTTTGCGGGTGAGGCCGACAATGACCGGCTGGCGCGTGCCTTTCAGGCCGATATGCAAACCTATGCCGATATCATGGCCCCGTCACAATGGGCTGATTTCCGCCGCGAAATGGACCGTGGGGCCGATAGCGTCCTTGGTATTCTGGTCAATTGGCAGATCGGCGAGGATGGCGGCTGGCACAGCCTCAAGGTGTTTGCCGTGGTGTTCCTGCTGATGCTTTGGGTGGATCGCCATGCCGGGCAGGGCATGTTTACCACCGATTTCAAAGCCTCGGCTGCCGAAGTGTTCGGCCATATCCAGTTGATGCACCGGGCCGAGTTTCAGGCCATCGAGCCCTCCGCGCACAAGATGCTGCCCAAGGTGATTGCCAAGCTCAAGGCCTGCGGCCTGTTCCTGTGGCTGCCGGATTATCAGGGGGACGGGGAATGACAGCTATCACGCCGGGCGCATATTCCAAGGTCGCAGCTAAAAAGACCGAAGCCCGTAAGCGTCAAAAAGACGATTACTACCGAACTTGGGAGCCGGAGCCAACTGTCGCTCTGTTGCGTGCCGAGCCGCACCTGATCGGGCGAAAGGTTTGGGAATGCGCGTGTGGAGGGGGTGATATGGCCCGTGTACTCGAAGCAGAAGGATGCAACGTGGTTGGCACGGATCTTGTGGACCGTGGCTATGGTCGGGGAGGGGTAAATTTTGTGGCGCAACGGCTCCCTCTTGCTCCGATCATCATCACCAACCCACCCTATGAAAAGCGGTTGCCGAGCCTGTTTGCGGAAGTTGCAAGTCGCATGCATATCGAAGAAATGTGGATGCTGCTCAAGATCGACTATTTCAGCGCGGCGGGTGATTTCGCCCTGTACCAGCGCCTGCGTCCACACCGGATTTGGCAACTGACCTGGCGGCTTGATTTTCTCAATCTTGGTAGCCCGATGATGAATTGCATGTGGGTCGGATGGAAGCGCGATTTCAAGGGTGAAACGAAACACGGCCTGTTGGCAAAACCAAAGATCGAAAACCGCGATCTTTTCGGCAACCCGGACCCGGCGGGCCGAGATATCAACTGGGCTGTCAATGACGACCACGATCTGTTCGATGCCCCAGCGGCAAGCGCATCCGGGTGATGTGCTTGGCAGTGTGGCGGCGTTTAAGGCGGGCAGTAACCTAGCCCTCTGCAAACACCGAGCAAGGTTTAAGGACTCAGGGTGCGGCGAGAGCCAATTGGCACCAGCCTGGCGGTTAAAGAACCGGTCCTTGAACGTCGCCACACTAACCCCGTTACCCCGCTTGAAGGCAGGGTCGGGGTTTCCGGGTGCAACAGCCGCACTGGGCGGCAACGGCTGAGTTTGGCCGATACGAGCAAAATGAAGGGGCGGAACGATGTGATTGTAATTGCCCTGATTTTGATGGTGATCACCCGCCTGATGCAACGGTCGGTGACCGCCTTCGCCCCGGACGGTGAACGAGCCGCCGGATCTGACCCGCCAGCGGGTTACTCAAGCCTTCACCGCAGACCTAAGGGGCCTGTCCGGTGGCACGGCAAAACGCCTTAATATGCCAGAGAAGCCCGACCCCGGTTTGAAGACCGGGGCGGGCTTAAGGCAACAGGAAGGCCGGGTGGCACAGGTCTGCTTCATATACCTTTCGGGTTGGTTGCTAAGACTCCTTTTGATCGTGTTGTCCGCACAATCGCTGCCCGGTCTTCCGCCTTTTACGTTCCATCATGCCATGAAGGGTGAGTGACATGACCAAGCCTGAAATCTCAGCAGAACTGCGTGATGCGCTGATTGCGGCAGCCAATACCAACACCATCGATGGTCCGCGCGGGCGGGCGATTGCGGTGATCCGGGTGGCGATCGACCGGCGTGTCAAATATGTCGGCGGTGCCCGCCACGTCATCGTGATCAATGACCGCCCGGTGATGGTCTGTCAGGCCGTTGATATCGCCAATGCGGTGCTTGAACGCGCCGGGCTGCTGGATCAGCGCATCGATTATCCCGGTGCCAAGTTCCAGTCGTCCTATATCACCGGTGCCAATGACAACACCGCCCGTCACATCACACGCGCCGACATGGGCGGAGGTGTGGCATGACCGAACAACGTTACCCAAAAGGCAGCTTTGCCGAAGTCATCGCCCTATGCCAGCGCGAGGCGGCGAACGAAAACTGGTCGATCGAGGAAACGGTGGACAGTGTGATTAGTGATCTGGCGCTTGCCGGATGGGCGATCAGACGCAGCTACGAACTGGTGGATTACAACCTGCCGCTCAAGGTGCTTCTGGATCCGCCAAAGGGCAGTGCGGCAAGCTTTGATGCCCGCCCGCACACCATGTCGGCCAGTGTCGATGACCTGCAGGGAAACAAGGGCTGGCTGGTGACCTGGTTCGAGAATGGCCGGGCCAAGTCCGGCTGGTTCGATGATGAAGGCCGGTCACTCAAACAGCCACACTACCGCGTGGTCAACCCCAAAACCCCTTGCGCTGGTGCCGTTGCCGCCAGTGCGTCAATCGGAAAGGTGGCGTGATGGATATCTACAAAGAAGATATCCACTCGACCGAGTACCTCGAACGTCTGGCGAACAACTTGGAGAAGTTGAGCCGCGAGACAGACGAATTGAACGTCGCGCTCCGAGGTGAATGTCTTCGCGCCAAGAACCCCCGCGTTGTGGCCTGCCACTGCACGACCTGTGGAGGGAAATGACCCATGACCATCATCTATATCGCCGGGCCGATTACCGGCATTGCTGACGGCAACAAACCGGCCTTTGACGCCATGGCGAAATACATGACCGCCAAGGGCTATATCGTGCTGAACCCGCATGCCATGCCGGCGGGCATGAACGAGGAAGCCTATATGGATATCTGCCTTGCCATGGTGCGCCACGCCAATGCGCTGTGCCTGCTCAAGGGCTGGCAGGCATCCGACGGGGCGCAGGCCGAACTGGCCTATGCCCGCAAGCGCGGGATCAAGGTCATGGATATGTCAGACGATACCGACCACGTCACCCGCCTGGCCGCCAACGATACCGAACCACAGCGGGGTGCGGCATGAGCGGGGATATCTTCGAACATTTGCCGTTTCGCACCTATAAATGGACGCGCCCTTGGTCAGTCTGTGGCCGCAATGTCTTTCAAGTGCCTTTGGGCAAGTTGACAGATGTGCGGGTTGATAATGTTGAAATCCGCCACGCCGCAACCATCCGCAGCAAGATCGATGGGCACCAGTTCGTGGTGCTGGAGCCTGTCATTCCGTCGGATTGGCCGCAGATCAAAATCACGGGGCTGACGGTGACCGTGGAGCCCGAGGCCGACGACGAAAACATCATCGACCCCCTTGGCTCCGGCCCGGTGCCGATCGAGCCGATCCGCATCAAAACCCCGTCATACACCCTTGATGGTGTCAAAACCGGTCTTGTGGTGGGGCGGTGATGCCCGTTCCGTTCGCAATTCTGATGTTCTGGGCGATGCTCTGGAGGGTGCGGTGATGGATCACGTTATCTTTGCTTCATATGGCAATGACAGCGTTGCCTTGATCCAGTGGGCCTATGAGCAAGGCTTGAAAGATGTTCATGTTGCCTATTCCGACACGGGGTGGGCGGCTTGTTATTGGGCATCGCGGGTCGACATTGCCGAGCATTGGGTGCGCGACCTTGGGTTTACGCCGCATCGTATCAAAAGCGAAGGCATGGAGGCGCTGGTTAAGCGCAAGAAAGCTTGGCCGCGTGGGGGTGGTCATCGGTTCCAGTGGTGCACGGCGGCCCTAAAGATTGAGCCTGCGTCAAAGTGGCTTGATGCACATGACCCGGACGGGGAGGCGATCTGCATGGTTGGCATTCGCCGCGAAGAAGGGGCCGCGCGCAGTGACGCGCCGGAATGGGTCGAGGAAAGCGATAATCATGGCGGTCGCAATTTGTGGTCGCCTTTGGTTCGGCATACCGAACAGATGCGCGATGATCTTATCAGAAAAACGCCTTTGCCAGTTTTGCCGCACCGGTCCAAGGAATGCTGGCCGTGCGTGAATGCAAGGCACGAGGAATTGAAGCACCTTGATCCGGAGCGGATTGATTATATCGAGGCGCTAGAACAGGATGCTGGCACGAACAGCAAGGGAAATCCGCGCGTCATGTATCGGCCATCCCGGCATGGCGGCGCTGTTGGCATCCGGGCTGTTGTTGAACATGCCAAAGGGTCGCACGACGATCTTTTCCCTGTGTCGGTCTGTGATTCAGGGTGGTGCGGGCGATGATCATGACCCATCCAACTTCATTGACTGTTGCGGGCAGGGGGCGTATGGTGATGCCCATCGGCGGGAAAAATCCGCCGTGGGGGCTTCGAAACCCTCTGCCAAGACGGTCAGCCGTCACGAAAGTCACGGCTATTTTTGTGCCCGGATTCCGGGTGCATACCTCCGCTTATGGCGGGTGGACCCTTGCTATACAAGACCCTTCGGGGGAAGGCTTGGGTGCCAGCTCTTGGTCTGGTTTCGAACCTCCCGCCACCAGTGCGGTCGTCGAAAGCCTCTCTGGTGGTGCTGTTGAAAGCAACCAAGAGGGCTTCGATATGACCAAGCATGACACTGCGGGCAATCTGCCTGCGACACTGACTTTCCAAGATACCGAACTATCGATCATCGATCGTGACGGGGTGCCGTGGCTTATTGGTGCCGAGGTCGCACGGGCATTGGGCTATGCCTCTGCCGAGGAAATCGGCAAGCTTTATCGCCGTCACAAAGATGAATTTACCGAAGCGATGTCCCTCACGGTCAAATTGACCGGGAGGGGGCATATCGCTCCGACCAATCACCGGATTTATAGCCCGCGCGGGGCGCAATTGATTGCGATGCTGGCCAAGACAGACCGGGCCAAGGATTTCCGCCGCTGGGTGCTGGATGTTCTGGAAAAGCAGTCGGCCGTACCTCCGGCCGGGCCGTCGGCCGACGCTGAAACCCGCGCGGCCGTGCGGGTTTCAGAGGATTTCCGCCGAAACGTGGTGAGCGATGTGGTGACGCTGATCATGAACAAGATCGGCCCGCAGATTGCGGCCAGCCAGCCGCGCACCATGCCGCCCCTGACCAAGCCTGATGACCCAATGCCGCGCCTTATCGACGGGCACGCGGTGTTTCGCATGGGCGATCGCATGGTGATTGTCGATACAAACGACTATGCGCTTAAACGCGGCGAACGGGCCGTTGTGCTGCGCATGGAAGACGGCGAATTCCCGCAAGTGGTCACCATTCTGGGCGCGCCCTATACCAGCCGCGAGATGGACCGCTGCATGATTTTTGATTCCGGGGTGCAAGGATACATCCCCGTCGGGGCCGTTCTTGGCCGTGTTGTTTGGGAGGGTGCTTGTTATGAGTGAAGTCATCATAGCGCGTAATTTTGATCAGGCTAATCTCACAGCGCAGATCGATTGGGGGTGGATGCGTTACCGCCATGGTGCCCGATCTGGGTGGATAAACCCTGAAACGGGTGGCTTTGTGTTCTTCGTCGGGACTGCTGATCGACTCAGGGGGCTCCCGAGCGACACTGTTATTCATTGCGCTTTCGGATATTTCGATAGCCCGGCTTACCGTGCGGCGATTGGCTTGGTCGAATGCAAGCGGGCGAGCCTTGGGAGGGATGTCGAAAATGTGTGATGTAACAGCCAAAACAGAATGCTTCGTTTGCGATGGGACAGAGCCGAATTACAGGGCGCAGCGGTGTGAAAAGCATGATGTCTGTGTTCACTGTGGCACGCATCGCTCAAAGATCACTGAGATTCCATGGGGGCATCACGAAGGGTTCTTGTGCCAACCTTGCGATCGCGCCAACAAGGCGGCTGCAAGGGCTGGCTACGACAGCAGCGAACACGACGATACCGAGGAACGGGACAGCATCAAATGCCCGACCTGCGGCGATGAATATCACCCGGAAATGGAAGACTATCGCGGCGATGGCGAGACGTATGAAACCGACTGCCCGAACTGCGACAGCCCGATGATGGTGACGACGCACTACACCGTCGAATGGTCAACGGCGTTGGTGTCGAAAGGGGGTGCGTGATGTCAAGGAAACCCGTTGACCGTGGCACGCCAAGAGCCACCCAAGAAGCCCCGCCGCCCATGCATCGGCAGCTTGCCGATCTGATGGTTGATGCCTGCGACCCGGATGTCAGCGATGCGTGTTGCGTGATCCTTAAGCATTTGGCGCACCGCCATATGATCTGCAACACCGCCGATATCAGCGGATGGGACCCATCGTTAATTGTTGTGACGAATGATGGGTCGGAAACCGATAGCGGAGGGTCCAAGTGATGCAAACCAACGACGCGCTGTCGGCCTACATCGCCGATGCGACCAAGTACCTCAAAGGGTCTTTGCGCTACACCAAGGTCTTTTTGCGGGCGTCTGGCGTTCTTGATGGTCTTACCCATGGGCGGTCGATGATGGATGCGCCGCGTGATGGTAGCCATATCCTGATCGAAACATCCGATTTCGGATGGATCGAGGGATACTGGAATGCAGATGTCACCAATTTCTACAAGTCGCAGGAAGGCTGGTCGAGTTATGACCCGGAAAACGCGCAAGGTGACTGGTGTTCTGTCGTGCCGTTTGCGGGGCAGAACCCGGATGACCGGCGGCTTTATTGCGGGTGCACACCGCAACGCTGGCTGCCGCTGCCGCCCAAGCGGATCGATCGTGTCTGGCGGGGTGATTGATGGCGGCGGATATCAAACGCACGCTTTCGGAACTGGCTGATGCCGTCAAGGCGCGGTATCAGCCGTCCGAGGTGGTCGGATCGTTCGTCAAGCTGCGGCGATCCGGGGCAGAGCAGGCGGGCTTGTGCCCGTTTCACATGGAAAAAAGCCCGTCCTTTACGGTCAATGACCGCAAGGGGATCATTCATTGTTTTGGCTGTGGCTGGCACGGCGATCTGATCCAGTTTTACGCCGAGGTGCGCGGTATCCGCATGGTGGAGGCCATTCGGGCCCTGGCATCGGATGCGGGGATTGATGACCCGATCGCGCGTGAACGGCTGGCGCAACAATCGCGTGCCCGGCGCGAACAGCTTGATGCGGAACGCACGGTTGCCAAACAGTCCGAGGCGCAAAAGCTGCGCACTATCTTTGCCCAGCGGATCGGCATAACCGGCACCCCGGTTGAGGAATATTTGCGGGTACGGCGATGCTGGCCGGGGGGTGAAGTTCCGACCATCGGGTGCCTGATGGATTATCCATACTGGCATGAAGGCCGGAAAATCGGGCAATTCCCGGTGATGGTGGCGGTGATGTTGATGCCGGACAGAAGCTTTGCCGGGCTGCATATGACCTATTTGCGGGCCGATGGCAAAGGCAAGGCCGAGGTGATTGATTCGGAAAGTGGGGAGGTTTTACCGGCGAAAAAGGTACGCACGGCCCTGCCGTATATCAGCGGATGCGGCATTTATCTGACGCCGATCCGGGCGCATATGGGGGTTGCCGAGGGGATCGAAAATGCCCTGACATGGATGATCCGGCGGCCCGAATGGGGCTTTGTTGCGGCCTACAGCCTTGACAACCTTGCGGGGGCCGGATTGGGCGAGGGCAGACGCCGGCGCGATGTGCCCAAGCGGCGCTATCCATCGAAAGAGCCGATGATGTCGCAACCCGGTTATCGCCCGCCATGGGGCGATGAAATGCTTGCCTGGCGCGATGCGGAGGCGGTGCGTGACATATCGGTGCTTGCCGATAATGACAGCAAGGACCCGATCGCAGCACGGTGCCTGTTTGAGCGGGCACGGCGGAAATTTTCGAATATCGGTTACCGGTCGCGGGTGATTTATCCGCCGGTCGGTCAGGACTGGAATGACGTTGTCAGGGGTGAGACGGATGAACAAAAAACTTAATGCGGCCAATGAGAACGGGCACAACAACCCCATTGATGACGCCGATGGTGATACCCCGTTTGTTGACCCGGATACCGACAATGCGGCGATGATTGCCGATGCCGGGCCGTGCCCGGTGCAGTCGTTGGGCCATAATGACGGGCGGTATTATTTCGTGACACCTTCGGGGCAGTTGCGCGATATGGCGGCAAAGTCGCTTGGCAACCGGCAGGAAGTCACGTCCTTGATGGAAAAGCAGGCGCGTTGGTGCGTTCGGGCGTTTCCCAAGCTTAACAAGGAACTTGAGGTCGTCGGGCCGGACATTGCGCGCATTGGCGAATGGCTGATGATGCAATGTGCCGACAAGGGCATTTTCAGCCCGGATAAGGTGCGCGGGCTTGGCGTTTGGAAGGATGTGCGCGGCGGGTTGATCGTGCATTCGGGTGACAAGCTGATGCTGTCAAGCGGGTCCAAATCAGTTGATGCGGGTCAGAAGCTTGATGACGGGTGGGTTTATCCGGCCCAGCCGCCTTTGCCTGCTGCGTTGCGCCCGGCGCTTGATACCCCGGCCAAGGCCGAGGAAATGCGGGTTGTGCATGATCATCTGCAAAGCTGGAATTTCCTGTCTGCCAGTGGGCCTGCGATCTGCCTTGGTGTGATGGGTTTGATCTGCATTTGCGGGGCGCTGGACCGGCGGCCCACGCTTTGGCTGATTGGTGATGCCGGGGTTGGCAAGACAGAGCTTTTGACACTTCTGACCCAGCCTGTCGGCGGGCTTGAGCACACATTGCGGTCATCTGATGCGTCGGCGGCGTTTGTGCGTGCGGCCCTTAAGGGGGCGGCAAGGCCGGTGTTTCTTGATGAAATGGAGCCGGGTCCGCGTGCATCGGCGGCGATGGAGCTTGCCCGGCTTGGCTTTTCATCTGATCAGGCCGGTGTTGGCCGTGCCAGCGCCGATCAAAAGGCGATCCTGCAGCGGATTGTCGCACAGTTCATTTTCGGATCGATCCTTCATCCCGAACCCAAACCGCAGGATCAATCGCGCATTCACTTTGTCGAGCTGGCCCCGCTTTCGGCTGATGCCGCTGCGGTCGAGGCTTTCACGGCCCGATCACGGCTTATTCGCGATATCGGGCCCCGGATCTGGGCAAGGATGATTCTTGGCTATGGCCGGTTTCTTGAGAACATGCTGGTTTATCAGGGCGTGCTGGCGCAATCGAACTATTCGCGGCGTCTGACAGACAAGTTTGCACCGGTGTTGGCCGCGCGCGAAACGTTGCTGCATGACACGGTGATCGATGCCAATACCGCGGCTGATCAGATATCGGGCTGGGGTCTTGAGACGCCGGAAAGCAACGATACAGAGGCCGATGAATGCTTGAACCATCTGTTGTCGTGTCAGGTCGATACCTGGCGCGGCGGGGATCGTCCGACGATCGGGCAGCTTGTTGCCGATGTGATCCGGGATATGGGGGCGAATGCCGATCTTTATGACGAAGCCAAGCGCAAGGCAGAACAGATATTGCCTGCCTATGGCTTGCGGCTTTCGCGGGCCGATGGTCGCCCCGGTGGGCCGTTTGATGTGCTCCAGGTGGCGAATAAACACACGACGCTGGTCAAGCTTTTCCGTGACACACGCTGGCAATCAGGGGTGCATCGGCAGGCATTGGCGCGGCTTGAGGGCGCAATTGTTGGCGGTCCACGGCGGTTTGCCGGGTCGAACACACGCTATGTGCAATTGCCGCTTGACCTGATGCTTGATCCGGAACAAAGTGAGGGTTCCGCGTGACGCCAAATCACATCCCCGCACCCCGATTGCAAAGCGGTGCTTCGCAAATTTTCATGCGAAATGGTGGGTCCAGATACCGGGTGTTACAGACTGTAACACCAAGTGTAACGGGTAGCGTGGCGGATAACTCCTTGAAATATAAGCAATGTTACGGTGTTACGCTTGTTACACCTATATAAGCCTCCATGTGTGTGCGCGTGCGCATACGTATATAAAACACTGTAACATCCGTAACATTGTAACAAATGAATTAAATCATATAGTTAGACGTTACAGAGGCGTTACAACTATCAAAAGTGCTGTAACAATAGATTTTATCTATCAGTGGAAGGGTGAAGCGATGGTTAAACAGGATGTGATGGATATCTGGTCAGCGTTGCAATGGGCGGTGCGGGACCAGAAGGCGGATATTGCAAACAATTGGGATGCGTACAACCGGTCCGCTCACGGTGCGGGCAGTATGACGGGCAAGGGCATCGAGATGGCTCAGCTTGGTGCGTCGGTCGATACATCGCGATCATCTGCCCCGGACCTTGACCCGGATGCAGAACTGATCTGGCAAGGGGTCGAGTTGTTGTTTGCCCAGTGGCGCAAAGGTGAGTTGGCGGCAGAGGTCGGCGCCAATGTGCCGGTGCAAATGCAGCGCTGCCTTGCCCGGTTGCCTGGTCATCCAGTTGTCGAGATGGTTGTGGCGGCGCGGTCCGGTGATATGCCAGACTGGATGCCCGGTGGCTGGACCAATGATGCATCGCTTACCCGTCGGCAGGTGGAAGAGTCGAGGCTGGTTTATCTGCTGGTCTGGGATCTTCTGGCTGCTTTGTGCACGAGGTTGCAGGCGTCTGACAGCATGGGCATTACCATCGAAATGCCCAGAATTCCGCGCTCTCCATGGAATGCGCGCAAAAAAGTTCAAAAAGCTTGTTGACTTGTTTTGCGGTTTCTGGATACCTAAACAGGCTCATCAAGAGAACTGCGCCTGCCGCTCACCAGCGGCGGGCGTTTTTCGTTTGTGGGCTGTTCTTGTCTCCCAGCGGTTGATGATGCTTGCTGAGTTTCTTGGACGTTTCCTCCCACAGCTTTCGAGCTGTACTCGCGGCGGTTACCCTCACGGGTGCCGCCGCAGTCTTTTGGTGGTGATGTGATGCCGAACCTGCCGACAAAGCCTTGCGCTGTCGCCCGGTGCGGCACGCTGACCAGGGAGCGATACTGCGAGAAGCATCAGGCCGAACATCGCAAGCGACAAGACGAACGGCGCGGAACCGCAGCCAAGCGTGGCTATGGTTCCAAGTGGCAGAAGGCACGCGCTGCGTTCCTTCGGGAACATCCGCTATGTTGCCAATGCCAGAACGAGGGCTATGTCGTGGCAGCCACCGAGGTTGACCACATCATCCCGCACAAGGGCGACCAGAAGCTATTCTGGTCCCGCTCGAACTGGCAATCGCTTTGTAAAACGCACCACTCGATCAAAACTGCCAAAGAAGACGGCGGCTTTGGTCATCGCTGATGCATGGGTGGGGGAGGGTCAAATCTCTACACCCCAACCGCCCAAGACCGCTTGGGTGGTCACGTTTTTACGCACGGGAAATTGAAAAGGAAAAACCCATCAGGGTAAACCCTTGGTCCAGAAGGACAAGGACAGAAGGCGTTTCCCGAATTGATGGAGTGAAGCCATGTCACGGGGACGTAAACCTGATCTGCCAAGCAATGTCGTTCGGCTGACACAGGACGGGAAGCAACCCGGAACGCAGACGCAGGACGCAAAGGAAATGGCGCGCGATCTTAAGCCGCGCGGCCTGCCAAAAGATGTCGCAGCGGTGTGGGACGCGGTCGCGCCGGTACTGGCGGAAAAGCATCGGCTTGATCCGTTGTTTGTCCTGCCGGTGGTGGAGCTTTGCCACTGTGTCGCGAAGATGAATGAATACCGTGCGCTGTTTCGCAGCAAGGTGAAAATCACCGATGCCAATGGCAAGCAGCGTACCGAGATTTACGGCGAAACCTATGAGGTTGAAGGCCGTAACGGTAACCAGATGAAGACCCGCCCGGAGGTTGCACAGTTCAATGAAACCCGCCGGACCTTTCTGCGCCTGACTGCTGAATTTGGCATGACGCCATCTGCTTCGCGGTCCCTGGCGTCGGCGGCAGGTCAGGGTGATTTGTTCGATGACTTCGACGACTTCGCACAAGGCAGGGGTACCTAAGAAGCATCGCCCGGTCACCAGAAAGGATCTGGCAAAGAAAGTGCCCGAGGCGATCCTTGGGCATATCAGCACGATCTATGCGCTGGACATTGTCGAAGGCAAAAAGCCAGCCTGCAAGAAACGCATCGCCGCTTGCCAACGCCAGCTTGATGATCTGGTGCATGGCGCGGAACGCGGCTTGGTGTTTTCGATCCCGCGCGCGGATCACGCGATGCAGTTCTTTGGCTACCTGCGCCATTCAAAGGGGCAGTGGGGCGGCCAACCATTTGTGCTTGCCGATTGGCAGGCGTTTTGCACATCGGTCATCTTTGGCTGGCTGACATCAGAAACGCTGACCCGCCGGTTTACCTACGTCTATGTCGAGGTGCCGCGCAAGAACGGCAAGTCAACATGGCTGGCCCCGATCGGGCTTTACATGCTGATGGCCGATGATGAACCGGGGGCGGAGGTTTACACCGCTGCGACCAAGGCCGATCAGGCCAAGATCATCTTTCAGGAAGCTGATCGCATGGTTGCGACCAGCCCGGCACTGCGCCGCCGCGTCAAACGGATGGCGCGGCACATGGAACATCCGAAAAGCTTTTCGGAACTGAAATACATTTCGGCGGATGCCAAGAAACTTGATGGCCTAAACAGCCATTGCAATCTGGTAGATGAAGTTCACGCCCACCCGGACGGGCAGTTGATCGAGGTGCTTAAAACCGGCATGGGCGCACGTCGCCAGCCGTTGCATGTGGAAATCACGACGGCAGGGACCAACCCTTATTCGATCTGCCGGCAGCATCATGATTACACGGTCAACGTTCTTAATGGCGTGTTCGAGGATGATACCTGGTTCGGGTTCATCTGTTCGATCGATGATGGCGATGATCCGTTTTCCGAGGTGTCCTGGGAAAAGGCCAACCCGAACTATGGGGTTTCGGTCCTGCCCGAGGCGATGCGCAAGGTATCGATCGAGGCCAAGAACAACCCGTCATCGCTTTCGGGGTTCAAGCGCCTTCGCCTGAATGTCTGGAGCCAGACGGCGGAAATCTGGCTTGATATCGAGAAATGGCGCGGCTGCGAGGTTGTGATTGATCGCGAAAGCATGCGCGGTCGCAAGTGCTATGTCGGGCTCGACCTTTCATCGGTTAGCGACATCACCGCCGCCGTGCTGGTCTTCCCGCCGGTTGAGGTCGGGGAGCCGGTCAAGATTTTGCCGTTCTTCTGGGTGCCAAAAGGCACGATTGAAAAGCGGGCCGCTGACAAGGCGGTGCCATACGATGTGTGGCTTGCCCAAGGGCTTATTCGTGAAACGGATGGTTCCGCAACGGACTATGACGCGATCGAGGCTTTTCTGATCGGCAAAGAGGAGCTTGGTCTTTCGGGGCTCAGTGACGAATTCGAGATTGCCGAGGTCTGCTATGACCGCATGTTCGCGGGCCAGATCATCCAGCATCTTGAGGATGCCGGGTTGACCTGCGTTTCCTGCGGCCAGGGGTTCTATGGCATGGCGGCCCCGTGCCGCGAGCTTGAACGCCTGGTGCTTGATCAGGGCATCGCCCATGACGGCAATTCAGTCATGGACTGGATGATCAGCAACACGTCGGTCAAACAGGATGACGCCGAAAACAAAAAGCCGGTCAAACCCGACACGCGCAAGGATATGCGCAAGATCGATGGTGTGGTGGCGATGTTGATGGCGATTGGCCGGATGATTTCGGCTGAGGAAGAGCAGATCGTAACAGTCGATTCAATATTCGGTGGTGTGGCATGAAGCTGCGAGAAAGATTGTTCGGCTGGGCGACACGCGCGCAGACCAGCGAACAGGAAATCAATACGCGGCTGTGGCGCAATGAGCCGTTCCTTAATCTGGGCACGTCGCAACCCATCAGCCATCACACGGTGTATTCCTGCATCAATGTGATTGCCGAGGGGTGCGCCATGCTGCCTTTCATTCTGTATCGCAAGCAGGATGGATCGCGGGTCGAGGCGGTTGACCACCCGTTGTATGACCTTCTGCAATTCAGTCCGAACCCGCATATGACGGCGTTCCAGTATTTGCAGATGTTGTTCTTTGACAAGCTCAACTATGGCGATCACTTCGCGCTCAAGGTGTTCGATGAACGCGGGCGGATTGCCGAGATTTACCCGATCGAATACAGCCGGGTGATGCCGTTCTGGTATCTGGAAGCCGAAACCGGATTGCGCCGCCGCGCCTATCGCGTGACCGGGTATAGCGGCCTGCAGGCGGTGTTTCTGGAAGATGAAATCTTTCATATCCAGTTCAAGCCGATCACGGCGGGCGATAATTACGGCCTGCGTGGTGCGTCGGTCTGGGAGGCCTATCAGGACAAGACGATTGAGGTGGCCCAAAAGGCTGAGGATTTCGTTTACAGCAACTTCGAGAACGGTGTGAACCTGTCGGGTCACATGGCGATCGAGGCCCCGCTGGATAAAGAGAAATCGGAAGTCCTGCGAGAACAAATCCAGTCGGCTTACGGCGGTTCGTCCAAGACGGGGCGTATCGGTGTGTTCGGGCACGGGGCGACCTATCACCCGCACAGCCAGACCAACAAGGACGGGCAGATCCTTGAAACCCGCAAATATGACCGGTCGATCATTGCCGGGATCCTGCGGGTGTCGGCCCATCTGATCAATGATCTGGAAAAGGCGACGTTTTCGAACGTCGAGCACCTTGACCTTGCGCATTACAAGCACTGCCTGTTGCCGCATCTGATCGATCTTGAACAGACGGCGCGCAAGGATCTGCTGACCGATGATGAACGCCGCCAGTTCGAACTTGGTCATGATGACTCGTTGCTGCTGCGTGGGGATCAGAAATCGTTTGCGGAGGTCTTGGAAAAGGCCGTTCAGAACGGGCAGATGACGCCAAACGAAGCACGCGCCAAACGCGGCCTTCCGCCGATGGATGGCGGTGATGAACTGTTCATCAACAGCGCCAGCATCCCGATTGCGATGGCCGGGCAAAACAAGGGGCAGTCGAATGACGCACAAGACTGATCTGGAAGACGGGCAATCGCCATCCGAGCTTGAACTGCGGTTCAATCTTGATGTCGAGCTGCGGGCCGAGGATGACAGCGCGCGCATGGTCAAGGGCTATGCCGCGATGTTCAACAGCAAAACCAAGATCCGTATGTATGGCGGCCATACCTTCGAGGAATGGCTGAACCCCGGCTGCTTTGCCAAGTCGATCGGCGATGGCAAGGATGTCCGGTTCCTGGTTGAGCATATGCCGTTCATGCTTCTGGCCCGTTCCGGTGCCGGCACGCTGACCCTGACAGAGGACAAGCGCGGCCTGGCGTTCGAGGCAATCCTGCCGGACACAACCCTTGGTCGCGATACCTATGAGAATATCCGGAACAAGAATTACCCGGGTATGAGCTTCGGTTTCCTGCCGGTCAAGAACCAGACCGAATATGACGATCGCGGGCGTCTGATCCGCGTTCAGCATGATGAAGTTGACGTGCGCGAAATCACGGTCACTTCGATGCCTGCCTATCCGAAAACCAGCGTGGCCGTCCGGTCGCTGGCAACCCGGCCTGCGCCGGACAACCTTGCGCTGCGTGCGCGTCTTGCCCAACTGAAAGGTTAACGACAATGAAGACCCTTAAGGAATTGCTGGAACAGCGCGCCAAGCTGGTCGCTGATCTGGATAAGATCGCCAAGGCCGATGAAATCACCGACGAACAGCGTGCCGAGTTCGACAAGATCGAGGCACAGATCGAGGCGCTTGATGGTGATATCACCCGCGCGAAAAAGCTGGAACAGCGCCGTTCCGAAGCGGCTGCACAGGTTCCGGATGACGATGCAGGTCAGGATGACGCGGCAGCGGGCCAGACCCGTTCGCAGAACCCGTTCGGCGATCGCCCGACCATCGCAGCAGCACCGGCAGAGCAGCGCAACCTTTCCGATGAATTCGGTATGTTTGTGCGCAGTTACGCGCTGGCGCAGGTGGAGTTGCGTGAAGGTCGCTCGACCAATCCGTCTGTTGTGGCTCAGAAGCTTTATGGTGAACGCCACGTTGTGGTGAAGAACCTTGAGCGCGCCCAGACCATGTCTGAGAACGCCGGCGGCGGTTTCATGGTGACCCCGACCTACATGCCGGAAATCATCAAGCTGTTCGGCCCGAATACGATCGTGCGTCAGAATGCGACGGTCGTTCCGGGTAACGGCACCTACTTCAAGGGCAAAACCGGTGCGTCTGTCAGCTATGTCGGTGAGAACGAGCAGGGCGAGGAAACCGGCGTCACGTTCGGCACGATGACGATGGCGGAAAAGGATATTGCCGCCATCCTGCCGATCTCCAAAAAGCTGCTGCGCAATGCGTCTGTCGGCATCGAAGCTTATTGCCGTGATGAACTTGTCCGCGCAGCCGCCGAGTTCGAAGACCTGAAATTCCTTTACGGCAAAGGTGTTGGTAAGGAAGTCAAGGGCTATGCCAACGGCATCCTTGCTGACAACAAATTCAATGTTGCCAGCCAGACCGCACCGACCAACGCTCAGGTCCGCACCGAGCTTCGCAAGGCGCTCAAGGCGATGGCAACTGCCAATGTCCCGATGAACGGGACCAACCCGGCTTGGTTCATGTCGCCGCTGATCAAGATGTATCTTGAGGATGTCTATCAGGGTGATGTGAAGGCGTTCCCGACTCTGGAAGGGCCAAACCCGACCCTGATGGGGTATCCGGTTTACACCAGCACCCAGATCACCGGCCCTGCTGGTGGTGGTGGTCAAATCTTCTTTGGTTGCCATTCCTACGCAATGGTGGCTGACAGCGTTGCCATGTCGCTTTCGACCAGCGATCAGGCGTCCTACAAAGACGCTGGTGGCAATCAGGTCAACCTCTGGGCGCAGGGCATGCTGGGCATCAAACTCGATATGTCGCATGACTTCGGGTTCAAGTATGACCAGGCGTTCGCGATGCTCAACAACGTCAAGTGGGGTCAGTAAGCCGGTTTCCGGTTTGACCGCAATCTGATCGGGTCGCCTTCGGGCGGCCCGTTGTCATTTGCAATGGAGTGAAAAACAATGGATACCGCACTTGGCCGCGACAATGCAGCCTATCTGACCCCGGTGTTCGCGGCGGCTGAATATGATCTGACCGCTGGCGCTGGCACTGACAATACCGAACAGACCTGGGCGACGATTGATCGCCTGACCGCCTTTGACAATGTCCGCCATGCAAGTGCGGTTGCCACCGTCGCGGTGACCGCCACCCTGGCAGAAGGTGAAACGTCGATCACCACGGGCATCTGGGAACATTCCGTTGATGGTTCGACCTGGGTGGAAATCGGCACCGATACCACCATGCTGACCCTGACCGGTGGTTCGGGTGGTTCGACCGAAACTGGTGCTGCTGATTTGAATATCAATCTGGCCGAGGCCAATCAGTACGTCCGTTTCAAGCAGACCACTGACCTTTCGGCATCTGGCACCGATACCGCCAAGGTGTCGGGCGTTTATATCTTCTCTGCGCCCAGCGAAATCTGATCGCGGAACCGACTGTTGAACAAAGGGGGCGGGTGACCGCCCCTTTTTGCGTAAGAGGCGCGGCATGGAT
The DNA here is from genome assembly GCF_001618185.1 of Thalassospira sp. MCCC 1A02898. Taxonomy (NCBI): domain Bacteria; kingdom Pseudomonadati; phylum Pseudomonadota; class Alphaproteobacteria; order Rhodospirillales; family Thalassospiraceae; genus Thalassospira; species Thalassospira sp. MCCC 1A02898. Next base: position 114,636 of record NZ_LPXK01000010.1, on the reverse strand, counting down.
GTATCGCTTAAAACGGCACCGGGTGAACGGATTGTCACGCTTGATCAGGCCAAGGCGCAATTGCGCGTGCCGGCGGCCTTCGCCGATGAAGACGATTATATTGAATCTTTGGTGCTCGGGGCTGAAAGCTATATCGATGGCCGTGACGGTATCCTTGGCCGTGCCCTTGTCAGTCAGACATGGGTTGGCACGCTTGATGGTGCGTTCCCGTCTGAAATCACCTTGCCATTACCGCCGCTTCAAACGGTGTCATCCATCAAATACATTGATGCCGATGGTGTCGAACAAACGCTTGATAGTGCCGAATATCAGGTCATCAACAATGTTGAGCCCGGCCTGATCGTTCCGGCCTTTGGCAAAACATGGCCGACAGTCCGCGTCCAGCGCCAGGCGATCACGGTTGAATTCGTTGCCGGGTATGGCACGGCGGCGGAGCTGCCGGAAAAGGTGCGCCAAATGGTGCTGTTTCTGGTGGGGCACTGGTACATCAACCGGGTGCCGATCAATGTTGGCAACATCGTCAACGACATACCGGAAACATTCATGTCGCTGTTTAATGCGACCCGCAAGTGGGGGTTTTGATGGCGAAGGTTTTGCTAAAGGTTGTTGACGGCACCGGGCATCAACATGCCGCCGAAATCGCGTTACGGGACGTGAAAATGATCAAGGCGCGGGTCTTGGTCGGGCTTTGGCTGATCAAGCTGGGCTGTGCCGTGATGTCTGTCCGCAGTGAAAGCGAAGGTTCTGATGCAGCCCGGTGAAATGAATGAGCTGATCACGTTTGAGCAGGTCGGTCATACCAAGAATGCCGGGGGCGGGTCGGTGGAGGCTTGGGCGCAGCTTGGTGCGAAAAGCTGGGCCAAGGTCAAGCCGATGTCGGGCAGTGAACAGGTGCGCGCCGCACAGGTGGGCAGCAGCACCATGTTTGAAGTCGGGCTGTATCGCCGCACCGATGTCAACGAAGCCGATCGGATCGTGCGGAGCAACGGCGATGTGTTGCGGATCCGATCCGTGCTGCGTGAAACCAATGAAGGCTTCATGACCGTCATGGCCGAGAAGGTAACGCCGTAGGCTGTCTACTTGTATTTGTCCCAGAGGTCGCGGCGTGGTAACCATATTTCAATTCTGGCGCCACCGTGCATGCCGTTGTTTGGCGGGATGATCGTGGTCAGGCGGGCGAATGTCGGAACGTGAGAGGGAACCTGTTGACTGAAACGGTTTGCCAGCTTGCGCGAAAGATAGCCGAGGTGGAGTTCTTCTGATCCGATGTCGGCTTTGACCGCGATGGCGTTTGGGTCGAACTTGTTGTCTGGTTCGGCCAAAAGGGTGATCTGGGCGTTCTTGGCGGCATAGAGCTTTTCGTATGCCGGTTGGTAATGGCTTGCGCCAGCAACCGGTTCGTGTTCGACAAACTTTCTGTGGAAGCCATCAGGGCGTTCGCGTTTATCGAAAAAGATGTTCTGTCGTCCGGGCCGCGACGATTTTTGTTCATACCCTAGTCCGATGTTTTGGAGGCGTTCGATTTTCGCCTCGAATGCTTTGTTCTCGGCATAGGCTTGGCCGCTTTCGGCCCAATGGCGGGCTTCACGAAACGCGGCGTTGGGATCGATCGTGGTGTTGTTGTTTCTGTCGTAGTGCGGGTTTTCTTTTGGGTGGGGCAAAAGCTTTGAAATACACCAAAGGACAACGATGGCGCAGCCGCCGAGAGTGAGCCACATCAGTACTTCCATAATACCCCCTTTGCAATCAGGGGTGGAATGCTACGACCGTCATATGATGGGAGTCAAATATTTCAGGACTTGCGCAGTCGAACGCCGGGGCCTTCGCCGTTCTCGGCAATGAAGATTATGCCTGCGTTTTCAAGTGCGGTCTGAATGGCAGAAAGATTCGGTTTGTTGATATTTGGCACAGTGTCGTCGAATGACTCCGCCCTGCGCACAGTCATCAATCCAACCTGTGCCTTTTCGGCCAGTTCTTGGGCTGTAATTTTTATTATGGCGCGTGCTGCTCGTATCTGCGAACCAGTGATCATTTTTGTACCATGTGGTTTTTAATTGACCATATCAACATCAGGTGATACTTAAAGTACCACCTGATATCTGAAAGGGCAATTAAATCATGGCGGACATAAAGTTTTCAGTCGCCTCGACCGTCACCGATCTGCGGTTTGCCTATGAGGCGCTGCGCTTGATCGGGGATGGAGATGGCGACGGCAATCTAGCCGACTGGTACGAGGATCAGCTTGTCGCTGTTCGGGCACGGGACATGAATGAGTTGTGCATCAAGTTTGATGCCCTGATGTCACTGGCCGAGCCTAACAGCGGTGCGTTGTCAGAGCGCGGTCATGCAATGCTTATTGCGCGGGTCGCCAGCCTGCGGGTTGATATTCATGCGCTGAAAGGTGGTGTGCAATGACGATGCCAATGGTTTTTGACTTCGAGGGCCGCGAGGTTCGCACCATCGATCGTGAAGGCGTGATCTGGTTCGTGTTGGCAGATATCTGCCGAGTGTTGGCGATCACAAACAATCGGAATGTTACCGCGCGTTTGGATGACGATGAAAAGGGTGTCCATACTGTGGACACCCCCGGTGGCACTCAGGACGTGACCATCATCAATGAAAGCGGGCTTTATTCGCTGATCCTGACCAGTCGCAAGGAAAGTGCCAAACGGTTCAAGAAATGGATCACGGCAGAAGTTCTGCCGACACTGCGCCGGACTGGTCGTTATGAAATCCCGCCTGTGGCCCCGACCGGGGATATGGATACGGGGGATGATTCAGAATACGGCACGGCAGAGGTCAATTCCGCCTTGGCGGTTGTACGCGAAGTCCGAAAGATTTTCGGGCGGGCGGCGGCGCGGCGTATCTGGAACCAGTGTGGTGCGTTGCCGATGGTCGAGCCTGAGACGGATTACACCGGCCTTGACAGTTCCAAGGGTGTTGCCTGCCTTGCCTGGTTGATGGGTGCGTCGGCCGATGGTGGTGGGCTGATCGGTGATTTGATCACCGAGGCGCGGCATTCTGCTGCGGCGGTCGAACAATTGCGGGCAATGGGTATCCGGGTTTGCGATGCGACCTGTCCCGGCGGTGTTCTGGTGGCGAATTCCCATCCGGCCTTGCGCCGGGTGTTTGCCAATACCAAATGGGCGGCGGGCTGGCGCATGGCGCTAATGTCGCTTCCGGGTGCGTTGCCATCGGCTGGACCAACGCGGTTCGGACCTGTCAATTCGCGCGGCGTGGTGGTGCCTGTGTCGGTGGCGATGCCATCGTCATCGCGGGAAGTCGTCGCGGCTTAGTCGGGCCGAAGTTCAGATATTCAGGCCTTAGGTTTATGTTCAAAGTGGGAGATTCCCACGATGGCAGATGATCTTAAACCTGAGTAGTGCACAGGTTTTAATGCAATAGAAACTTAGCAGGCGGCATCGGTGCAAACCGGGCCGCCTTTCGTTTTGGGGTTGGGTATGAGCCGTCGAGGATCTGGGCTGCGCGGGGTGAACAATTTCCGCCGGCTGTTGCGGCGGTTGCCCGATGAAGTATCGCAAGAGGTCCGTGACGAAGTCCGCGAAGCTGCCGAGTTGATCGAATATGACGCCAAGCGGTTGGTGCATAAGGACAGTGGCGATTTGGCGGCATCGATCAGTCACAAGTTGGGACGTGACAAGATGTCAGCCCAGATCGGTTTCAGTTCGAAGTGGAAGCGGCTTTGGCGGCAGGCGGGTTGGCGTGCGGCGTTCGAGGAACTTGGCACGTCGCGGCAACGCGCGCATCCGTTCCTGTTCCCGGCATGGGAAATGAACCGGGCGGATATCACCAAGCGGATCGCCAGGGCGATCAACAACACGCTGGATCGGTTGGCATTTTATAAAAGCAGGTAGGCGTTATGGATGCTTCGTGGCCGGTGCAAAAGGCGCTGTTTTCGGTGCTGGATGCGGCATTGGAATGCGATGTGCATGACAATGTGCCCAGCAACGCACAGATGCCCTATGTGGTGATCGGTGATGATACGCAGGTGCCAGAAGATACCAAGACCAGTCTTGGCTTTGGCGTGACGGTTACCTTGCATGTCTGGTCGGATGCATCGGACGGGCGGCGCGAGGCCAAGCAACTGCTTGGCGAGATTTATGGCGTTTTGCATGACGCCGATCTGACCATTGATGGCATGGATGCGATTTCATGCCGGTTTGAATTTTCGGAAACCATACCTGATGTCGATGACCGCCTGACCCATGGGGTTGCGCGGTATCGGATAGGCGCAGACAAGGTCGCATAAGCGGCCTTTTTTGGTGGCGGCATTAACAAGGAACCAAGTGATGACGAAAGAAACAGCAAAGCATTGTCTGCTTTATGTTGGTGACGGCGGTGCGGCCCTGTCGGCGGCGATCACCTATGGCCTGTCGGTTTCCGGCAGCACGATTACCATGTCGGATTCCGGTGACGGTTTCATTGATGGCGGCATCAAGCAGGGGTCGCAGATCACCGTGACCGGCTTTGCCGATAATCCGGATTTCACCGCAATCGTCACCACGGCGGCGGCGGGTTCGCTTACACTCAAGGCCCCGGTGGATCCCGATACCCGCCAGGATGTGACCCTTGTCACCGAGGCGGCGGGCGAAAGTGTCACCATCACGGTCGAGAATTACTCCCTGCTGCTTGGGCAGGACAACACGACCTATGAGAAGTCCGCCAGTCAGATTGACTTTGGCGACAAGAACAGTGGCAACTGGTCGCCGCAGGGTGCCGGCACGGTCACCATGTCGGTCACGGCAGGTGGCAAGATTGAATTCACCACCGATGGTGAGCATGGCAACTGGAAAAAGCTTTCGGATGCCATCGACAATGGCACGGATGTCAATTGCCGCCTGGTGATCAACTCGTACCTTGACAGCTACTATGCGCCGTTCTCGATTTCCGGTCAGTCCGGTGGCGGCGGCAAGGACGATCCGAACCCGTATGACTTCACCCTGTCGCCGTCTGCCCGCCCGGTATATGTCACCGGGTATGCATGATGACGGCCAACGAATATCGCGGCGAGATCGCGATTGATATTGGTGGGGCGCAGCGTGTGTTGCGCCCCAGTTTTACCGCGCTTTCGGAAATCGAAACCGAAACCGGCAAGGCGTTGCAGCAGCTTACGGCCAATGCGGTGTCGCTGACGGTCAGCCTGACCGATATGGCGATCATTCTGACTTGCGGTCTTCGGGCGGCGGGTGAGGATGTTGACCGTGATCAGGTCGGGCAGTGGATCCTCGATGCTGGCGGGGCGGTTGAATATTATCAGCCGGTTGGCAAGTTCGTTGTCTTTGGTCTTACCGGGGGGCGGGATTCCGACGAGGAAGACCGGGCCAAGGATGATGACGCGGGGGAGCCGATGCCGGAACGGGCTACCCGTTCCGGCGGATGGCGGCGTTGGCTTGCGGACGCATGGGGTGGTCAGAAGACCGGTTCTGGCGATCAACCCCGCATGAAATGATGATTGCCTTTGATGGCTGGTTTGAAACCGCCCATCCAGAGGCCGCGGCAGCCAAACGCCAGCGCAACGGGTTCAAGGCGTTTCAGGATGCCGTGATCAGGAAAATGGGTAAATAGGGTGTCGGTTCGGGCACCCTTTTTTGTTGGGGTGCTTCGATGGCGACTGTTGCTGATCTTCTGGTGCGGATCGAAGCCAACACCCAGCAAATGCGCAATGAACTGCGCAAGGGCGAAGGGATCGTTAACAACTTTGACAAACGGGTAAACCGTGCGGCGCTTTCGTCATCCAGTGCGCTTTCGCGCATCGGGCGCAGTGCGCAGGCGACGATCGGCATTCTTGCTGGTCTTGGTGTCAGCCTTGGCGTTGCGGAAATCGCCACCGGTATTGCCCAGGTCAATGCGCAGTTTCAGGATTTGCAGACATCGCTCAAGGTGGCGACGGGATCAGCCGAGGCCGCAGACCAGGCATTTGCCGGGTTGCGTGTGTTTGCCAAGGAAACGCCGTTTCAGCTTTCCGAGGTTACGCAGGCGTTTATCAGCCTTAAAAACCTTGGTCTTGATCCGTCGATGGAGGCGCTTCGGGCCTATGGCGATATCGCCAGTTCGTTCAATGGCAAGTCGCTTGATGACTTTATCCAGGCGGTAGCCGATGCGACCACGGGCGAGTTTGAACGCCTTAAGGAATTTGGCATCAAGGCCAGATCCGAAGGTGAAAACGTTGCGTTCACGTTCCGTGGCCTGACCACGACGATCGGCAAGAATGCCGCCGAGATCGAGCGATACCTGCAGGATCTTGCCCGCAATAACTTTGGCGGGGCAATGTCCGAAAAGATGGATAACCTGTCTGGCCGGTTCTCGAACCTCAAGGATGCGGTTGATGATCTGTATGTGACCATCGGCGAAAGCGGCGGCATTGATGTGATGGCTGCGGCCATTGATCTTGCCAGCGATGCTGTGATCGGGTTGACAAGCAACCTTGATGAAGTTGCAGCCGTAATTGCACTGGTTGGTGCGGCTGCGGCTGGCAAGTTCCTTGGTCCTGTTATTACGCAGATGGGTCTGGCGGCTGCTGCGGCACGCGCATCTGCGGCGGAGAACATCCGCTATCAGGCAACGCTTGCCAGCATGGCCGGTGTTTCCCGTGGTGCTGCGGTCGGTTTAACAGCGGTTGGTGTTGCTGCGCGCGGTGCCGGTGCCGCTCTGGCCTTCCTTGGCGGCCCTGTTGGGGCTGCGATCACGGTTCTGGCCGGTGGTGTGTACCTGTTGTCTCAGGCGCAAGGGGATGCCGAAACCGCGACAGACCTTCACCGCGAGGCGATGGAGCAACTTAATTCGGTTACCGGCAAAGGCAATGAACTTGCCAAGACGGCTGCCGAGCAGGCGCGCGATGCGGCCAAGGCACGTATCGAGGAAGCGCGCGCTGTTAACGAGCAGGTTCTTGCATCGACCCGTTTGCAGATGGCGCGGCTTAAAGAGCAGAAATCGCTTCTTGAGCGGTCTTCGCCTGGTTCGCCGATCATCGGCGGCATCGAAAAGGAAATGACAAGCCTGTCGTTTGAGCTTGTCGCAGCCAAGGAACGTGTTGACGAACTTGACGCCGCCTTGGCGCGTCTTGGTGACTCAAGTGGTTCTGGTGGTTCTGGGTCGGGCGGCACCGTCGGTGGTGGTAGCGGATCTGACAAGGCTGCCGAGAAGATCAAGCGAGTTGTCGAAAACTTGAATTTTCAGCGAGAGCAGCTTGGTCGCACATCGCGCGAACAGGCGATTTATAATGCCATGATGCAGGCTGGCGTGGACATCAACAGCAGCAACGCTGCTGTGATCCGCGAGGCTGCGGGGGCCTACTACGACGCCAAAGAGGCGATCGAGGACGTCGTCAAGGCATCGGAGGCCGAGGAAACCGCCCGCCGCGATATCGCTGAAAGCATCGAAGGGCTCAAGCTTGAAAACCGGTTGCTGCAGGTCCAGGGATCGGAGCGTGAAAAGCTTCGCGCGATCCTTGAGGCAGAGGCAACCGCGCGCGAAGGTGGTATCGCGCTGTCCGATGAACAGCGGCGACAGATTGAAAACCTGATCGATGCCAACGAACGTCTGAAACAATCCGAAGATGCAGCAGCCGAGGCTGCCCGAGATGCCCGCCAGTTTGCGCGGGACTTCGGCAATGTTATCGGGTCTTCGTTTGAGGATGCGGTGCTGTCTGGTGAAAAGCTGGGCGATGTACTGAAATCACTCGAAAAGGATATCGCCCGCGTCATTCTGCGGACAGCGATTACCAAGCCGCTTGAAAATGCTGTTGGTGGTTTTGTCAGCAGCATTGATTACGGCTCGCTGTTCGGGTTCGCCAATGGCGGCATCATGACGGGCAGTGGCCCGGTGCCGCTGCGGGCGTACTCAAACGGGGGTGTCGCGTCTTCGCCACAGCTTGCGTTGTTTGGTGAGGGGCGCACGCCAGAGGCCTATGTGCCGTTGCCGGATGGCCGGAATATTCCGGTCAAGATGGAGGGCGGCGGAGAGGCCTTTACCTATTCACCGATGATCACTATCGATGCGCGCAATTCGACTTTGTCGGCATCCGAAATCAGATCAATTGTCAAGACGGCGGTTGATGGTTCGGTTGCCGAGGTGCGCAGCCTGCAACGTCGCAAGGGGAATGCACGGATATGACGATTACTTATCCGCTGACATTGCCTGCCAAGCCGGGTGTGCAGTCCATCCGGTGGCGTCCGATGTCGGTTGTTGCGGTTGCAGTGTCACCTTTCACCAAGCAACGGCAAACGCAGCGCAACCAGGGTCAGGTATGGCAGGCTGATATCACCCTGCCGCCGATCCGGTCGCGTGAAGTGGTCGGGCAGTGGATTGCCTTCCTTCTGTCGCTTAACGGCGCAGAGGGTTTTTTCAAGATGGGCGATCCGGACAATTTCGGGCCGCAGGGCGTGGCAACCGGGTCGCCGGTTGTTTCCGGTGCCAATCAGATCGGCGGGTCGCTTGTGACAAGTGGCTGGACGGCATCAACAACCGGCATCCTCAAGGCGGGGGATCGCATCGGTCTGACCAGCGGGTCGGTAATGCGGTTGCATAAGGTTCTGAAAGATGTCGATAGCGACGGTTCGGGAAATGCCACGCTAGATATCTGGCCGCGTGTGATCAGTTCGCCATCGAGCGGATCGGCGATCGAGCTTACCAACCCGACATCGCTTTTCTGGCTGCCTGACGGCATTCCGCAACATGACATTGATCGTCTTGGTCATATGACTGTCACGCTTAATTGCATGGAACATCTGACATGAGCCGCGATGTTGATCCGGATCTGCTTAATCATCTGATGGGGGATCAGATCAGCCCGATCTTGTTCGGGCGGATCGGGACCGATGCGGGTGATGTGCGGATGTGGACGGGCTATGGCCCGCTTACCTGGGGCGGGTATGAATGGCTTGGTGGCGGAGAATTTGTCGGCATTTCCGAGATCGAGGAAACCGAGGATGTGCAGGCCAACGGCCTTGTTTTCAGTTTGTCGGGCATTCCGACGGACCTTCTGCTGACAACGATTGTTGATATGCGCCAAGGGCTTCCGGGTGAGTTGTTTGTTGGCGCGCTTGCCGATAACGGCGCGCTGATCGGGCAGCCCTATTCGGTTTTCACCGGCGGGACGGATGTGCCGATTGTCGATGATACCGGCGATACGGTCACGATATCGGTGACGGTCGAAAGTGACCTGATCGCGATCGAGCGGGCCAAGGTCCGCCGGATGACTGATGAAGACCAGAAATCCGATTACCCGGATGATCGCGGGTTCGAGTTCGTCAACAGCCTGCAGGAAGCCGAGATTACCTGGGGTCAGCTTTAGTTGATGGTGATGTGATGACGCGATTGCCGCACTGGGAAAGCAAACTTGCAGATTGGCAACAGGCCGCCTTCGGGCGGCCTTTTTCGTGGGGTGATGCGGATTGTTGCCTGACCGTCTGTGACGGTCTGTTGGCAATTACCGGCATCGATCCGGCGGCATCGTTTCGCGGCAACTACAAAACCAAACGCGGGGCTTACGCGGCGCTCAAGCGGTTTGCCGGTGGTGGCCTTGCCGAAACGGTCGAGAAAATCACCGGCGATCTGGGTTGGCCCGAAGTGCCGCGCCTGACCGCGCGCCGTGGTGATGTTGGCCTGGTTGATTCCGATCTTGGCGAGGCACTTGCCATCTGCGTCGGCCCGAAATGGGCGGTGCAGGGCGAAAAGGGCCTTGTGTTCCTGTCGATAAAAGCGGGCCTGCGTGCCTGGAGGGTCTAGCCTATGCCACAAGTAGCGGTCGCTGTCGTTGCTGCTGCTGCGGCCAAGGCCGCCGGGGCAATTATCACCAACGTCATTTTGTCGGCTGTCGTTAGCGCGGTTGTTGGTGCGGCCATCAGTTATGCCGGTGCGTCTCTTTTTGCAACCAAACCGGAAGCTTCTGCTGCGGCTCTTGGTGTTGGTGCGGCTTTGTCCAGTCGCACACAGATGGTGCGCCAGTCTGTTGCCACCCGCCCGATTGTTTACGGGGAAACGGCGGTTTCCGGGCCGATTACCTTTCTGAATGTGACCGATGGCAAGCGCAAGCTGCAATTGTTGATCACGCTGACCGGGCACCCGGTCGAGGAAATTGGCGATATCTGGTTTGGCGATACCAAGGTGTTCGAGGGATCGGGCACCGGTGGCGCGACGGGCAAGTTTGCCGGGTATGCGACCTTCTGGAAGGGTGATGGCACCGAGGCCGGTGACGCCGATCTTTTGGCCGCGATGCGGGCGCGCAACAGCGAATGGACGGTTGATCACAAGCAGGAAGGCTGTGCGAAGCTTTATTGCGAACTGACCTGGGATCAGGATGTTTATGCATCCGGCATCCCGCAGATCAAGGCGCTGGTCAAAGGCAAGAACGATATCTATGACCCGCGCACAGAGACAACCGGTTACACCAACAACTGGGCACTGGTGACGGCGGATTATGTCGCGTCAAGTGCCGGTGTCGGTGCCGGGTATGCGTCGATCAATGAGGATGACCTGATTGCGTCGGCCAATGTCAGTGATGAAGTTGTTGACCTTGCCGCCGGCGGAACAGAAAAGCGGTATGTGGTTTCCGGTGTTGTCGATACCGGCAAGCCGGTTGGTGATAACCTGCGTGAGCTGCTTAATCCCGGTGCCGGCATTGCATGCCGTGCGGGCGGGGAATGGGCGATCCATGCCGGGTATTACCGTACGCCGGAATATACGGTTGATGAAAGCTGGCTTGATGGCCCGATCCGTCTGCGCACGCGCCAGTCAAAGCGCGAGCTGTTCAACACAGTTCGGGCAGTCTATGCATCCGAAGACAGTCTTTGGCAGCCGACTGATTTGCCGGTCCTGAAATCCGAGGTGTTTATTGCCGAGGATCAGGGCGAAACCATCGCCACAGATTATCAATTCCTGTACACCACGTCGCCATCCTGCGGGCAGCGTTTGCAAAAGCAGGCACTGTTTCGCAATCGCCAGCAGATCGAGGTTGAATTGCAATGCAACCTCAAGGCCATGGCGGTTCGGGTTGGCGATGTCGTCGGGTTTACCCGGTCGGCCTATGGCTGGGATGACAAGCCGTTTGAAATTGTCGCCTGGCGGTTTGCGCCGCGTGATGATGGCGATGTGATCCGGCTTGGCATCGACATGACCCTGCGCGAAACCAGCGCAGAGGGTTATGACTGGACCACAGCGGATGAAAAGATCGTGGCGGTATCGGCGGCAAGCACGCTGCCATCGCCAAGCGATGTCGAACCGCCAGACGGCCTTGATGTCACCGAGGTCAAATATTCGACCCGTGATGGTGGCGGCATCAAGGTCAAGGTGGTTCTGCAATCGGGCGAGGCCGATGACGGCTTTGTGACCGATTACCAGTTCGAAAGTCGTTTGCTTGGTGAACTGGAATGGACGGTCTACCCGCGTGTGAAGGGCCGCCCGTTCCTTGAACTGTTTGACGTTGCCACCGGCATTTATGACTGGCGCGTCAAGGCGGTCAGTGTCGTCGGGCCCGGGTCCGATTACGTCACCGTGCGTAAGGAAATTCAGGGCCTTGGCGATACGCCTGCCACACCAACCGGTGTGACGATTTCGGTGTCGGGTGGCTTTGTGTTCCTGCGCTGGAACCGGTCGCCGGATCTTGACGTGACGCAGGGTGGTGTTGTCCGGTTCCGCCATTGTCAGGCGCTTTCGGGTGCGACTTTGGCAACGTCTACCTCGATCGGGGATGACGTGCCGGGCGGCGATACCATGGCGGTGTTGCCGCTTAAGCCGGGTTCGTACCTTGTGCAGTTCGTGGATGCGGTCGGCACGGTGTCGGATCCGGCGGTTGTCACAACCGACGGTGCGACGGTTCTTGAATATTCGACCTATGACACGGTGGTTGAAAGTGCGGCCTATGACGGCACGCATGATGGCACAATTGTCAATGACGACGGTGACCTGACCCTGCAGGGGGCCGGGCTTGTTGATGACATCATTGATTTTGATGCGGTGTCATCAATCGATGCCTATGGCGGCATTCGCACCAGCGGCGAATATGACTGGGGATCGGGCCTTGATTTCGGCACCAAGCGCCGGATGCGTCTGACGGCGTCTGTGACGGTAGAGGTCGTCAATGTGGTCGATCTGATCGATGACCGTCCGGGCCTGGTCGATGACTGGCCCGACTGGGACGGTGAAGCATCGGGCGAAGGCGATTGCACCATCTGGGTGCGCACCACCGATGATGACCCGAATGTATCACCGACCTGGTCGGAGTGGCAGCGTCTTGACAGTGCCGAGGTCTATTGTCGCGGCACTGATTTCAAGGCGGTTCTGACAGTGTCAGACCAATCCTACAACATCCGGGTCAGTGACATGCGGGTGACCGCAGAACAACTGGTTTAACAGGATTTCCAACATGGCAAAGAAAACCAAAGGTGCGGCTACGCCCGCGCCAACCATCCGTGTTGCGCGGTTGGATCGATCCGGTCTGCTGACGGGCTACGAAGATATGACCGAGGGCAGCAAAGCCACCGTCACCGATGGCATGCCGGAATGGGTAGATGGTGGCGATTGTGACCTTAAACCGGGTCGGTACCGCTGGAACCCGCAGGCAGGCCGGTTTGATCTGATCAAGTCCGAAAAGGTGGAAGCCGAAACGGCAATCATCGAAGGGTTCCGCCATCTGCGTGATGTTGAGAGCATCACGTTGCCAGCAGCGACGGAAAGCTGGATCGCGGAATATGACAAACGCAAAGCACGGGCGGGGCGGTAAATGGCACAGCATGATTACGTCGCTGCAAATGGATCAGGTGCGGTTGTCCGGGGTGATTTCAATGATGCGTTTCTTGCCGTCGCAACGATGAATTCTGGCGCAAGCGCCCCATCAACCACCTATGCGTATATGGCCTATGTCAATACCAGTGACGGCCACCTTTATCAGCGCAATGCGGCGAATACCGGGTGGATCGATCACGGCACCGTTGCCAGCCGGTTTTTGCGGCTTGAGGATGTGGCGGCGGGTGGTTCTGCTGGATTGTTGCGGGCCGATGGTGATGGTTCTGGGCTAAGTGGTCTGGCGGCGCTTCCGGTAGGGTCAGTTTTTTGGTTTGGGGCAGAAGACCCGCCGTCTGGGGCTCTTGCATGCGATGGTGCGGCGATTTCGCGCGTAACATATTCAAGTCTTTTTGCTGTTTTGGGTACTGCATTCGGTGCGGGGGACGGTTCGACAACGTTCAATCTTCCAGACCTTCGTGGCGAATTTGTTCGCGGGTGGGATGACGGGCGCGGTGTTGATGCGGCGCGCGTGTTTGGTTCGTCCCAAGCAGACAGTTTGTCAGACCACAAGCATCAGTCAGGTGTTCAATGGTCAAGCTCTAATCCGGATATTCTTTACTATGATGATCCGGACACTGGCTTTGGTCTTGGAGACGCCACGGATACGACCCTTGACCGTTATGCATCAGGGGGATCAGGCGGTGCGCCATCTTCTGCGGCAAGTTACCTCCTAACTGATGTGCCTTATTCTGCATCCGTTTCCGGCGAGACGCGCGGTCGAAACGTCGCATTGTTGGCGTGCGTAAAATACTGAGGCGAACATGGAAATTTATCACTATCACCCGGTTACAAAAGAGCATATCCGAACGTCTCCCGCCCGCGAAAACCCCAAGGAACCCGGGAAGTATCTTTTGCCAGCGAACGCGACGACTGTTGCAGTCGGTTCGGTGCCTGATGGCGGTGTCCGGGTCTTTGATCCGTCATCCGGTTCATGGTCTTCGGTCGAAGATAATCGCGGACAAACCGTTTATCGAAAGTCGGATGCGTCCAAGGTCATTGTGGATTGGCTGGGCGCTATCGGTTCCGATTATACCGAACTGGTTCCATCTTCATCTGGCGAGGCATGGGATGGGTCGCAATGGGTTTCCCCATCGCCGACACAGGCGATCGTCGAAACCGAACGAAACCGCCGTCTTGCCGCCGCATCATTCGATTATGATTTCGGCGATGGGCGCGGTGTTCACACCATCGGCACCGATGAAAAGGACATGGCGGCCTGGATGATGGAAGTCATGCCGCTGGCTGTCGCACAGCTCCAGCTTTCCGACACAACGCCAATCAAGATCGTTACCAACACCGGCCCGGTTGAGGTAACGCCCTTGGAATGGATGGATATCGTTCGAACCGGCGTGCGTGTCTCGCAGGGGCGGCAGGCGATCTGGCAAAGTTACTTTGCCCTGATCGCGATGGACCCGATTCCGGCGGATTATCAGGATGATCAATACTGGTCACCGCCACCGGAACCGGAGGGGGAATAGGGCCATGAACAAGGTCAAGCTTTGTTACGGGATCGCACGGGCTGCGATCCTTTTTTTGTTGCTGTTGCCCCTCATGCCCGGGGCAGGCGCGGCACCCGTGTGCGGCGATCGGCAAAAGGTGATCGATGGTCTTTCGGCCAAATATTCCGAGGAACCGGTTGCGGTCGGGGTGACGTCCAATGGTGGCGTGATCGAGGTGCTTAAAGCCCCCGATGGCCAAACCTGGACCATCCTGTTTACCTATCCGTCCGGCCCAAGTTGCCTCGTGGCAAGCGGGGAGGCGTGGCAGGAACTTGAAGAAAAGCTAAAGGGGCCGGGGGCCTGATGTCCCGCTGGTGAACTGCCAATTCCTGCATCAGGGGGTGAGATGCAAGAGAACCTGCCGCCGTCATTTTCGATTGAATCGCTTGTGGACCTGATCAAGACCAACGGTCTGCTGTTTTCCTTTGCGGTGCTGGTGCGGATGCTTTGGCATCAGCGCCTTGTGCGGCTGGGTCAGCGCCGGTTTTGGTCGTGGGATCTTCTGTGGGAAGTCCCGATGGCCGTTATGTGCGCAGCGGTTGGTTCTGGCGTTGCCAGTTATTTCGCGCTTGAGGGCAGCCAAACGGTTGCCTGCATCGGCATTTGTTCGTGGCTGGGACCAAGTGGCAGCCAAGCGATACTTGACCGGCTGCTGGCGCACTACGCGAAGGGAACACCGAAATGATGATTATCCTTCACATCATCGCCATGGTGATCGGCGGTACTTTGTTTGGCGGCATCGCCATGCTGGCCGGTCCGGCCATGTGGCTTGTCATCGCGCTGACTATCATCGGGGCCATCGTTGGCTATGTCGTGGTTTGGGCGGCGCTTTCCATGGGGTGGATACGATGATTGACGCATCACAATTGCGCCTTGCTGTCATCCGCCCTGTGCTTAAGGAAGCAGGGGTGTGGTCGCAGGCGGCGGAAAACCTCGTGCTTGGCACGGCTGCACAGGAAAGCTGCTGTGGCAAATATCTGGTCCAGCTTAAAGGCGGCCCGGCACGCGGCATCTTTCAGATGGAGCCACGCACCCTTGACGATATCTATGACAACTATCTGTCATATCGCGATGACCTGCGCGGGACTGTGGATGCTTGGCTGATCGGTGCGATCGACAAGGCCGAAAACCTGACCGTCAATCTGGCCTATGCGGCGCTGATGTGCCGGGTGCATTACCTGCGCCGGGCCGAACCGCTGCCCAAGGCCGATGACGTGCGCGGCATGGCGGTCTATTGGAAGCGGTACTACAACACGGTTCACGGCAAAGGCACCGAACAGGAATTTGTCGAGAACTATGAACGCTATATCGGGGGTGCGTGATGCCAGGTTTTCTTCCTGCCCTGATCGGTCTTGCACCAGCCTTGATTGATCTGTTCACATCCGATGACAGCACGTCCAGCAAGGTCATGAACGCAGCCCTTGAAGTTGGCCGTCAGGTCACAGGGCTTGATGCCGAGGATGATATCGTTGCGGCGCTTGAGGCGGACCCGGCGAAGTTGCTTGAGTTTCAGGCAAGGGCCGGTGATCGCGCGATCGAGATGTACCGAGCCGAGAATGAACGGCTGGCGACCATAAACCAGACAATCCAGACAGAGGTAAAATCCGAAGACTGGTATGTCCGACGCATGCGCCCGACCTTTGGATATATCATGGCGATCACATGGGGGTTGCAGATGGGGGCTGTTGCCTGGACCATCATCAACACCCCGGAATTTGCCGCAGAAGTGATCACGGCCATGGTCAGCCTTTCGACCATCTGGTCAGTCGGGCTTGCGGTTCTTGGTGTTTATGTCTATCGCCGTTCCGGTGAAAAGCAGGCGGGGGTAGAACCAAGCCCGGCTGGCATGTCGGCGTTGTCGAAGATGGCACAGGGCATCGGCGGCATGTTCCGCAAGCCAAAGCCAGCCACCTAACCCACCAACCGGCACCCATCCTTGCAGGCCCCTGTCGGGTCGCAAGGGTGGGGATGGTCGCAACGATAGTTCGCGCAATAGATACGGCAATGATCATTCATCCGTGCGGCCTCAAGGATGCTGATATAGCCATCCCAATCATGACCCATATATTTTTTGCCTGAATTGTTCCTGTTATGTTCTTTTAGTTATCCAAGAACGGCAGAAAGTCAAGGGTTAGCATCCGATTTTCACAGTGGTATTTTCTGCACTGTATTGGTGGTTTCGCTCCTCGGCTACCAATTAAATAAGCCCTGCATCCCTGATGCAGGGCTTATTTCATTTGTATCCTTGGATCGGGCTTGCCCCCGTGGGTTCGCGAGAAAGCGAGGCACTCAGCTTTCGAGAGACGTTGCGCGAAACGCTTAACGGTCCGCCGGGCGCTGCCCAAGGATAAAAAACAGCCCAAAGGCTGGTTTTTACAATTCCCTCCTTCGCTACCAATTAAAGGAGCGGGAGAGAGCTAGGGTATGATAAAGCGTCGGGTTTAATTAGAATCAGTCCGTTCCGAGCCTTGAAATCTCAATAAATTCATCCAAACCTGCCAAGTCCAAAGGCTCAATAGTTTGGCTCGAAAAAGCAATAACGTATTTTTGTCCACCGTATCGGTTGTCTTCGCAAACGAGACTTTTTCCAGATGCTGAATAGCTCTCTTTGAACTCAGGATACTGGTTTGCCCAGTTCGCAATAGCTTTTAGGTTGGCAGGCTGAAAGAATGCGTTCATCGCATTTGTTTTGTTGATCAAGCCCCGGATATTGTTAGTTAAGGCTTCTATCCCGTTTAGTTTGCTACGTAATTGCTGAGTTGTGAGGCTGTGTGTTTGAACTTCATCAAGTTCAACGTATGCACTCTTGAGGTGATCTGAGATTAGAGCAAGTTCATCCTTGATTGGTTGCTGCCGTACAACAAACTCTTGACCGCTGAACCGACCAACAACCAGATTTTGAGTGACATAATATTTTTTAGGTTTAGGAGGTCGAATGCCTTCTCGCCGCCTTCTTTTCTGTTCTGTCGTCGTAAGATTATCCCATTCTTCCTTTTCGTCTTCATAGTTTGAAGCTTCTCGTTCTTCTCGAGCTATATCCCGGATCTGTTTGGGAATGGTTAGTTCTCCTGAGGACTGTGCCAAATAGCGCTGCAAATCGGGAAACTTGTCTATCAGTCCTATGTGTAGATCGTCATAGATAGTGAACAATTCACTTTCAACTAAGGTATCAAGATACTCGAGAAACTCTGCAAACCCTGCTTGGACTCTCTTTAACCGACCTAGTTGGAGACTTCGTTTCATTTGTTCAGTAAAATCTCGGCTAACCTGTTCAAAATTCGCCGAATAGTGTTTTTTACCGCAGTGATGGCCGATTAGAAAACGCTCACCTGTACTTGGCAATTTAAGTACAAACCCTTTGGAGTGGTTGGGCTGGCTAACTTTGCAATGCACACATTTGACGAATGTACTTTTCTCAGGGTCTGACTGCCGCAGATCATACTGGTATTCAATAATTGGAATTTCGCTGCTAGTTGGCAGATGGTCGATTAAGCCATCCAATTTGAGGGGGTCTTTTGTCCAAAATTGACGATTAAGAAGGTCATCATCGTTCACTTCCAAGAAGAACTCCGTAAGTTACGTCGTCAGATGTTTCATCTATAGGTTATTAAACATCAGATAATGAAAAACTTAAAGTTCTAGTCTGTGCCAACCAGCCGCAAATTGGCGAGAAACAATAGTCTCATCGTTCTGCTAGCTTTTCATTCTACCGACGTATAGCTATATTCTGAGAAACCCCTCTGTTTGGGAAGCCCACGCCCACCGATGCCTGACGCCGTTTATTTGTTTATTTCCCTATCTCTCGCCGTCATTACCGTTGTTGCGGGGGGCTATGCTGCCCGTCTGCACAGGCGGGAAACTGCGCGCCAGGACCTGTCTGATGCCGTGATGGCGATGATTTCCGACGGTGTCGTGACGCTTGGTGCGGATGGTTCTGTTAAGTGTCTCAACGCAGCCGCCAAAGCGACGTTTGGCCGCGAGGTTTCGGGTCGGAAACTCGCCGACCTGCTAAGGGGCTTTCCCGGCGCTGGCGACGCATTGCCGCAAATCGAATACCGGGCCGACGCCGTGCGCGCGGACGGTTCGATTTTTCCGGTTACGGTGACGCTTTTGGCGCTGAGTGACCGGAGTGAAACCGTGCTGATCGTGCGCGATCTCTCGCGTATCCGGCCGGGTGCCACCGAGGAAGAGCAACGCTTCAAGCAAAGCCAGTATTTCGCGCGTATCGGGACCTGGGACTGGCGCATTGATACCGACGAGCTTTACTGGTCTGACGCGATTTATGGCATGTTTGGCTATAAGCCGGGCGAGGTGACGCCGACCTATTCCCTGTTTTGTGACGCCGTGCATCCCGATGACAAGGAACGCGTGCGCGCAGGTGAAATCCGTTGCATTGAAACCGGCGAAAACCATGACGAAGAATACAGGGTGGTTTGGCCGGATGGCACCATCCGCTGGCTGCGTGAAACCGGCAATGTCACCAAGAACGAGGCCGGTGCAACCGTCAAAATGATGGGGGTTGTGCGCGACATTACCGAGGAACGCGCCGAAACCGATCAAATCCGTGACCTTGCCTTCCATGACCCGCTGACCCGCTTGCCCAACCGGATCATCTTCGAGGACCGGCTGCGCAAGGCAATGGACCGCGCCAAGCGCTACAAAAAGCTGGTTGCGGTGGTGTTTATTGATCTGGATGGCTTCAAGCAGATCAATGATGGGCTTGGTCATGTTGCGGGTGACCGCATTCTGATCAATACTGGTCAGCGTTTAATCAACTCCGTTCGGGCGTCCGATACCGTCGCCCGTATCGGTGGGGATGAATTTACCGTCATTCTCGAGGACCTTGAAGCCGATGCCGAGGTCCATGGTATTGCCGACAAAATTCTTGGTGCAATCGCCGAGCCTATGGAATTGGGCGAGGGCAGCTATCGCGTCGGCGCCAGCCTCGGTATCGCGATTTATCCCGAACATGCCAGAACACTTGATACCCTGATCCATATCGCCGATCAGGCGATGTATGGCGCCAAGGCAGAGGGCACGAACCTTTATCACATCGGTTGGGAGATGGCAGATTGAGGAAAGGTAACATCGAAATACGCCCCGCCACCCGCGATGACCGCGATGCCTGGGAAGGTCTCTTTCGCGACTATATGGTGTTTTATGGCTGTGGGGTTTCTGAAACAGCACTCGATACCACCTGGGGCTGGATCATTGATCCTAACGGCCCCATGGAATGCTTGTTGGCCGTCAAGGAAGGGCAGGTTGTCGGCCTTGCCCAATATCGTGCAGTGCCGGAAACCCTGACCGGTAGCTGGTTCGGCCATCTCGACGACCTTTTTGTCACCCCCACGGCCCGCGGCGCTGGGGTTGCTCAGGCCCTGATGACAAAGCTTTGCGATATCGCCCGTGATCGCGGCTGGTTCAAACTGACATGGATCACCGCAGACGACAACGCGACCGCCCGCAGGCTTTATGACCAGATCGCTAACGCCTCAGACTGGGTGGTTTATGAGCAGATGCTCGCGGATTGAGGACTGAGTGGCTGCTATCCGCTCTTCCTTCGCACCAGTCGCCCATCAATCACCACCAGTCCAGCACCAATCACGACCATCCCTATCATGTGTTGCGCCAAAAGCACTTCGCCCAGAAAGCCGACCCCTAGCAAAATCGCACTGACCGGGATCAGGAAGGTGACAAGCAGCAGGTTGCTTGCCCCGGCGCGTTTGAGGATGGCGAAGTAAAGGATATAGGCCAGCGCCGTGCTCAGCGTTGCAAAACCCAGCACGGCAAGGATGGTGCTGGTGGTAGGAACCGGCAGGTGCCAGGGCTGATCAATCAGGATCGAAAGCGGCAGGAGCATCAGGCTTGATGCACTTGTCATGCCGGCCGCCGTCAGGATCGGCGGGGTGGTGGCAAAACGTCTGCCAAACACTCCGGCACAGCCATAACTGAACGCGGCAAGCAGAACGGCACCCGGCGCAAGCAGGCCCATCGTGTTGGTAGATGTTGGTAGGCCGAAAATCACAATCACGCCGCCAAACCCGATCAGAACACCGATGGCTTTACGCAAGGTGAGCTTTTCGCTGTCTGTTGCGATATGGGCAATCAGCAGGGTGAAAAGTGGTGTGGTGGCATTCAGGATCGCGGCAAGGCTGCTGGTGATTTGAGTCTGGCTCCAGACAATCAGGCAAAACGGTATCAGGTTGTTAAGCCCGCCCATCACGGCAACGCCCGCCCAGAATTTCGGATCACGCGGGATCGCGATATCGCGCAGCAACACTACCCACCACAGAACCATGGTCGCAATCGACACCCGGCACAGCACAAGCGTCAGGGGCGGCAGATCGACAAGCGCGATCTCGGTAAAGAAAAACGATCCGCCCCACAGGACCGACAGTGAGATCAGCATCAACCAGCTGACGCGGTCCATTGGTTGGGTGGGCGGTTGTTTGGGCTGTAAGCCACCTGCGGTAGAGAGGTTTCTTGGGCCATCAATACCGCGATGTTTCGGGCGGGAAGACAGTTCCATATCAAGCGATATCAAACGTGTGGTGTTTTCATGGGGCAGCATCGCGGGCTCCGTCGATCTGTTGGTGACCAACGAAGATTAGGCGGATCAAAATGTTGTTGCTCGCCAGTTTCGGACCTGAAGGTGGGATCAAGAAAAACGGGGGCCAAGCGGCCCCGTTTTAATCATCAGACAATCAGGTGTCCTATTCCGCCGCGAGGGTTTTATTCCTCATACCAATGAATTTCGGAAGCCGCGCAAAGATGGTGATGTTGCCAAGCAACACCATCGCAAGCCCGGTTGCGCCAATCGGGGTCCAGACATAGCCTTCAAGGAAGGTCGAGACGGTAAGGGCGACCACCGGGAACAGCACGGTGACATAGGCCGCACGCCCGGCACCGACCCGGTTGACCAGTGCGAGATAGGCGATAAACGCCACGACTGAGCCCGGAATGGCGAGATACAGCAAGCCACCGATATAGATCGGGTCGGTCGGCATGACCGGGGTCTGGCCGCGGAACATGGCAAAGATAAATAGCAACACCGTGCCATAGATCATGCCACGCGCCACCGCATCACGGTTGGGAATGCCCATGCGGTTGAGTTTGACCGATACCATGTTGCCGCAGCTAAACACCGCCGTACCGCCAAGCGCAAGCAGCATGCCGGTGATCGCATTGGCGTTGTGCGACAGGGCATAGATCTGATTGGCAAACAGACAGGCGATACCAGCAAGCCCGAATGCGGCACCAAAGACAAAACGTAAGCCCGGCCGGTTGCCATAAAAGGCCCAGTTGCCCAGTGCATTGAAAATGGTCGAGGTGGTGAAAATCACCGCGACAATGCCGCTGGCAATATAGCCGGTCGCCGAATACATCAGGATAAAGTTGATACCAAACAGCCCGCAGCCCAAAAGCACGATCCACGGATGTGCGTGCCATGGTACAGGACGCCATTTGCGCGATAGGAACAGGAAGCCGCACAAAACGACCGCCGCCAGTGCAAAGCGATAGAAGATCGAGATTTCGACCGGGATTGGTCCGATCTGAAGTTTGATCGCATACCAGGTAAATCCCCAGCAGGCTGTGACAATCACGAATAAAAGGGCTGTCATCATCGGGGCTTTCAAAACAGCACGTGCAAAGGCAGTGGTGGCACGAGGGGTGACGCATATCTGGTCACGCGGGTTGGTGGCGCGCGGGGACCAATCAGGGAACGAATACTCAGGGGCATATCCGCAAACCAATAATAGGCCACAGTCAGCCTCGCGTGGCTTTCACGTTCTTGCGGTATTTTCGGATTTTGCGGAGGGTTCGACGCATAAAAAAACGGGGCGGATACTGCATTGTATCCGCCCCGCTTTTGAATATTAGGTCAGGAAGACCGCGTCATTGCTGTTGATCGGTTGGTGGCCTCGGGGATCAGCCCCTTTGGCGCAAACCGCATGACGATCAAAAGGATCGCTCCCATCATCAGGTAACGCATATAGGCCGCACCGGCGACGAGGTGCTGGGCAAGCTCCGATCCTTCGCCAAGCGGGGCGGTGATCGTTGACATGAACCAGTTGCCAAACGGCTCTGCCTCAACCCAGAGGAACCAGATGATAAAGCCACCGAGGATAGAGCCCCAGTTGTTGCCGGAACCACCGAGGATCACCATCACCCAGATCAGGAAGGTGTAGCGCAGCGGGATGTAGCTGGTTGGTGTTAACTGACCATCAAGGGTGGTCAGCATCGCACCGGCAATCCCGCACACCGCACAGCCCAGAACAAAGGTCTGAAGGTGGCGGCGTTTGACGTCCTTGCCCATCGCGGCCGCCGCATCGCGGTTGTCACGAATGGCGCGCATCATCCGGCCCCACGGCGACTTCAAGGCGCGTTCGGCAAACCACATGATGATTGCCAGCACGATGACAAACAGCACCGCATAGCACAGTTTGACAAACAGGCTGGCGGCATCGGAAATCTCGGCTGCGCCAAAGAAGTTGGCCAGGCTGATGAACCATTCGCTTTCGATCAGGTCGACTTCATAGGGCACCGGGCGTGGTATGCCGGTGACGTTTTTAACCCCGCGCGACAGCCATTCTTCGTACTTGATGATCGCAATGATGATCTCGGAAATGCCAAGGGTGGCAATCGCCAGATAATCCGCCCGCAGGCCAAGCGCGATCCGCCCGATCAGCCAACCGCCACCAGCGGCCACCAAACCGGCCAGCGGCCACGCAACAAGCACGGGCAAGCCCGCACCGCCAAGATAACCGCTCAGTGCCGGGTCGATGCTTTCAATCGCATCGGTCGCCGGACCAAAGAACACACCAATCAGGAAATAACCCGCCAGCAAAAGAACAAGCGTGACCGGAAGCTTCAATGCCGGGTGAACAAAGCGGCGGGCGTAAATGACTGCAACAATGGTCGCAGCAAGGCTCAGCAAGGACAGGGCAATATCCCCACCGGCAACGGCCCAAGCTTCGCCCACAGGCGGCATCGAGACCAGAACGGCGGTCAGGCCACCAAGTGCTGTAAAGCCCATCACACCGACATTAAACAGGCCGGCATAGCCCCACTGCATATTGACGCCGAGCGCCATCACCGCAGAAATCACACAAAGATTGAAGATGCCAAAGGCGACGTTCCAGCTTTGAAGAAAGCCGATCGCGATCAACACCAGGCACATCAGGCCATATAGGAGCGCAACTCTCTTCGTCATATCACTTTCCCACGAATAATACCGGTTGGCCGGATCAGAAGAACCGCGACCAGAATGATGAAGGAGACTGCAAACTTGTAGTCCGTCGACAGAAGTTGCACGAGCCCGTCTGGCGCCCAATCCGTCGGGCCGAGATAGGTCAGGAACTTCTTGAAGGCATAGGTCACGGTCACTTCGGAGAAGGCCACAATGAACGCGCCCAAAATCGCGCCGACCGGTTGCCCGATACCGCCCAGAATGGTGGCGGCAAAGATCGGAAGCAGGATCTGCAAGAAGATGAATGGCTTGTAGGTCTTATCAAGGCCATACAGCGTGCCGGCGATGGCCGCCAGTGCCGCGGCGATAACCCAGCAGATCATCACCACACGTTCCGGGTTGATCCCCGACAGCAGTGCCAAATCCTCGTCATCGGAATAGGCACGCATGGCCTTGCCCGATCGGGTTTTCTGCAAGAACCAGAACAGCCAGGCAACGACAATGGCGGTGACAACAACCGTGATCAACTGGCTTTGCTTTATCGCAATACCTTCATCAAGGCCCAAGGCGCGGCGTGAATCAATCGCGCCAATGATAAAACGTTCGCCATCGGCAAAGCTTTGATCGGCCGGGCCGATGACGATACGGATAATACCCGCGATCAGGAACATCACGCCGACCGATACAATGGCAAAGACAATCGGGTTTGAGCGCTGCTTGCGATAAAACCGGAACACCATCCGATCCATGACAAGCGCCATGCTGATGGCGGCCAATACCCCAATCGGCAACGCCAGAAGGGCGGTCGGGAAGGGGTCGATAGAAACGCCCATATTTTGCAGGAACCAGGTGACCAAAATCGTGATCATGGTGCCAAATGACATCAACTCGCCATGCGCAAAGTTCGCAAAGCGCAGGATGCCGAAAATAAGTGTGACGCCAAGCGCCCCAAGGGCGAGCTGTGCACCATAGGCAGTCGCCGGAACGACCACAAAATTGGTAAACAGCGCGAGTGCGTTAAGAATTTCCATTCAAGTCCCCACTTAGCCGCCCAGGAAGGAGCGGCGAACTTCTTCGTTGGCGAGAAGGGCTTCGCCCGTATCGGTGAACCGGTTGCGTCCCTGCACCAGGACAAAACCATGATCGGCGATCTCAAGCGCCTGACGGGCATTTTGTTCAACCATCAGAATGGCGACGCCGGTTCTGGCGACTTCGACGATCTTGTCGAACAATTCATCCATCACGATGGGCGAAACCCCCGCGGTCGGCTCATCAAGCATAAGCAGCTTTGGCTGGGTCATAAGTGCCCTGCCAACTGCCACTTGCTGGCGTTGACCGCCGGAAAGCTCGCCTGCGGGCTGATTGCGTTTTTCGCCAAGGATCGGGAACAGATCGAAAATCTGTTGCTTGGTTTCCTCGATCTTGTCGTCCTTGCGGATGAAGGCCCCCATATCGAGGTTTTCCTCGACCGTCATCGAAACGAAGACGTTGCGGTTCTGGGGCACAAAGCCCATGCCCTCTGGCACGCGTTCTTGCGGGGCAAGGTTGGTAATATCCTTGCCATCCAGAACCACCGATCCTTCACGCAGGTTCAGCATGCCGAACACTGCCTTCATCGCGGTTGATTTACCGGCACCGTTGGGGCCGACGACAACGGCGATCTCGCCCTTTTCAACGGTAATCGTGCAGTCATGAAGGATATCACTGCCGCCATAGCCGCCGGTCATCCCGGTTGCGCTTAAGAAACTCATGACGGCACCTTCCGTTCATGCTTGCGACCTGTGCCGAGATAGGCCTCGATGACCTCCTCGTTATTCTTGACCTCTTCGATCGTACCCTGGGTCAGGACCTTGCCCTCGGCCATGACGATCACGGGATCACACAGGCTGGCAATGAAATCCATGTCATGTTCGATCAGACAGAAGGTATAGCCGCGCTCTTCATTGAGGCGCTTGATCGAGGTCGCAATGGTATTGAGCAGCGTACGGTTCACACCGGCACCCACTTCATCAAGAAAGACGATCTTGGGTTCGACCATCATGGTGCGGCCCAGTTCGAGCAGTTTTTTCTGCCCGCCGGAAAGATTGCCCGCCAGCTCATGCTTGATATGGTCAATCTCAAGGAAATCGATCACCTCAAGCGCGCGCTCGTAATTTTGGGCTTCGATTTCTTTGACGCGGGAATAGTTAAACCAGCTATGGCGCAATTGTTCGCCCGGCTGGTTGCCCGGAACCACCATCAGATTGTCCAGCACACTCAATGTCGAGAATTCGTGCGCAATCTGGAAGGTTCGCAAAAGGCCCTTGTGGAAAAGTTCGTGCGGTTCAAGGTGGGTTACGTCTTCGTCATCCAGGAAGATTTTCCCCGAAGACGGCGGAAAGACGCCCGCAATAATATTGAACAATGTTGTTTTACCGGCACCATTCGGCCCGATCAGGCCGGTGATGGAACCTTTTTCAATGGATAGCGATACGCCATCGACTGCCTGAATGCCGCCGAAATTCTTGGCGATGTTTTCGACCCGTATCATTGGGAGTTTTTGACCCTTGTCATGCGTTCTGTACCGGGGAGATCAACCAAATATTGCGGTGACGGCCCGGTAATAGAGGAACTGCCAGAAACCGAAGTCTCTGACAGTTCCAGCGTCCTTAGCGATCAAAGGATGATCGGCTTAGTGGTACATCTCCGTTTCCCACTTGCCGCCCTTGATTTCCGTTTCACGGAAGCTACCAGCGGACTCGCCCGGCTCGATCAGTTCGAGCGCGGTACCACCGACATAGTCGATGTCACCACCATCAGCGAGGATCTGAAGCGCCTTGGCCAGTTCACCCGGATAGATTTTCTCACCCGGTGCATTGGCGACTTTCAGGATGTGGTCTTTGTAGACAGCACTGTCCGTCGAACCAGCCGACTGCATGGCCAGCAGAAGCAGGGCAGATGCGTCATATGCTTCCGGGACATACGGGTCATCACCCTTGAAGCCCTTGCCTGATGCCAGTTCGGCCAGCATGGACGCACCCGGGCTGTCAGTACCCGGGTTGGTGCCGATCGAGCCATCAAGCATATCACCGAAGTTATCGGTCAGCGCTTCACCAACCATGCCGTCCGGCAGGACGAACTTGTCGAACGCACCGGTATCAAGCGATGCCTGGATGATGCCTTTGCCGCCTTGGTCAAGGTAACCGGCAACAATCAGAACTTCACCACCGGCAGATGCCAGGGTGCCGATTTCAGCAGAATAGTCGGCTTTGCCGTCTTCATGGGCTGCAACGGCGGTGATTTTGCCGCCTTTTGCTTCGTATGCCGCCTGAATGGCGTCAGCAAGACCCTTGCCATAGTCGTTGTTGGTGTAGGTCAGCGCAGCCGATTTGATGCCGCGACGATCAAGGATTTCAGCGATGATCTGGCCCTGACGTGCGTCCGACGGTGCGGTACGGAAGAAGTAACCGTCATCTTCGATTTCGGTCAGCGCCGGCGAGGTTGCCGACGGCGAAATCATAACGATGCCGTTTGCGCGGACAACGTTGTTCAGGATGGCCGTGGTCGCGCCAGAGCAGGTCGCACCGTTAATGCCGTGAACGCCATCAGACGTCACAAGACGATCAGCCGCCGCGGTGGCTGCTGCTGCGTCGATACAGGTACTGTCACCGCGTACCGAAACAACTTCACGCCCGCCAAGCAGCAGGCCGCTGTCGGAAACTTCCTTAATGGCCAATTCGCCGCCAAGTGCCATCGGCTTGACGAGTGATTCCGTCGGGCCGGTGAAGCCTTGCAGCATGCCGATCTTTACCTGTTCCTGTGCAGATGCGCCTGCGACGACAGCCGTCGAAAGGGCTGCCGAGAAGAGGAGGGTAGAGAGTTTTCCCATAGTGTAGCCTTCCCTGTTTTATTGGGCCTTTATATTCGTGGGGCAGTATACAGAAAACACAACGCGTTTCCAGTTTCTTAACTTTAAGTTACAAAATCGCTCTTGCATATGGGGCGGGTGGCGGCAGGTTTCGCGACCAAACGGACGGACGCAGATGTGGCTGAGTTCACACCTGTGATTGCGTGAGTTTCGTGATGTCACGGCGGGCAATGAGCGCCGTATATGGGGCACAACAGGGGGGCTTTGATGGCCGGGTGATTAGGCAAACACCCGCATGCCGCGTTCGGAAATCTTGCGGAACCCGGCGATGACATGTTCGGCCAATGCCTCCTCGACCGCGCCATGACCATCACGCTTGGCAAGGGTCATGCGATATTCACCGATTTCCGGCAGGCCGTGCGACGGGCCAAGATGCACAAGATCATCTGAAATGACACTGATCGGAAGTGGCGCAATCGCCAGATCGGCGCGCACGGCGGCAATCTGTGCCTGGCAAAACTCGCTGGTATAGGCGATGCGGTAATTTACCCCCGCATCATCAAGCGCCTTAAGCGCCATGGTTCGCCAGTAACAACCTGGTTCGGCCATCGATACCGGCAGGGGGCGTTTGTCAATCGCACTGCCATGACGCGCGCCCAGCCAGACCAGCGGTTCGGCGTGGATCGGCGGTTGGCGATCAAGCTCCGCATCAAAACTGAAGACTGCGATATCAAGATCGCCTTTATGGATGGCCTGACGCAGGGTGCGGGTCGGACCCAGATTGACGTCGATATCAACATGCGGGTGGGTTTGCGCAAACCGTTTGAGGATTTCGGGAATGGCGACAATGCCGGTGTCATTGGGCACACCAAGCCGCACGGTGCCGGCAAATTCCGGGGCATGGAAATGCGACATTGCCTCGTCATTGAGTTTAAGCAAACGCCGTGCATAACCCAGCAAAACCTCGCCATCCTCGGTCATGGTGACCTTGCGGGTTTCTCGTTTGAACAATTCCCGCCCGACCATGGTTTCAAGCTTTTTGACCTGAAGGCTGATCGCCGACGCACTGCGATGAACCTTTTCGGCTGCGCGTGAAAAATTGCCGGTCTCGCAGATTGCGACAAACGTTCTGGCAAGATCGAGATCAAGGTTATGAACAACGCTTGTCGGGGAATTCATGATCGGCCTCTTGGCAAAAGGAACGCGATTGGTGCGTTTCGCAACAATAGCGCGAAACTTATGCTGTGAGTTTTTCTAATAGATAAGATTAGATCTTCTCGTTTGATTAATCAATGAGGAATCCTCAAGCTTGAATAAACACAGATTGGAGATTCTCATCATGAAAGCGATCACATCTTTCGAACATGCCCCGCTGGGCCTTGTCGGTCACCTGCGTGCCGCCATCGAAGCCTGGCAAAATGAACGCGCGATCCAGAAGGCCATCGTCGCCAAATCTTCGCGTGCTGTCCCCACCGCACCCAACAAATCTCATTTAAGTGCGGCGGAACTGCATGAAAGCCGACGCAATCATGGCACCTACATCACCGAACCGGGGGATGTTCTGTCGGGACTGGTTCTGAATTGGCCATCCCCGTCGCGCAAGGATCATTGACATTAGAAGACCCGTGCGCGGACAGGCGGCGTTTTCACATTCTTGCGCAAAACAGGTCAGGGTTGCATGCGCGTTGCTTTGCAAATCCTAAACACAATGCGATGATGTGGTCTTAATGTCAGGAACAGAAAATGGCAGAGACCGCATCAGCCTTTCAGCCCAACGGGCGCTATCAGAAGTTTGAAGTCTTCAATCAATTGATTGGGGATGCAAACCTTTTGCGCGCGGGCGACTTCGGCGAAAGCATCTCGGCGGCCCACTGGCAGCGCAAGGCAGACGTCCTGACCCGCTATACCGATCCCGATCACCACACCATCAGCCTCTATGTCAATGGCGGTACTGGCATTCAGCGCAAGATCGGCGCAGACCCGATGAGTGGCGGTGGTCCCGGTCGGTGTTGTTTGATGCCGGCCTATCTGACATCGGACTGGCTGGTGCATGGCGAGGTGGAGCTGTTTCACGTTTATATTCCGCATGCCGCCTGGGAACGTGCTGTGGTCGAGGCCTTTGACATTGAACCTAATGCGGTTGAAGTTCCGGAAAAGACGTTTTTCCTTGATCCGCTGATCGAACAGACTGTGCGGCAGGCGATGCTGCCGCTTGATTGGGATGTGCCCGCCGATCGGATGGCAATGTCGAATGCCGGGCAGCTTTTGATGGGCCATATGCTGCGCAGTTATTCGACGCGCCGTGATCTTGGTTTCAAGGTCCGCGGTGGGTTGTCACCTATGATCAAACGCCGGGTATTTGATTTTGTCGATGCCAACCTTGATCAGCCGCTAACGATTGAAGAGCTGGCAGAGGTTGCTGATTTGTCGGCCTATCACTTTGCCCGCATGTTCCGCAAAACCGTGGGCGAGGCACCGCACCAATTCGTTCTGCGCCGCCGGATCGAACGCGCAATGCATTTGCTGCGTGATGGCAATGCCCCGGTTGCCGAAATCGCACTTGAAACCGGATTTTCCAGTCAGGCCCATCTGACCACGCGGTTTAGCCGCTTTACCGGGCTGACACCTGCGAAATATCGCAGCATTTCCCAATAACATCCCCCGTCTTTCTGTTGGCCGCCGGATCAAACCATCTGATCAGGCGGCTTTTTGCTGTCTCTGGCTCTGAACGCGCCCGCTGAGCACGGTGTCTGATTGGTGTGTTTTCAGGCGCGTTTGTCTGCGGCGATCATTGCCCGGTCACTGACAAGTTGCCCGGTGGCGAGGGGCGATGTTTATTCAAGTTATTGAAAATAAACAAATTTACAGGCTTGAGAAATTCGTTGACAAGATAGAGGCGAGATACCTAGAATTTCAAAGCAACTAAAATATCAATTTTGGTAAAAGCCAATCCATCGGGAGGATGTCTCTAATGAAACTCACTATGAAATCACTCGGACTGTGTGCAGTCGTCGCGGGCGCACTGGCCGCAGTAATGCCGGCAAACGCGGCAACAACCCTTCGGATCGGGACCGTTCTGGCCCCGAATGATCCGATGGGACAGGGACTTGAAAAGTTCAAAACGGACGTGGAAAAGGCAACCAACGGCGATGTGGAGATCGAGATTTTCCACAACTCGCAGCTTGGTGACACCACTGAAATGATCGATCAGGCCCGTGCGGGTGCCGCTGTCGGCACCGTGACCGATGTCGCCCGTTTGTCGAGCTTTGTGCCGTCGCTTGCGATCATGTCGGCACCGTTCCTGTTTGATACCTATGAGCAGGCTGACAAATTTGCCCTTTCGGATGAATACATTTCCTGGGGTGAAGAACTGCGCGAAAAATCCGGTCTCGTGATGATTGCCTCGAACTGGTATCAGGGCGCGCGCCATGCCCTGACGCAGAAGCCGATCTCAAGCCCGGCCGACCTTTCGGGTGTTCGTATGCGCACCATCGGTGCACCGGTCTGGATTGAAACCATCCGTGCGATGGGTGCAGAACCGACCCCGATTGCCTGGGGCGAAGTCTACAGTGCCCTTCAGCTTGGCACCATTGACGCCGCCGAAGCACAGCCGACCGCGATCTGGAACGCCAAGCTTTATGAAGTGATCAAGAACGTCACCAAAACCGGCCATATCCAGCTTGTGACCGCCCTGGTTGTCGGTGCCGAAGCCTGGGACGAAATTTCGCCAGAAAACCAGAAAATCGTTCGTGATCTGGCGGTGGAAAATGGTCGCTATGCCTCGGCCCTGACCATCGAGCTCGGTGAAAAGGCGCTTGAAGACGTTGCTGCAAGTGGCGTTGAGGTCAGCGAAGTTGATCTGGCTCCGTTCAAGGAAGCCGTCAAACCGGTTTACCAGATGCTCGAACTCGAAGCAGAAGCCGCTGTTGTTAACAAGGTTCTTGGTCGCTAAGACCACAAGCCTTCTGGTAGCCTAGCGAAAGTGCGTTGCTTTTACACCGGGCAACGCACTTCAAACTTCACAATGGAAATTGAATTGATGCTCAAGCGGATTGAGTTTGCCTGTGGCGGCATATTGCTTGTCGCTGTGGTCATTCTTGTGGCGGTGGCCTCTGTGGCGCGCGCCATGGGATCGCCGATCATCTGGTCAGTCGAGATGGCGCAACTGATCTTTGCCTGGCTTTGCATGTTGGCTGCCGACATTGCCATGCAGGAAGACCGGCATTTCGGTCTTCAGATATTGCGTGAAATCCTGTCCAAACGGGCAAGCGCATGGGTGGAAATCATCAATATTCTGGTGATTATCGGATTTCTTGCGTTCCTTCTGAACTATGCGTGGACAAACATGATTTTGATGCATCCGCGCCTGGTCGGGGCCGCACAAATTAATGCTTCTTATATCCATGCTTCGATGGTTATCGGCATTCTGTTGATGATCCGAACCATGGTTGCCCAACTTATTCGACGCATTCGCAACAGGGAGATCAACTGATGCTGTTGTTGATTGCAGGTTTATTCACAGTCTTCCTCGTCTGCGGGATGCCGGTTGCCTTTGCGCTTGGCCTTGCGTCCATTCCGGTCTTTGTCATGACGGGGGCTATGCCACCCACGGTCGTGATCCAGAAAATGGTCACCGCGACACAAAGCTTCCCGCTTCTGGCCGTGCCGTTCTTTATTCTGGCAGGCAATTTGATGAACGTGACGGGGATCACCCATCGCCTTGTTAAGTTTGCAAGTCTTCTGACCGGCTGGATGGCAGGCGGTCTGGCACAGGTTTCAATTGTGCTGAGTTTCATGATGGGGGGTATTTCGGGATCAGCCGTGGCCGATGCCTCGATGGAGGCCCGCCTGCTGGGCCCCAGCATGATCAAGAAAGGCTATTCCAAGGCGAATACGGCGGCGGTTCTGGCCTTTGGGTCGATCATTACTGCAACCATCCCGCCCAGCATCGGCTTGATCCTGTTTGGCTTTGTCAACGAAGTTTCCATCGGGCGGTTGTTCCTGGCCGGTGTGTTGCCGGGCATTTTTCTGACCATCGTTTTGATGATCACATCCTGGCTGGTTGCGCGCAAAAACGGCTATACGCCGGATCTGCCGGAACTTCCCAAGGCCAAGGAACTGACAGCCAGCTTCTTTGAAAGCATCTGGGCTTTGGCCTTTCCGGTTATCCTGATTGTCGGGTTCCGCTTTGGTATCTTTACCGCGACAGAGGCCGGGGCGTTTCTGGTGTTCTATTCGCTCGCCGTCGGGTTGTTCGTCTATCGCGAGCTGAACTTTGCCCGGCTGAAGGAAGCCATCTTTGGGTCGATCTCTGATCTTGGCATGGTGATGTTGCTGATCATCATGGCAGCAGTGCTTGGCTATGCCATGACGATTGAACGCGCGCCGCAACAGATTACTGAATTTGTCACCACGCTGACCGAAAACAGGACCGCGATCCTGATCTTGGTTGTCGGGGTGCTGGTGGTTAGTGGCATGTTCCTTGAAGGTGCGGCCAATATCCTTCTGGTCACCCCGATCGTCATGCCGGTTCTGGTCAGTGCCGGTTATGATCCGGTCCATATGGGCATTCTGATTGTCACCCTGATCAATTTTGGCGGTTTGACGCCGCCAGTCGGCGTGATCATGTTTACGGTCTGCGGCATTTTGGGTGTTAAGACCGGGGAATACACACGTGCGTCCATTCCGTTCTTTGTTGCCATGGCGCTGTTCTTCGTTCTGCTGGCAGCAATACCCGCTTTGACATTGCTGTTGCCCAATACATTGATGTAATGACAATTTCAGTCCAACAGGGGCATGTAGGCAAATGCCAGGGAGACACAAAAACATGAACACATCAACGGGCGGACTGATTTCGATGCATGACGGATCGGTGAAAACCAGCATGCATGTTCCGGCATCTGCGCTGGTCTATGAAGAAGTCCGTAACCAGATTGTTTCTCTGTCCCTGCTTCCGGAAACCACGCTTGTCCGGGCGGAATTGGCTGAAAGCTTCAATGTCAGCCAATCCCCCGTACGAGAAGCCATTTTGCGCCTGGAGCAAGATGGTCTGGTGGTGTCCTATCCGCAATCGCGTACCGTTGTGACCAAGATCGACGTCGCCCGCATCCGCGAGGAACACTTTCTAAGGGTCGCTGCGGAGTGCGAGGTCGTCCGCCAATTGGCCGAGGCCAAGGACTCCCCAGCCGTCGTCAAGGCCAAGGGCATTGTCAAAATGCAGGAAGCACTGGTTGGCGATATCGAACAGATCGACTTGTTCAAGCAACTTGATGAAACCTTCCACGCCGCTTTGTTTAACGGGGTCAATCAGTCAAACCTGCATTTGCAGATCACCGCACGCAGTGGTCATCTGGCGCGGGTGCGAACCCTTGATCTGCCACGTGCGGGCAAAATGGTCTCGGTGCTTGAAGGTCACAAGGCGATCATTGATGCCGTCCAGTCCGGTGATGGTGCATTGGCAAGCTTGGAAATGCGCAAACATCTTTCAGGCACCATGGAACGTCTTCCTCAGATCATCGAAGAAAACAAAACACTGTTTTCCTGATCTTTGCTTGGCGATGGCGAATAGGG
Source organism: Thalassospira sp. MCCC 1A02898 (assembly GCF_001618185.1). Classification (NCBI taxonomy): domain Bacteria; kingdom Pseudomonadati; phylum Pseudomonadota; class Alphaproteobacteria; order Rhodospirillales; family Thalassospiraceae; genus Thalassospira; species Thalassospira sp. MCCC 1A02898. The sequence goes on along the minus strand of NZ_LPXK01000010.1, from coordinate 80,729 downwards.
CCTTCCGGCAAACAGGCATTAAATAAATCAAACGGCGCGCTGCATGATTGCTGCGCGCCGTTTGTATTGTATCAGGCGCGTTTGGTTACATCCCAGATACCGGTTTTCGCGGCTTCTTCGACGAAGTTGCGCAGGCTGTTGGGCTGACGGCCGAGAATTTCATATACATCGCTGGTCGGTTGGCTGTTGCGGCCATCAAGGACTTCGGAAAACAGATAGCGGATCAGGTCACGGACTTCGTCGGGCATGCCGTCTGCTTCAAGTCCTGCATCCAAGTCATCAACGGTGATGGCAACGAAATTGACCGGGTGGTTGGCAACACTGGAAATCATCTCAGTCACATCGGCAAACGTGACAGCACTCGGCCCGGAAAGCTCATAGGTCTTGCCGATATGGCTGTTATCGAGCAGGCAGGCAACCGCGCATTCGGCAATGTCATTGGCATCAACAAACGGTTCGGGCGTGTCACCCGCAGGCAGGGCGAGGGTGCCTTGCTGGATATAGGGCAGGAACAGGTCTTCGTTGAAATTCTGGAAAAACCAGTTGGCACGCAGCACCGTGGCATCCGCCCCGGAATGGCGCAGGGCGTCTTCAGCGCGATGGGCGGCTTCTTCACCGCGGCCAGATAGCATCACAATGCGTTTTGCACCATGCATCAGCGCGCGTTTGGCAAAGCTTGCGATAATGTCATCTGATCCCGGAACGGCAAGATCGGGCTGGAACGTGACATAGACCGCATCGCGATCACGCAGGGCATCATCCCAGGTTGTCGGATCGGTCCAGTCAAAGGCGGGTGTCGTGCTGCGTGAAACAGCGCGCACATCATGACCAAGGGCAATGAGTTTTTCGGCAACGCGGCGGCCGGTTTTCGCCGTCGCACCAAGAACAAGAAAGCGGGGATTGGTTGGCATCAAATTGGCTCCTGAATGGGTTTTTCAAAATGTGAGGAATCCTCACATTTGCCAAATGTGATAAATCCTCATATTTTGATCGTCAAGAGCTTTGACCCATCACAAGCCTGTGAAACCCGGGCCACGATGCCAGGATATTTCGAGGATAAAGGATCTAACGCGTTGTCTGATAACGTGAAAAAAATGCGCCGTGCGCCGACCCAAAAAAGAAGCCGCGAACGGGTCGACACCATCCTGAAAGTCGCTTGTGAGCTGATTTCAGCCAAAGGCAGTGATGCCGTCAAGATGGGGGAAGTCGCGGAAAAGGCGGGGATTTCTATCGGATCGCTCTATCAGTATTTCCCTGATAAGGCGTCGATCATTCATGCGCTTGCCGATCGCTATAATGCCGAATCCCTGCATTGCATCGAAGAGGCACTTGCAGAGGTAAACTCGCCTGATGCCTTGCTTCAAGCCTTTGACCGGTTGATTGACACCTATTACGAGCTGTTCTTGGCCGAACCGGTGATTTGCGATATCTGGACCGGAACGCAAGCCGACAAGACGCTGCGCGACATGGAAATGGAAGTGAGCCGGACAAATGCGGAGCAATTGGCCAAGGCGATCTTGCGGGTGCGCGACAATGATGGTGATTTCAAAACAATCGCCGCACGGTGTTTGCTGATCATGTATTCCGGCGAAGCCACCATGCGCCTTGCCATCGCTGTCCCGCGCAGTGAGGGCCGCGAGATCGTGGCAAGTTACAAGCGGATGGTCGGTCGCGAACTGGCTGATATGGCCCGGGTTTAGGCCATTTGGGCGTGGTTAGCCTGCCTTGGCGGTAAAGGGTGCTGGGGCAGGGCGGCCAAGAAGGAAGCCCTGCACATAGTCGACATCGTGATCACGCAGGAAATCGAGTTCTTCCTGGCGCTCGATGCCTTCGGCGATGACTTCGATATCAAGCTGCTTGGCCAGCGCGATCAGCTTGCTGACAATTGCCTGTTTGAATTTGTCATGATCGACGTGATCGACCAGTTCACGGTCGATCTTGATGATATCGGGACGCAGTTCCGGCAACATGTTCAGCGTCGAATAGCCGGATCCGACATCATCGAGTGCAACCCGGAAACCCGAATCACGATAAGACTGAAGAATGGCGCTCAGATGTGCCGTGCTACGGACCTTTTCGGTTTCAATAACCTCGAACACAACATTGCTGCGATCAAGATTGCACTCCTCGACGACCTCGATGGTCGAACGCAGGCAAGAATCCGGATCATAGATCGAGCTGGGAGTGAAGTTGATAAACAGATTGCCTTTCACACCTGCCTTGTGCGCATTGCGGACATTGGCCGCACGTGCTGCGCGATCAAGCTGAAACAGCAAGGTCGCGGACTGGGCCGCATCAAAAAGCTGGCCCGGATTGATCACATCGCCGGTCGCGCTTTCACCGCGGACAAGGCATTCATGGGCATAGGGTTTGCCAAGGTCATTGATATCAAAAATCGGCTGGAATACCGAATTCAACCGGTTGTCGCGCAACAGATCGCCCAGCCATTCTGCTCCGATTGCCGCCCGGATCGCGCCAAGGCTTGTAATCTGGGCGATGTCGTCGATTTCGGGGCGCTGAGCGCCTGGCATGATCAATGCCTTGGTGTCCGACAGTTCTTCGGGAAGGAGATTGCCTGATATGGCATCAATCAGCGCCCGCAGACCCGGACGGGTGTAATGGATGGATAGTGTTGCGACAGACGGTGTTTTTTCGACCTCTATGCCGATTGATTTCGCACCGGCCAGGATTTTGCCGGTGGTATGGGCAACTGGCGGCCAGAGAAAGAGTGTCCCGTTTGCAGGTGCGATTTCAGGAACCGCATCACATTTTTCACAATAGGTCACCTCAATCTCCCCGTCTGGTCCTTATTCGTGCCGGTGGCTTTTCCTGATCGGCAATTCTTCTGATTAACATACTGTAACATATGGTGCGCAGTGACAATAAATCCTGCGTCAATCAATACATTTGTACGGCACTTTATCCTGTACGGCGATGTTTACGGCAGGCGATCAATCAAGACGCTGCGCGAAAGGATTTATCATTGCGAAAAGCACTGATAAACTTTGCCCGTCAATCTGTGAGACCGAGGATCCGATGCAGTACAGCATGCGGCAATACCGCCCCGAAGCACAAAGCCACAGCCACGTCGATTTCCATCAGATCATAATCTCCGAGCTGGGCAAGCTTGAGATGGAGGTCGAAGGGCGCGGGGGTGAGGTTTGCGGTCGCCAACTGGCCTTTGTCGAGGCGGGTAAAACCCATGCCTATCGTGCGGAGGGACTTAACCGGTTCCTTGTCCTTGATGTCGATGCAGATCTGGCCCATCGCACCGGTCTTGAAGCACTTTGGCATCGCCATGGCAGTGCAGCGACGTATCTTGAAGTGGGACTGGGGCATCAGAGGGGGCTGATCGCGCTGTTGCAGGCTATTGCACCGCTGCGCGATCACGAATCCCAAACAGATATGCTCGATTGTCTGAAGACGCTTTTATTGCGCAGCCGTCAGAGCCTTGGCGGGAATGCCTTTGGCATGGCGGCACTGCCATCGCGGCTCCTCCGTACCATGGCATGGGCGGAGGCCCGGTTGGGCGAAGACATCACGATTATTGACATGGCGACCATCGCCGCCCAATCGGAAAGCAGCCTGTTTAGTGCCTTCCAAAAACATGTCGGGACAAGTCCGATGCGCTGGTTGACCGAGCAACGCCTGCAAATGGCCATGGCGCTTTTGCGTGATCCCGAAATTCGCCTTTCGATGTCTGATCTGGCGAATGCGGTCGGGTTTGCCGATCAAAGCGCCTTTTCGCGTGCTTTTTCGCGCCGGTTTGGCTGCGCGCCCAGATCTATCCGCCGCGATCCGGCGGCCTTTTAGACCTCATACTTCCCACCAAGTACTTGTCGCGAACTTCCGGAGTTTGGGCAAAGACCGGATCGTCAAACAGGTGCATCTTCCGGTTTGCAAAATCAGCAAACTCGGGTGGGTGCGATGGATGAAAAACGTAAGGCAACCTTGATCGGTTCGGTTGCCGTAATTCTTTGGGCTCTGCTTGCCCTGTTCACGACCGAAGTGGCCGACATCCCGCCGTTCCAACTGGTCAGTTTGTGCTTTGGTATTGCCAGCATTTTCAGTGCGCTCTGGATCGCGCTTCGCGGTGGTGATGTGGTTCGGGCCTTGCGTCAGCCACTTGGTGCCTGGGCGCTTGGTGTGGCGGGGCTGTTTGGCTATCACTTTTTCTATTTTGTCGCGCTGGCAAACGCGCCCGCGATTGAGGCCAGTCTGATTGCCTATCTCTGGCCGTTGCTGATTGTTTTGTTTTCCGCACTTTTGCCAGGTGAACGCCTGAAATGGCAGCATATCGGGGGTGCCGTTCTGGGGTTGTCCGGCGCTGTTCTTCTGGTGGGCAAGGGGCAAGCCCTGACCTTTGATCCGGGATTTGCGCTGGGATATGGCGCGGCAATTATCTGTTCATTGCTGTGGTCAGGCTATTCGGTCGTGAACCGGCGCTATCGAAATGTTCCGGTTGGGGCAGTCTGCGGGTTTTGCGCAGGTGCCGCCATTCTCGGTCTTGTTACGCATGGTATGATCGAAGACTGGGTAACGCCGAACGCCAGACAATGGCTTGCTATTCTCGGGCTCGGACTGGGCCCGGTCGGGGCCGCATTTTTCGTCTGGGACCATGGCACCAAACACGGTGATATTCAGATCCTCGGTGTTCTGGCCTATGGCGCGCCGCTGCTCAGCACCTGCTTGTTGATTGCGTTCGACAAGGCGATTGCAACGCCAGCCATTATCGCTGGATGCATCTTGATCGTTGGCGGCGCTGCTCTGGCGTCAGCGAATTTCAATTCACGAAAACGTCGACAACGAAGTTCTGTTTAATAATGCCAATCGTTGTGTGTGGCAGTTCAGTCACAATTACGTGAACATCGGTCAGAAGATCCCGAATTGTGCTGTGCAACAGTATTTAACTGACCTATAGTCGTTATGTGCTTGGGGAGGGGGCGTAGAACAACAATTACGCATCCAGGGACAGACGAATGACGCAGTCACAAAAAGACATTGCGCTTGAAATGAAGCGGGCAATGTCGGCCGGGCAGTTTGATCGCGCAGCCATGATTGGCGCGCAACTGTTGCGTTTGCATTCCAATAGAACAGATATCCAGATCATGACTGCGGTGAGCGAGCTGCAGGCAGGTTCTGTTGCAAATGCAGGTAGAAGGCTGAAAAAGCTGTTTAATTCGCTTCCCTTGACTGACCGCTTTTTTGGGGTGGTTGCTCAGAACTTCCTGCAATACGCATACCAGTCAAATGACTATTCTTCATTTGAATCTTCGATCAAAAAGCGTTTGCGTGCTGCGACGCAAAAGGATTGGCTCAGCTATATGCTTGCTGACGTCATCTTCCAAAGAGAACTCAGCAAAAGTCCCGGACTGTGTTTTGCACCCGGACTGAGCGAAGCAATCGACGTTCTCAATTCGATTCCCGGCAAAAGCCAGACATTCGACGAAGCCCAGATGCTGCTTGGGCGCGTCTATCTGTATCAAGAAAAGTACACAAAGGCATTTGGCATTCTGGAAGGCGTTGTCGAGCGCAACCCGGATGGTCATGCAACACGAATGTTGCTGGCGTCATCATATGCAATAGCTGGCGAAGTGGAAAACGCAGTTGCTGCGAGCCTGGAAATGCTGCGTCGGAATCCGTCTTTTGGTGCCCAGCCATACCTGATCATCTCCTTTATGCGCCCGCAATCCATGCCCGAAGGTGCGAGTGGTGTTCTTGATGCAATGCTTGATAAGGCGGATATCGCAAAAGGAGAGCGTTACAAGGCGGCCTTTGCGCGGGCAAAAATCGAGGAAATGAAAGGCAACATGAAAAAGGCCTTTGATTTCTATCGGTTGGGGCATAGTGCAAACCGGGCGGAGCGGCCGTTTGATATGCCGCGCGAGCTCAGGGAACTTGCGCGTTTGCGTGATATGGCGGGATCGGTCCCGGTTTTGGAAGATGTCAGCTCAGAAAACGAAGATGGCCCGCGCCCGATCTTCATTGTCGGGATGCCGCGATCCGGAACAACCCTGACCGAGCGTATTCTTGGTGCCCATCCCGATGTGCATGCCGCCGGCGAAATCGGCGACTTTGCCAAGGCAGTAATTGATGTCGTCGGACGTGGTCAGGTTTCTGATCAATTGGCGCGCATCGATGCCAAGGCAGCGAAGAAAATTCGCCAACAGTATCTTGCGGCACTTAAGGCCTATGCGCCCGAAAAGCGGTTTGTCACCAACAAGACACCAGCCAATTTCCTGCGTGTTGAGATGATCCGGCGCGTTTTTCCCGATGCACCGATCATTCACACCCATCGCCATCCGCTTGCGACTTGTCTTTCGATCTACACAACACCATTCTCGATACCGATGCGGTATTCCGATGATCTCGGCGAATTGGCCGATTACTACCGCGGTTATGTCGGTCTGATGAATGCCAGTTTTGAAGCGGATCAAAATGGCCAATTGTACGATCTTTCGTACGAAGACCTGGTGTCTGATCCGGAAGCTGTTGCACAGGATTATCTGGCCCATTGCGGACTGGATTGGCATCCGGGATGTCTTGAATTTTATCGTGCCGGCAAAGTTGCCGCGACGGCCAGCATGATCCAGGTTCGTCGCCCGATCAATCAGGACTCCGTTGAAAAATGGCAACGGTTTGAGCCGTTTATCGGGCCGTTGGCATCCTTGGCCGATGATCCGTATGTTCAGCAATGGAGTGCTGCGCGCAAATCATCGCGCCGTGCGGTTGCTGCGTGACCAAGCGGGTTGGTTTGGGTTAGAAGGTATCGGTTATAAGATGATGCCGACAAACCCGGAGCACCGCGATGAACACGACCATTCCAAAGGCAGAACTGCACCTGCATCTTGAAGGGGCGATGACACCATCGCTTGTCCGCAGCTTTGCCAAGCGCAATGGTCTGACCTTGCCGGATGATATCTATGATGCGCAGGATCGTTACATCTGGCGTGATTTTCCCGAGTTCCTCAACAGTTTTGACAAGGCGAGTGCCGCTATCCGCACCAAGCAGGATTATTCCGATCTGACCTGTTCCTATCTGGTCGAGCAGGCAAAGGTTGGCACGCTTTATGTCGAGATTTTCTGTTCGCCGACCCATGCCGCCAGCTGCGGATTGTCGTTTGACGCTCATCTTGAGGCAGTGGTTGATGGTATTGACCGTGCTGAAAAGGAAACCGGGATTATCGGGCGGATTATTATGACCTGTGTGCGCCACGTTGGTCCGGATGTGGCGGTCAAGGTCGCGCGTGAAACGGTTGATTGTCGTCACCCGTACATTGTCGGTTTTGGCATGGGCGGCAACGAAAGCCTGTTCACACAGGAAGATTTTTATCCGGCGTTCAAGATCGCCCGCGATGCCGGTCTTGGCTGCACCACCCATGCAGGCGAGGTCGAAGGGCCGCAAAGTGTCTGGGATGCGATTGAAAAACTTCCTGTGACACGGATCGGCCACGGGGTGCGTTCAATCGAAGACCCCAAACTGGTCGAAACACTGGTCAAACGCGATATCGTTCTGGAAGTTTGTCCGGGGTCGAATATCGCGCTTTCGGTGTTCCCGGATTACACATCCCACCCCTTGCGCAAATTCTACGATGCGGGGGTCAAGGTGACCCTTGGCTCGGACGATCCACCGTTCTTCTTTACCTCGCTTGCAGCCGAATATCAGCGTGCCGAGGAGGTGTTTGGTTTTACCCCCGAAGAGCTGAGTGGTCTGACCCGCACCGCGATTGAAGCAGCCTTTGTTGATGAGGCGACCAAGGCGAAACTTCTGGCAAAGCTCTAGGGTAAAAACCATTCAAATCATCGCCGAGGTCTCCCGGATTTACTTTTTTGCGTGCGCGCGATGTGCGCATCAAAAATTTGCCAGAACCTGTTTCGATAAATGTCACGTTCCTGAAGAATTTCGTGGCGGGCTTCGGGGATCTCCGCGATGGTGATCGACGGTATTTTGCCAAACAGATCTTCCGTCGTCTGGTTTGAAACAACCTGATCGTTCCCGGCCAGAACAATGGTGATCGGGGGCAGGGGCCATGTGCCTGCCTTCATCTGTTCGATCCGGGTGGTCAGCGATGCTTGCGCCTTGAAGCAGGCATCAAGCCAGCCGGCAGAAACGCCACCAACCACAAGGTTCGGACTGTTTTGCAAGATGGCAACATTTCGCGCATAGCGGACCGGATCGGAAGTCAGAATGTTTTCGGCCTCAAACCCGGCAAGCGGGCTTAGTTTGCGTTGGCCGGGCAGGTACTGTTTGTCAAATCCATACCGACACATGCTGTCGGAGACAAATTGCGCCGCCAATGACAACCAGTCAGGACCGCCCAGTCCAAAAAATGGCGCGACCATTACCACGCTTTCCCACAGATCCGGTTGATCGAGCATCATCGCCATTGCAACCAACCCGCCGGTCGAATGCGTTATCAGCAACGGGCAGGAAATGCCGTGGACTTTTGTGACATGGTCAACAACATGGCGTGTATCGGCGATATATTGCGCAACATCATGAACGTATCCCATGACCGGATCATTCGTTTCGCGCGACGACCCACCGTGGCCGCGAAAATCAAAGGTCACACAGCCCAAACCACGTTCGGCAAGCTCGTCCGCCGTTTCCTGATAGCGTTCAATATATTCCCCGCGCCCCTGCAGGATCAGGACGTGCTGGCGCGCGTTTTCGGGCGTCTGAACACCAAAGCGCAGATTTATCCCATCCGGTGTTTGGAAAATGTCGATCGAAAAAGTCATCGGGCAGCTTCAGTTCCTAATCCTGCGTGGTGATTACCTTTGCGATGAAGGCAGCCATTTTATTCATCATACCGGGGAAATCGGGATTGAATGTGCCACGACGCATTGTGCCGGGGGGCGCGTCGTCAAAAAGATTGCGTTCGCCATACAGGACATCCGTGCCGGACTGGCAGTTTGAGCGGGCAGCCTCGTCATCATAATGCCCGCAATCGGGGACCGCGCCATCAAGGCCATAAATGGGGTCCTTGGGGCTCATTGTAATTGCGGTGTGGGCATGGTTGAGTGTGCGCATATCGTCGTTTTCCGAGCGGACAATTTCAATGTCGTCACAGGTTGCGCTCCCGTTCGGCGGGTCGATTTTGCCCTGATACCAGATCAGGTGTTTTTGCGGGCTTGTGACCTTGTTGCAGAAGAAGTCACGCATCAGGTCGGGATTGATGGTCTGATCGTCCGAACTGACAACGCCGAAGACCGGAACATCGAAATCGGCCAGCTTTCCTTGGCCGAAGGGCTTGGTCAGCAAATAAAACTCCGCTGCGGCGTTCATGGCCATCGAACCATATTTGCCGGGATCATTATTCTCACCCTCACCGACCCAGTCTTTGACATATTGGACATAGGGGGTAAGCCAGGCCTGTTCGCTTTTGGCTGCAAGACCGGGCGACAGCATAACCAGTGCTTTGATCAGATCGCTCTTGGCCTGTTGTTCGCTATAGACCCGCCCAATCAGGGCGGCCCCGGTCGAAAAGCCCATGGGTATAATGTGATCAATCTCGTCCCCAAAGCTGTTCATGCCGAAACGAACGGTTTCAAGCCAGTCTTCATATTCGACATCAAGCAAGTCCCCCGGCACCGTGCCATGCCCCGGAAGAAGAACACCGTGAAACGTCGCACAGGGAAACCGTTGGCGGAGATTATCACGGATGTCACTTAACCAATAAGGGCTGTCGGTCAGGCCATGTACCATCAGGAAGCCAACACCATTTCCCTGCGCAGGGTCGGCTTCGTCGGTGGTGCAGGTGTTGCTCACCGGTCCAAGCGCATAAGGCGCGCGCATATCGACAACCTGATCAATGGTATGGATGCCAAACGGTTTTTCTTCATGCGCAAATCGTGTCGCGGTAAGGACGTCGCGGAGTTGCTGGCGTGTGGAGCGGACATAATCTTCAAACGGCAATCCTTCGGCGGGCGGAGCAATCGCGGCACCGGATGGCGAAAGCGGGTCGGTTGACTTTGCGCAGGCACCTGTCGTCAAAAGTCCCAGCAGGGCAAGGGATGCCAAACCAGTCTGAATTATGCGGGACGTACCCATGATGATTGCTCCGTTCGGTTCCCGGGATTGGACGTGGTTTTTCTATTGTTGTCAGAAGATGTTAACGCGGGAAGTCACATGGTGCGAGAAACAAAAAAGCGATCTGTGAACAGATCGCTTTTTCATCAATATCGCCGCTATGAGTAACCGGATTATTCCACCAGTTCCCAGCTGTGGGTGACCTCTGCGGCCTTTGACAGCATGATCGATGCCGAGCAGTATTTTTCTGCCGAAAGTTCGACAGCGCGGCCGACCTTGGTTTCATTAAGGTTTTCACCCTTTACCTTGAAGTGCAGGTGGATTTTGGTGAAGACCTTCGGGTCGGTTTCTGCGCGTTCGGCCTTAACGTCGGTTTCAACATCAAGGACGTTTTCACGACCCTTCTTGAGGATATGAACAACGTCAATCGACGAACAGCCACCGATACCAAGCAGAAGCATTTCCATCGGGCTCGGGCCAAATCCGTTATCCCTGTCGCCATCCATGACGACACCATGTCCGGTACCACTCATTCCGGTGAAGGTCAGGTTTTCAAGCCACTTTACACGCGCTTCCATCTTCGCATTCCCATATGTGAACAATTGTTGTCTTAACCTCTAGCCCGCCTTGCGCTTACCTGCAAGGTGAGATCATGGAAAGTCGGCCGGGCTGTGGCTACAAATGCGACCATGAGTGGTAAGTTGTTATAGGAGTTTTTACTTTCCGGATGGATACTGGGGTAATTATTCAGATCCCTATGGTGCAGGAGTATCAGTCATGACAGAGGATCCGACGCGCAGCAAAAGCCGTTTCATGATGGGCATGGAGCATGTCCTGCGTGAGATCAATCACGAAATCATCAGCCCGGCCATTCCGGATATGTCGGTTGAAAATGCTGTGCCGCTGATGATCACCGTTGCACGGCTTCGGGCGGATTATCTGAAATTTGCCTTTCATCTTTGCGATGATCGCGCAGAGGAACACCCGACGGTGGACGAGTTGGCAAAGCTCAAGCATCTGAGAGAAAGCTTTCAGGAAATGCTGGCCGTGGCCAAGGAACTCGAACACTGCATTGATCGCGGTTACATCGATCTTCCGACGAAAAAATAACGATATTCTGATCTGCACCCGTGTTTGATGTCCTGCTATTCAAAAAAATAATGACTTATTCTCCAGTATATGCAATGGGTTGCGCATATAAATACACAAGGCCGTCTTAAAAGGTCTGATCTGGGACATCACATAAAACACGAATAAAGGGAGAGCGCTGTTTTGCAGCGCGCCGGGTGTCTTGTCAGTCAGTGCGGATGTTGTGGCAACTGCGGCGTTGTCACGCGACAGTCTTATTTTTCTTGATCCGGACGGCCTTACCGTCGTCTATGTCAACGCGGCTGCAGAAAAGCAGCTTGGCGATGCAAAATCTGTTTTGCGTAAGGGTACAGAGGTCAAACAGCTTCTGGCCTATCTTGCCAAAAATGGTGAATTTATCGATGGCGACGCAGTAGCAGCAGTTCGTAACGCCCTTGCATCCATTTCGTCGGGCAAACATGCCGAACTCCCGGCTTTCCGTCTGGGGAAAACGCCGTTTAACTGGCATTGCGATGTAGGACCATCCGGGACATTTGCGCTGGTGTTACGTGACGCCGGGCGCGCCCAGGAACTTGCCAAGGCACTGGCCGAGCACAAGACGTTCATTCAGCACCTCATCGATGTTTTGCCAACTCCGGTTTACCTCAAAAACCGCGAAGGGGTTCTGACCCGTTGTAACGGCGCCTTTGCCGAGCTGTTTGGTACGGATGTCGAAACGGCAATTGGCAAGAGAATGGTGGATTTCGCGCCCAAATCACTTGCCAAAACCGTTGGTGAGCTCGAAGCGCCGTTACGTGATGCCGAGGGACAGGTGCGTGACGAGATTACCTTTGCGATTGATGACAAGGAATGCACGGCCCTGTTTGCCGCCTCGACCCTCAGGGGGCCAAGTGGTGCCATCGCGGGCACCATCGGGTCATTGATTGACGTGACCAGCCTCAAGAAGGCGCAGGCCGAGGTCGCCGAGGCATCCCAGCGTCTGACTGGGCTGCTTGAAAGCGCACCGATCGGGGTCGGGATTTCCAACCGGGAAAGCGGCGTTTTCAAATTCTTCAACAGCACATTTTCTAAAATGCTCGGAATTGAAGACGAGAGCAAAGCAACGGATTCCATACTTCTTTCCGAACGTTATCGCGAGAAATCGCTCGAGGATATGGATGCGCTGGGCGAACTTCAGGATGTCGAGATCCGGTTGCGCCGATCTGATATGCCCGAGGCACGCTGGCTTAAGACATCAATCGAGCCGCTTTCGTTCCAGGGGGAGGAAAGCGTGCTTTGGTGGACCAGCGACATCACCAAGCAAAAGCATGCCGCGCGCGAATTGCAGAACAAGGCCAACAATGATGAACTGACCGGGTTGGCCAACCGTGCGCGCTTTATGCAGAAACTTGATCAGTGCGAAACCGTATTGCGCGGAACCGATACGCCCGCCGCGATCTTTATCCTTGATCTTGATGGTTTCAAGCAACTGAACGACACACAAGGTCACGCTGCGGGGGACTGGGTACTTGTTGAAACCGGCAAGCGCCTTAAACGTGCCGCCCGCCGTGCAGAAGAGGTGGCACGCCTTGGCGGGGACGAGTTTACCTTGCTGTTCTTAAACAAGGGCGCTGAAAAGGAAATGGCGGAGGCCGCCGAAGCCATTCTTGCCGAAATGAGCCGTCCATTTGTCTGGGAAGGACTTGATTGCGATATTTCCGCCTCGATCGGGCTTGCAGTGTTTGATGGCGGCAATTGCGATATGAGCGAGCAACTCCGCCGTGCTGACAAGGCAATGTATGAAGCCAAGGCAGCAGGCAAGGCACAATATCGCCTTTATGCCCCGGATATGGAACCCGATCTGCATACTGACGACTGAGCCGATGGGCAAACACCTAAGCCCGCATCAATCAGGCTTGATACTCAAGGCGTCAAATAGAGGTTTGAGCTCGTTCTTGTAAGGTCGCCAGCGTTCAAGACTGGTGTTATAGATCGGTTGGCGGACTTGATTGGAACTTGCAGTCCTTACGGCGCGTTTCGTATTGTGAAACGCAAGAAGATCCTCTGACCAGTCGAGTCCAAGAAACTCTACTAGTCTCTTGGACTCCCGTTCTATATCCGCCACCAGATCCTCATAGTCGATTTCAAAAAACTTTTCTTTGGGAAGCTTTTGACGCCAGTGAGACATTAGTTTTTCATAACTGCGGTAGTACCGGCCGAGTTCAGCAAGATCGTAGGTGAAACTCTGTCCTGACACAAAGTATTTGCTATAGCAGGATAAGCAGGTGTCTATCGGGTTTCTGCGGCAATGAACAATCTTAGCATGCGGTAAAGCAGCCAAAATAAGACCACAAAACATAAAGTTCCCTGGCATCTTGTCGATCAAATAGTGATTATCTTCAAAGCCTTCTGGTAAGTGTTGGCGACTTTCCTGGAGGTACAATTTCGCAAGGGTGGAAAGAACCTCTTTTGAAGCGGCGCGCTCTTTGCTGTCCGGTGCATCGGGGAAATCTAAACCTAGTACTGTATTTTTCAAGCGAGGTAGGGTCGTGAGCTCACCCGCTCCAAAGACCTTTGGGTGTGTCGCAAGTATCTGTTCAACCAAGGTGGTTCCAGATCGTGGCATACCTACTATGAAAATTGGTAACGGGAGATCCGGCGTGTCGGGTGTTTGTGCTTGTGTGTCGTTTGATTGAGCTACAGGTAAGCAAGTTCTTCCATAATTTTTCAAACGACGACACACGGCTTCTATATCGTAAGAATACTGGCTTCTATGTAGCTGATTGGCCTTGTTAAGGTGGCTCATTGCCTGCTTTGCATCGCCAATATCCATCCACGCTTTGCCCAGAGCAAAATTCAAGTCTATACGGTCTGAAAGCGAAAGCTGTCCACTGTGATTTACAAGAAGTTGTTGCATGCGCTTTATCTCAGGAGAACCCTTCTTGAAGCGCATCACATCACTAAGTATCAACCAAGCTCTGGTGCTTTCTGGCATTTTCTTGAGAATGAGACGAAGCGTGCTTTCAGCGGATTTCACTTCGCCATATTCTTTGTGCGCCTCAGCAAGCTGCAGGGACAGTCTCACATATAACGTTCGTCGCTTTGTGCTAGAAGCTAGTGTTAGTTTTTGAAGTGCCTGCCCGAAGTGCTCGATAGCAAGTTCCAGGCTTCCCGTTGCGCGACAATAGATCCCAGCGGTTTCCAGTACTTCAAGGTCATCAGGCCCAATTTTTAGGGAATAATCTATCAGCTTACGAGCTTGCTCAATGTGACCTTCGTCAAGAAGGGCCAGTGCTAACTTTGCTGCCACCTGTGGGGTTTGAGGGAACTTACGGAATGCGATACGTAAGACTTCTCGGGCTTGAGCGTTGTTACCTGTGCTCTTGAGTAGTTTTGCTAGGTCAGTGAAAGCATCAGCAGACGCATCTTGCATGTTGCAGGCATTTTCGTAGGCTTTGGCTGCTTCTGCCAACTTTCCATCCGCGACCAAGATGCGGGCCTCAAGCAGCTTCAATCTGGAGGTGTGTGGCACTTTTGCGGAAATTTCCTCAAAGGCTTCTTTTGCTGCGGCAATGTTGCCCGACTGAAGTTGCTGATCAGCACCTTCAAATACGTTCCTGCTGGATTCTGGTATTTCAGAGCTATTATCTGTCACGGTGCTTTCAAACGGACTTAGGGATTTGAATTAGCTCAATCTTGCCCAAGTATGCTTAACATTGGTTGAATGTAGGGTGCATATCGGCGCCAACGTTCGACACTACTATTGTAAATAGGTTTTCGCACTTGAGCCATGCTAGCGGTGCTCACTGTACGCTTCTTATTGTGGAAATCGAGAACCTCCGGGTTCCATGGAAGACCCAAGAACTCCAGTAGTTTCCGCGACTGCTTCTCTGTTTGTGCAACCATATCCTCATAGTGGCTCTCCATCAGCGAAGATGCCGGGATATGTTGATGCCAATAGGTCATTTGTTCCTCATATGCCATGTAGAACTCTGCGAGCTCTTTTTGGTCATAAGAGTAGCTTACCGGTGATCTGAATAGCTTTGAGTAGCAAGACAGACAGGTATCAATCGGGCTGCGTCGACAATGAATTATCCGCGCCTCAGGAATTGCTTGCATGATCATGCCAATCATGTCGAAGTTTCCCAGCATCTTATCCACGATAAGAATTTCACCGTCTGCAGGGTCTAGGTCTGGTTGTAAGTCTTTTCCGATACGTTCGATTTCTGCCAGATAAGCCTTCCTGAGTTCGCTTGCTATATTCGGAGCTCTGGCAAGATCGCGATCTCCTTCGCGGAGGCCAAAGTTCGGACCCAACAACTTGTTTTTTATGGTCGGCAACGTTGTCAATTCACCGGCACCGATTACCTGTGGGTGGGATGCAAGGATTTGTTCTGTCAGGGTTGAGCCACAACGGGGCATGCCGACGATAAAAACAGGTCTGTATCGAAGCTCGCTATGCTGTGAGCGGAGCTCCAGATCCGAAAAGACTTCTGGTGGGAAGAAGTCCGGTGTCCGCCGAAGGCGCTCACACACTTCCGTCGAACTATAATTCAGTTGAGCGCGCACAATTTTGTTTCCGGCATGGAGGTGTTCCATTGCCTTGCTAGGATTGTTCAAATTGTCCCATGAACGTCCCAGGGCGAAGTGATAGTCTCTAGCTGCTGTCTGATCACCTTGGGCGATAGAAGAGTTCAAATGTCTCTCCATCTCCTCGACTTGTCTTTCATCGCACTTGATAAGGTTTGCCAGGTCAAACCAAGCCCTGTGATTTCCAGGGTTACTCTTCAAAATAGACTCAAAAGTCCGGCGTGCTTCGTCAGTTTTGCCAATATGTATGAGAGCCCCAGCCTGATTGAGCCGAATACTCTCTATGTCTTGTGGGCTTGCAGGAGAAAGCGTACTCTTGGTACCCAAAGCCAAACTCTTTTCAAAGCATGCAATAGCGTCTTCGGCATGATTGTTCAGAGCGCGTGAGCAGCCAAGATGGTTCCAGCAGATCCAGTCGTTGGGTTGCAATTCAAGGCAATGCTCGAAAACAACTGTTGCTTCACTATGATGATCATTCTCTGCAAGAATAACGCCGAACTCACGTGCCATAAGCGCATTTTCAGGCCATTTTTTGTGGCCAACAGAAAGCACTTCCTGTGCATTAGTTGATTGACCATGTTTCTTCAGAAAACCTGCGAAGCCGAGGAAGCACTCAGCGGTGGTGTCTGGCAGGCTGCATGCTGCCTGGAAATGGTTAGATGCTTCTTGTGCATTTCCTGACTGATCTAAAAATTCAGCATAAACCAGATGAGCTGGGGCATATTGCGGACTTTGACGAAGAAAATTCTGGCAATCGTTTACGGCGATCTGTTTATTCCCGATAAGCCACTGGCTTTTGATGCTGTCCAATTGCGCTTTACGAAGCGCATCTGGGGTACTGTTTATTGGCATCCAAGCCTCTTTTCTTTTGTTGTTCGTTTTCGCCCGGATCAACGGGCATTAGCATCTGAATGCGCTTTCTTTCTACGTATCATTTTCACATATCATTACGGCTAAGTATACCTACTAAAGATGGGGTCTATCTGAGTCTTTTGTAGGTGAAAAGAAAAACGCCCGGCCGATTGGCCGGGCGTTTCGCGTAAGCATTGTCTTCCGAATGGAAGATTAGCCGCTGTAGTACATGTCGAATTCGACCGGGTGCGGAGCCTGTTCGAAACGAACGACTTCTTCCATCTTCAGTGCGATGTATGCGTCGATCAGGTCGTCGGTCATCACATCGCCTTTTTTCAGGAATTCGCGGTCTGCATCGAGGCTGTCGAGAGCTTCGTGTAGCGAACGGCAAACGGTCGGAACTTCTTTGAGCTCTTCCGGCGGAAGGTCATAGAGGTTTTTGTCCATTGCTTCGCCCGGGTGGATCTTGTTCTCGATGCCGTCAAGGCCAGCCATCAGCATTGCAGAGAATGCGAGATACGGGTTGGCAAGGGCATCCGGGAAGCGGATCTCAACGCGTTTACCTTTCGGAGACGCGGTGTACGGGATACGGCAAGAAGCAGAACGGTTACGTGCAGAATATGCCAGCAGAACCGGTGCTTCGAAGCCCGGGACCAGACGCTTGTAGGAGTTGGTCGTCGGGTTGGTGAAGGCGTTCAGAGCTTTGGCGTGCTTGATGATACCGCCGATGTAGTACAGAGCGGTTTCAGAAAGGTCAGCATAGCCATTGCCAGCAAACAGCGGCTTGCCTTCGTGCCAGATCGACTGGTGGGTGTGCATGCCCGAGCCGTTGTCACCGAAGATCGGTTTCGGCATGAAGGTTGCGGTTTTGCCATACTGGTGTGCAACCATGTGGATGCAGTATTTGTAAACCTGAACCGCGTCAGCATGTTCGATCAGGGTGCCGAATGCGATACCCAGTTCGTGCTGCGACGGAGCAACTTCGTGGTGGTGCTTTTCGCAACGCACGCCCATTTCGTTGATGTAGTTGACCATTTCGGCACGGATGTCGTTTGCCGAGTCAACCGGCGGTACCGGGAAGTAACCACCCTTCGGACCCGGACGGTGGCCGCGGTTGCCGCCTTCGAATTCGGTGCCGGTGTTGTACGGACCTTCTTCGGAGTCAAGCGCGTAAGCCATGCTCTCCTGCGAGGTGCTCCAACGAACGTCGTCGAACATGAAGAATTCCGGCTCTGCGCCGAAATATGCGGTGTCGCCGATACCAGCGGACTTCATGTATGCCAGTGCGCGTTTCGCGGTCGAACGCGGGCAACGCTCGTAACCCTGGCCGGTGGCCGGTTCGATAACGTCACAAACAAGGATCAGGGTCGGCTGCGCGGTGAACGGATCAACAACGGCGGTCGACGGATCCGGCATCAGGATCATGTCGGATTCGTTGATTTCTTTCCAACCGGAGATCGACGAACCGTCGAACATGATGCCGTCAACAAAGACGTCTTCGTCGATGGTGCAGATATCCTGTGCGGTGTGCTGCCATTTACCTTTGGTATCGGTAAAGCGCAGATCGACAAACTGGATGCCTTTTTCTTTGATCAGATTAAGTACAGAAGCAGCGTCAGACATGATGCAACCCTTTAAAACTCATAAACAGTTACCGTATGGTGTTCAACGAAAGGCGTGACCGATCAGATCGCGTCGTTACCCCGTTCACCAGTACGAATACGGATCGCGTCCTCAAGTGAGGAAACGAAAATTTTACCGTCGCCGATACGCCCGGTATGAGCGGCTTGCTGGATTGCCTCAATCGCACGCTCTACCAGCGTGTCCTCGACGACGATTTCCAGCTTTACCTTCGGCAGAAAGTCCACAACGTACTCGGCGCCGCGATACAGCTCCGTATGACCTTTCTGACGTCCGAAACCTTTGGCTTCGGTGACGGTAATCCCTTTGAGACCAATCTCTTGAAGGGCCTCTTTTACCTCGTCAAGCTTGAACGGCTTGATGATGGCTTCAATTTTTTTCATTAGCGCCCTCTGCTTTTTGGCGAGAGTTGCGTTGAACTCTGTAAAGCGTAATGCTTCGCCCGCTGACTATTGCACGGACCATGCCAGTTTTCACCGGCAACGGCATTCTAAGGATTCTCTGTGCGAAAACCCAGCAAAACCCATGAAATTTTTAAGATTTTCTGGTTTGCTGGTGACTGTGTTTTAGGCAAGATGTTCAAAAAATATGCAAACGCCCTGTTTGGAAGGCAGGCAGGCCCGTTCAAACCTCTCCGGGCTTGCCATTCCGGGGCCATCATGCGACAGGATTTGCTATGCATGGGTGTTGTCGGGCACAAAATTTATACCCGATGACCGGGACTCGACTGACCATGATACGACCGGGGCCACCATCCGGTGAACGACCATAATATAAAGGACGCCTCATGACCGAATTCGTCGGCAATCCGCTTTTCGCTTCGGGCGGGATCACGATCTTCGAAGTGATGAACGAACTGGCCCAGAAACATAAGGCCATCAATCTGGGGCAGGGTGCGCCGGATGAAGATGGCCCGGCCGATATTCGCGAAGCTGCCGCCAAGGCAACGATGGAGCTGTCCAACCAGTACCCGCCGCTGGCTGGTGTGCCCGAGCTGCTTCAGGCCGTTGCCGATCACAATAAACGGTTTTATGGCATCGAGGTTGATCCGAAAAAAGAAGTGCTGGTCTCTGTCGGTGCGACCGAAGGATTGGCCGATGTGATCCTTGGTCTGGTCGCGCCCGGCGATGAAGTCATCCTGATCGAACCGCTTTATGACAGCTACCTTCCAATGGTGAAGCTGGCGGGCGGCATTCCCAAGCTGGTGCGCGTTACCCCGCCGCATTGGGAATTGCCACGCGAAGAACTGGCGGCGGCCTTTTCGGAAAAAACCAAGCTGATCCTGCTGAACTCACCGCAGAACCCGTGCTCGAAGGTTTACGGCGATGACGAGCTGCAATTCATTGCCGATCTATGCATCAAGCATGATGTGATTGCACTTTGTGACGAGGTTTATGAGCATCTGGTCTTTGACGGGCGCAAGCACAAACCATTGATGACGTTCCCGGGCATGCATGAGCGCACCGTGCGCATAGGATCGGCGGGCAAGACCTTCTCGCTGACCGGCTGGAAGATTGGCTATATCACGGCCTGCGCCAAACTGATGGAACCGATCAAGAAGGCGCATCAGTTCCTTGTCTTTACCGTCGCACCGGATCTGCAACATGGTGTCGCCTATGGCCTTAACAAGGATGATGCCTATTTCGAAAACTTCACCGCCGAAATGCAGGCCAAGCGTGATTACCTGATGAAGGGGCTCAAGGAAGTCGGATTTGACGTCCTTGATTCGCAGGGCACCTATTTCATCACCTGCGATTTCCGACCGCTTGGCTATGATTGTGATGATGTCGAGTTCTGCCAGATCATGATCAAGGAAGCCGGCGTGGTCGCCATTCCGGTATCGGCCTTCTATCAGGGTGAAGATGGCGGTGTGCGCAACTTTGTGCGGTTCTGCTTCTGCAAGGACGAAGCCAAAATGGCCGAGGCGATTGCGCGCATGAAAAAGGCGTTTGCCAAGTAAGCCGTGGGCGCAAAACAAGGCATTTGAAAGAACATCGGGCCGACATGGAAATGTCGGCCCGTTTTGGTTGCGCGAGGGCGATAGTGTCAGGCTGTTTGTTCAAGTGTGCCCTGTCCCTGAAGCGGCAGGCCCGCTTCGCGCCAGCCATTCTTGCCTTCGTGATAATCGCGCACATTGCTGTAGCCAAGCTTGGTCAGCGCCATCTGGGCAATGCCGGAATTCTTGCACGGGCCGCTGGCGCAATAGACAACAATCGGTGCATCCAGATCGGGCAGGATCTGTTTGATGCCCTCATCAATCGCATCATGTGGTATGTTGATCGCACCGGGCAGGTGGGCATCAACATAATACCGCGCCGGAAGTGCTTCGATCAGGGTCGGGGCATTGGCGGTGCCAAGGGCGGCCTTAAGCTCGTCACGGGTAATGGTTCTGGTCATTTTCCAATCTCCATCTGGAATATCGTTGGTTGATGGGATCAGTATCGATGTGCATCAGTGCGAAGTAAATTTGCGATAAATCGAATAGTATGTGCAATAATGCGAATGATGAGATGGCGCGTTCGGAGGATTGCACATGCTGGAATGGGATGATTTGAAACTGGTACTTGCGGTTGGGCGGGCGCGCAGTATCACGCAGGCGGCCAGACAAACCGGCATTCACCATTCCACGCTGTTTCGCCGCATGGCGGATATTGAAAGCCGCATCGGTGCCAAGCTGTTTGAGCGACAGCAGGGTGATTATCAACCAACGCCAGCGGGATTGTCGGCCATCGAAACCGCCGAAAAACTTGAAGCCGAAATGGCCGTACTTGCCCGAACCCTGGCTGGACAGGATATCCGCCCGTCAGGCACGCTACGCCTGACCACAACCGATACGTTGCTTCATGCCGTGCTGGCAGATGATCTTGCGGCGTTTGCGCAGGCCTATCCGGAAATCACCGTACAGGTCGTGACCGATAACCGGTTTTATGATCTCAACCGCCATGATGCAGATATCGCCATCCGGCCCAGCAATGCGCCCAATGAAAATCTGGTCGGGCGGCAAATTGCCCCGATCCGGTCGGTAGTTTGTGCGGCAAAGGGCATGGGTGATCCCAAGAATGCCGATGGACCATGGATCACCTGTGATGAAAGCCTTGCCCATATCAAGGCCGCCCAGTGGCGCGACAAACATTTTCACGATCAGCATGTCGCGATGCGCAGCAATTCACTTTTGAATGTGGCGCGGCTGGTGAATGCCGGGGCAGGTTATGCGGTGCTGCCGATGTTTCTTGCCGGGGCATTTGACAATATCGCGGTCCTTGGTGATGCGATTGACGGGCTTGATAATGATCTTTGGATGTTGATGCACCGCGATCTCAAGGCTGTTCCGCGCGTTCGGGCCTTCAATGACTTTATGTTCCCGCGGCTCAAGGCCAAATCCGCCCTGTTTTCCGGCGCTTGAGTACGAAAAAAAAAAGCCGGGTTCCCCCGGCTTTTCATTTGAGCATCGGCAATATGTTGATCAGGATTTGACCATTTCCCAGCTGCCGGTTTTGGCAGAGCGGGCAAACGCATCCAGAATCTGCATATTGGCAATTGCATCTTCAATCGGATAATCGACCGGGCTTTCACCGGCAAATATCGCGGTCGCGGCTTCACCCTGCAGGGTGTACTGGTTGCAGACCGGGAATTTGATTTCACGCGCGTCGTCAAAGCCTGGTTGTTTTTGACCGGCAACGCGAATGACCGCTTCGTTTTCCGGGACGGCATTGAACGGCATCAGGATTTCAATCCGGCCCTCGGTACCCAGAATATGCACACGCTGTACGGCGGCCGACTGGGTGCCGCACACAAAGCTTGCCTGCAGGCCGGATCCGAAATCAAGCATGCCAGATACCAAACGGTCTGTTCCGAATTTCGGGTCCTTGTCCATCAGCGACACGACGCGGACGGGTTCCTTGCCGGTGATAAAGCGCGGGCCGACAATGCAATAGCACCCGATATCAAGCAATCCGCCGCCGCCAATGTCCTTTTTATTGCGGACATTATTGGGATCGGCATTGAAATAGGTAAAGATGCTTTGCACGGTGGTAAGTGTGCCGATCTGACCGCTTTCGACGATCTTGCGGGCTTCAAGCCATTGCGGATGATGGCGGACCATAAAGGCCTCAAGTACTTGCTTGCCGCTTTTGTCACGGGCTGCGATCAGTCGTTTGGCATCTTCGGTATCAAGGCCGATCGGCTTTTCACACAGCACATGCTTTCCGGCCTCAAGCGCCTTGATCGTCCATTCGACATGCAAATGGTTGGGCAGGGGATTGTAGATCGCCTCGATTGACGGATCAGCCAGCAGTTCCTCGTAGGAGCCATAGGCGCGCGGAATGCGCATGTTTTCAGCGACCTCACGGGTCTTTTCAAGATCACGACCGGCAATCGCCAGGATTTCAAGCTTATCGCTTTCCTGCATGGCCGGGATGACCTTTTCCGTGCCGATCTTGGCGGTGCTAAGGATGCCCCACTTCATTCCGATACTCCGTCTGTTTTTCTATTATTTGGCCGTTTCCATGCCAAGACAGGCAAGCAACCCTTTATATATGGTGTCTTGGTAACCTGCATTTGTGGCAATAGCCTGTTATTGAACTGAACTAATTAAGTCATTTGTCTTCACATGCAAGTTGCTCTGACGGGTAGGAGGCGGGATTTGTGTTATCAATGCTGCGTGTTCGATCGTCACAGAATGCTCAAGCCCGCAAAAATCGGTGCTTTGAACAACTTGGCGGAAATCGGGCTAAAAAATTGAAAATATGCGCTTGACGTTGGGGGCCTCGGGCCATATAAACCGCGCCACACGATGGCGGGTGTAGCTCAGGTGGTTAGAGCACCAGTTTGTGGCACTGGGGGCCGTGGGTTCAAGTCCCATCACTCGCCCCAAAAATTCAAAGGCTTAGAGGTTCGCCCTCTAAGCCTTTTTTGGTCTAGGTAGCAAAAAAAACTGCCCTATCCGGGGACATCGGAACGTGGGATGATGTCGCATTCTTGGCCAAGGTTTTCTCGCTCATACTGCCGCAAAGCCTTGATGCCGTATCGGATTGCGCCGGCGGCCTTCACTGGTTTGGGGGCCGTGCCTTCGCTTCGCCAGAAGGCCAGGGTCGCAGTTGAGATCGGCTTATTACATCTTCCAAGAATACCAGCCTGCGCCCAGCGGTCAGAAACTTGCTGCGATGTCAAAAACAAAGGTGTGCTCATGCAGAATTTCCTTTTGCGGGCTCGTGCTCGGGCGCTAGCCATTTTGGTCTTTTCGCCTCGGGGCTACAGTTTGGTCACTCCGTGTTCTCTCATTAGGGGAACGCCGAAACGTGGAAGTGAATTTTCTTTTTTCGAGAGCGAAGCGGCGATCGTCTTTTTTCTCTTTGCAGATTTGCTTGCCGTCCGGGAGTACCTGAATGCTGAATGCGGCGTTTGAGCATATCTTGGCTCTGCTTTTACGCCGAAGCACTACAAACTTCGCAGATATGGTCTCCTTGTAACCTCCATTTTGTTGGTTCGAGCATCTCCGAGATGCAGAAACCAACAAAATAGGAGAACATCTGATGTTGTGAATTTATTAAGTTTGGGGGCTTTCTGTTGCTCGGAACCAGCTCTGATATCCAAATTTCGACCTATCTATAGTCACTCCCCATCTTTTGGGTGGTTGCGTCAATGTGATTGATCGGTATTGTTTCTAATAGCAAAAATAAAAAGTCTTGGGGGAGTCACCGACAGTTTTTTGAGGGGCTCCGCACAAAATGAAAGAACCTCAGGTTCTTAATGCCGGTTTGGATACGGGGGTGGCGTCGTTGGCTTTGGTGCTAGCGATGCAAGGCTATTCTTCTGATCCGGATCAAATCAAATATGATGCCGGTTTGGGTGAAGCCAAACTGGGATGTGCAGATATTCTGCGGCTTGCCAAGCAGTATGGTGCGCGCGCAAAGCAAATCACGCTTGCGGCCAAGGATTTTGCGAACGCTACCCTGCCACTGATTGCGTTGATGAGTGACGACAGTTATGTCGTCGTCGCACGTCAGGCAAATGATGGCAGGTTGCTGATACGTGATCCCCGTCAGGAAAAGCCGGTTCTCGTTGATCAAGAAGCTTTTCTGGCAGAGTTTTCCGGAACGGCACTGCTGATCGGGCGCAGCAAGCGTGCACCGGATCAGGATGGGGCGCTTGGCCCAAGTCAGCCATTCGGGTTTAAATGGTTTCTTCCGCTTCTTAAAAAGCATCGGGCGGCATTGTCGCATGCCATGGCGGCATCGCTTTTCATTCAGATTTTTGCGCTGATCACACCGCTTTTCGTCATGGTGATTATCGACAAGGTGCTGAGTTCCGGCAATATGTCGACCCTTGATGTGCTGGTGATCGGCCTTGTCGCGATTGCAGTGTTTGATCTCGTGATTGGTGGCTTGCGGCGTTATGTCTTTTCACTAACGACCAACAAGATTGACGCAGAGTTGGGAGCAGCTGTTTTCCGGCATCTCACCCGTCTGCCCATGGCGTATTTTTCGGGCAAGCGCACCGGAGATACGGTCGCGCGGATCAAGGAGCTTGAATCCGTTCGTGCCTTTCTGACCGGCTCGGCACTGACCGTTTTTGTCGATTTTGGATTTACCGCGATTTTCCTGATCGTGATGTTCGGCTTTGCACCGATCCTGGCAACCATTGTGGTCGGGTTCGTCGCGGCCATCATGATCATTTATGGACTTATCGGGCCATTCATAAAAGACAAGCTGCAAGAGCGTTTCAAGGATAACGCAGACTCCCAATCCCTTCTGGTCGAGGCGGTTTCGGGGATGGAAACTGTTAAGGCGCTTGGGATCGAACCCCAGATGCAGCGGCATTGGGAGGATCAGGTTGCAGCACGCACAGATTCTGCCTATGGCGCGGATAAGGTAAGCTCCGCGACACAGCAGGCGGCCGGATTCCTCAATAAGGTGCTGATTGCCCTGACCCTGTGGTTGGGTGCGCGGATGGTGATGGATGGCGGGCTTACCGCCGGGCAGCTGATTGCGTTTAACATGCTGGTCGGGCGTGTCACTGCACCGGTAATGCGCATCGCCCAACTGCTTCAGCAACTTGCACAAACCAAGGTCGCCTTGCGACGCGTGGCGGACATCCTTGATGCGGTACCGGAGCCGGGACGAAATGCCAGGCGCTCTCAAATGCCACGCGTTTCGGGTGGCGTGAAGTTTGAACATGTCACGTTCCGCTATGCGCCCGATGGTCCGAAAATCCTTGATGATGTCAGTTTTGATATCAAGCCGGGGCAGGTGATCGGTCTGGTGGGTGTTTCAGGTGCCGGTAAAACATCGCTTTTACGACTGATCCAGCGCTTCTATCCGGTCGAGGGCGGCCGTATCCTGATCGACGGCATGGATATCGCCGCTGCTGATCCTGCCTGGCTTCGTCGCCAGATTGGTGCGGTGCTGCAGGACAACTTCCTGTTTAACCGAACCGTGCGTGAAAACATCGCGATCGCCATGCCCGGTATGCCGATGGAACGTGTGATTGCTGCTGCCAAACTTGCAAATGCGCATGAGTTCATCAGTCAGCTGCCACAAGGCTATGACACAGTGATCGGGGAGCGCGGCGGTATTCTGTCTGGCGGGCAAAAGCAACGCATTGCCTTGGCGCGCGCCTTGGTCAGCAATCCGGCAATCCTGTTGCTGGACGAAGCCACCAGTTCGCTTGATAGCGCGTCGGAGCGCGCCATCCAGACCCAGATGCAGGCAATCACGAAGGGACGCACCGTGTTTGTCGCAGCCCATCGTCTTTCAACCTTGCACCATGCTGATCGCATTCTTGTGCTGGATAACGGGCGCTTGGTCGAGAGCGGAACGCATTCGGATCTGCTTAAGCTTGGCGGGGCCTATGCAAGGTTGCATGCCATTCAGGCCGGGTTGAACCGGAATACTAATCCAGACAAGGCTTCGGCAAAATCGACCAAGAAAGCACAGGAGGCGGCAGAATGATCAAACAGGATCACAGCGCTTTCATGCCGGGCATCCTTGAAGTGACGGAACGTGCCCCAAATCCGGTGGCTTGGGTGCTGCCAATCGTTCTTATGGTCTTGTTCCTGGTTGCGGCCCTGTGGGCATGGATGTCCGAAGTTGCCATTGTCAGTCCGACACAAGGAACCTTGGTGCCAACCGGCAAGGTCAAGGTCATCCAGCCGTTTGAAATCGGGGTCGTGCGGGAAATCAATGTTCGTGATGGCCAGCGGGTCAAGGCGGGTGATTTGCTGATCGTTCTGGACGGCACCGATAGTACTGCTGACCTGACAAGGACAGAGCAGGATCTTGCCAGCACGGGGCTCAAGCTCGCGCGTTTGAATGCGTTGCTTGCTGATATCAATAAACCGGCCAGCCATTTCCTGCCACCAGCAGAAGCATCGGAACGTCAGGCAATTGCCGAATTTGACGCCATGATCGGGCAGGCCCGTGCGCAGCAACAACGTGTTGAAACGCTTGAACAGGAAATTCTTCAGCTTCGTGCCGTCCGTGATGGCATTGCGGTGTCGATTGATCGGGTTGAAGCGATCCTGCCGCTGATCACGGAGCGTGTTGAAGGCCGCCGATCCCTGGCATCGGACGGATATGCCACCCGAACATCGCTTCTGGAGCTTGAACAGGAACTGGTCGAACGCCAGCAGGAGCGCCGCCAATTGCAATTCGATCTGCAAAAGGCCAATGCAGATATCGCAATGGCGCAGGAACGCCTGCAAAGCACAGTGGCAGACTTTGAAGAAAGCCTGTTTGATGAACGTGCCCGGCTTGATCAGGAATACGGATCATTGGTGCAAGAGCGCATCAAAGCCGAACGCCGCCGCGATCAGCAGGTGCTGCGTTCCCCGATTGATGGTGTGGTCCAGGAGCTGGTCGTCACTACCATAGGCGGCGTGGTGGAAGCCGCGCAAACCCTGATGAAAATTGTCCCGGATGACAGCAAGCTGGTGGCCGAGGTCAAACTCGCCAACCGTGATGCCGGATTTGTCGATATCGGCCAGAAAACCCGGATCAAGGTTGAAACCTTTGAATTCACCAAATTCGGCGCAATTGATGGGACGGTAATTGATGTGTCGCCGGATGCGGTGATTGATGAAAAACTCGGGCCGGTTTACTTGGCTAAGGTCGAGTTGGCGCAACAATACTTGACGGTGCGCGGGCGCGAAGCGCCTTTGCAGTCTGGTATGACGGTTACGGCTGATATTCAGACTGGCGAACGGCGTTTGCTGGAATACGTTTTGGGACCGATGTTGCGGTACCGGGATGAGAGTTTGAGGGAGAGGTAATGTGTCGAGATTTGTTGTGAATATTCTATTGTTTATTGCATTTATGTTTTCCCCTGCGTTTTATATTTTAACTTACAGTAAAAATGGAGGGTTATCATATCAGTTTATTTTGTCTTTCGTTTTTTTTAATTGTTATATGTATGTTTTATTTAAGTTTGGTTTTTTTGTAAGTGTTTTGAGAAGAAATAAATTTAATAAATCAAATTATTTGTTTTATTTTGTTTTCTTATGTTTCTTGTTTTTGTTTGTTTATGGTGTTTTTTATGGTGATGTTTATGGGGTTTTTCTGGGGAACTTTGGGGTATTATCTTCTTTTTTTATTTATATGAGTATGAGGCGTCGTGCGTAGGAGGGGATAACTATTTTTTCTGTTCGGGCTTAAAATTAAAAGTTTGAAGGTGTTTTATTATGTCCCATGGCTCTTTTGGTTCAGGTGACTCTAGTCGAGGTGACTATAGTAGAGGAGATACCACGGCTGCCAATGGCGGAAGGGGAGACGGAACAAGGGGGTCCGGGGACAGAAGCGGGAACTCGGGATCCGACGGTCAGGATGAGTTTTCCGAGGCAGTTTGTGTTGCAGAAGAAGAACATATTGGAGAGCTTTCAGCACAGGATTTGCTGTCTGAACTGTCTGAGTACGCACCAGTTGGCGTTAACATTGCAGGCTCTTTGGTCGGCTACTGGGGGACGACAACAGTTGAGAATTACTATGAGTCGGTGAAAGGTTATAAGACTTTCCAGCCTGGCTACAAATGGGGAGGGGTGATTAATGAAAATCCACTCTCCATGGCGAATTCTAGCCAGCTTGGGCTTGGAAAGGCGGCCAAGTTTGCAGGGCCAGTAGGTGCCATTGGCAGTTATGGTTTGGGGGCTTACGGAGCTTACGAATCAGGAGGTTGGGAGGCCGTCAAAGATTATTCTGCGGATGCAGGTGTGGACTTCGGACTTTCTATGCTGGCCTCAGGACTTGGTACATTGGTTGGTGGACCACTGGGTGCTTTGGCTGCCAGTGTCGCCTATTCATACTTAGACGCAAAATATGATCTCTCAGGAAAAGTTCTAGGTTTTTTTGATCCAGTGCTTCTCGATCTTTCGAACGATGATTTCGAGCTAATAGATCTTTCTGAGAGTGCTGCTTTTTTCGATTACGATGCTGATTCTTATCTTGAAAACGTCGGTTGGGTAACGGGAAATGACGGAATCCTGTCAATTGACTTGAATGGTTCAGGCACGATTGACGAGGCGTCTGAGTTCGTTTTTGCTGGTGAAACCCAGGCTGAAGATACGGACCTTGAGGCGCTCGCGGAACTATATGACAGCAACGACGATGGTGTCCTGAATGCCGAGGATGAGGCATGGGAAGATTTTCGTGTTTGGCAGGACTGGAACGGCGATGGACAGTCACAGGAAGGGGAAGTCAGTACCCTTGAAGAGCTGAACATTACCGAAGTCGGTCTGGTTTCTGATGGGATCGAGGAAGAAATCGCCGGCAATACTGTTCACGGTCGGGCAACTTTCACGCGTGAGGACGGTACAACTGGTGATGTTGGTGACGTTTCCTTCAAAGCTTCCAGTTACGGGTATCGCGAGACCGATGACGGGATCGAGATTGTCGATGGCGATGCCCTGATCGTTGAAGGCAATGATGATCAAATCCGTGACTTGGCTGATAGTGACTATGAGGGGCTGATCACCGGTGGGGGCGACGATACTCTTGCCAATAGTTCCGGCGAAGATGGCTATCTTTCATCTGGTGCTGGGGACGACACCGTTGTTGGAGGAGACGGAGACGAGTGGCTCTCGGGCGGGGAAGGTATGGACACCATTCTCGCTGGTGGTGGGCATGATGTCTTGTTTGTTGATGCGGATGATACCATTGACGGTGGTGCCGGGTTCGACGTTGTTCTGGGTCAAGGGGAAGAAGATCTTTCTATTGACCTCGGTGCGACCAATACCGAGGCCGTTTATGGTGCCAAAGGTAATGATGATCTTCGTGCCGGTAATGGCCAGCATGTAACAATTGATGGCGGTGCCGGTGATGATCAGGTCATTGGTGGGGATGGAAATGACCTTCTGTCGGGCGGAGAAGGTGCCGACACCCTGCGCGGCGGTGCCGGGAACGACACGCTTGTCGTCGATGAAAATGACGATTTCAATGGCGGTGCAGGTGAAGACCGCGTCATTTTCATGGGCGATGCGGACCTTGATATCAACATAACCGACTATGAGATTGAAATTTTCAACTCGGGTGGTGGTGATGACATTATTCGGACTGATCAGACCCATGAAGCAGCCATCGATGGCGGTGAAGGCAATGATACCATTTATGGCGGTTGGGGCGATGACTGGCTAAGTGGTGGTCATGGCAGTGATAGCCTTTTGGGTGGATATGGCGATGACACCTATCTGTTTGGTCGCGGCGATGGATCCGATGCGATCCGGGATTTTTCCCACAATACGAGAACAGATACGATTTACGATCTGTATTCTGATGGCTCTAAAAGAAACGTTAGACACCGCACCGTAGATGTTCACCAAGATGCGGGCAATGACACAATCCTGTTCGGGCCGGATATTGATCCCGATGACCTGATGGTCAAGGCCGATGGTCAGGACATTATCATTGCGCTCAAGGATTCGGATAATCCCGATGCATCGTTTGATGAACTAAGTGACCAGTTGCGGCTGGTGAATTGGCAAGATTCCCGCGACAGGATTGAGGGCGTTGAATTTTCCAATGGTACTGCGCTTGATCTTACAGCCATGCTGGGAAACCTTGGCTTTGCAGCAGACGGAACGATCCTTGATGTCGGTGCAGCGATGGCAGCGAAGCTGGGTGACTTGGCAGCGGCTGTTGGCGTGGACGGGATTGGCCTTGCCGGGGCCTCTGCCGACGAGGTTTTGTCTGGCGGTGAAAGCGATGATGTTATCGCTGCAGGTGGCGGAGATGACCTTGTTGCCGGCGGTGAGGGTGATGATCAGCTGTATGGTCAAGACGGTGATGACATCATTCATGGCGGCGAAGGTTCAGACCTTCTGGATGGCGGGGCAGGTGATGATGTTCTGCTATCAGATGGCGATGACACCCTGCGCGGTGGTGCCGGGACCGATACTGTAGAGTTCTCCAACAACGATGGTGTTCAGTTTGATCTGAGTGATGCCGAGGTCGAGAGCGTTCTGGGCTCGCTTGGCGATGATGAGCTGAGCGCGCTTGGTCTAGAAGAGGCCATTTACATTAACGGTGGTGCGGGGAATGACACCATTACGTCCGGGGCCGGCAACGACAGTTTGCTGGGCGGTTCGGGCGACGACGTGCTTGATGGTGGCGCTGGTGACGATGTTCTTGATGGTGGTTCGGGCAATGATACCTTTGTCGGGAATGTTGGTGCGGATCGCCTGATTGGTGGCGATGGCGAAGATGTTGTTGATTATTCCGCTGGTGACGAAGGCGTTGATCTGTCACTTGAAAATGGTGGAACAGGTGGTCTTGCTGCCGGTGACAGTTTTGATGGCATCGAGAACGTAATTGGCACGAGCCATGACGATGAGATCGCCGGTGATGATGGTGCCAACACGCTTGATGCAGGTACGGGCAATGACAGCCTTTCAGGTGAAGGCGGCGACGACCTCTTGCTGGGTGGTGATGGCGATGATGTGCTCGACGGTGGTACAGGCGATGATACGCTCGATGGCGGAGCAGGTGACGATATCCTCGAAGGTGGCGCGGGTCAGGATACGATCTCTGCCGGGGACGGGAATGACGAAATACATGCCCTTGGTGATGGTGACGTAATTGATGGTGGCGCGGGTCAGGACACGCTGGATTACAGTGCGGCGGTGGATGGTGTTCGCCTCGATATGTCCGACACCACTGGCTATCAGTCTGACGAGACGGAAGACCGTGCGGCAAATGTTGAGCATGTGATTGGCTCTGATGCCGGCGATGATCTTGCAGCCAGCGGAGGCAGTGACGAAGTCGCTGGTGGTTCCGGAGATGATGTTCTTAGCGGTCGCTTGGGAGATGATGCGCTTTCAGGTGATGCTGGTGACGACACGATCCTGGGTCAACAGGGCGACGATACGCTTTCCGGTGGGGATGGTAACGATATCCTCAGTGGCGGGAGCGGCGATGATATCCTGCTTGCGGGGCAGGGCGATGACCTGATCTTTGGCGGGGAGGGCGAAGACACGGTTGTCTTTGCCGGTAATCGCGATGATTACTTGCTGTCGCGGGATGGTGACACCCTTGTTGTTATCGGTGAAAACGGGTCTGCACGAATCGAAGATGCTGAAACCATCCGGTTCGATGACGGTGAATTTGCTGTTGAAGATTTGCTTGACGACGATGATCTGCCAAGTGTGACGGATACATCACGCCAGCGGCGCGATGAAATGTATCAGACGTCGTTTGCTGCCTCTGTGGCGGCTGCGGCGGCCTTGGGTGGACTGGCAAGCAGTTTTGATAACACCGCGCAGGCAGCCGAGCTTTTGCAGGCTGCCGCAGATGAAGATGCAGCCAATGCAGATGAAGGTAATATCTGGTTGGTGACGCCACTCTCAGAGGAAAATGGTGCGAGCGGTGCAGATGCAATCAGCGGCGGCAGTGATGGCGATGTACTGGTAGGTGCCGAAAATGGTGCGCAGGATGTGATCGCGGCCTTTGGCGAAACAGACAAGTTTGCGGCACTAATTGGTGATATAGTCTTAAGCAGCCAGAATAGTAGTGGTGTGCCGGTTGCACCTGTCTTTGCCGAAGAGCAGTTGCAAGCCGCATTGTATGAAATTGATGCGGATGACGAGGGCGCGCAAACCGCTTCAAGCGCCAGTGATGGCTCGGAAGAGGATGAGGGACCTGGTGGCGTTTCTGATGAAGCGTCCGATGAGGATAGTCTTGCAATTGGCGAGGAAAGTAGCTCCAGTCTGCCGGGGACGGCAGTCGACTTTGATAACGCTGCGCCAAAGCCCGTTGCAGATCATGTGTTCGGCCTCGAAGATCAACAAATCCGGGTTTCCATTGCTGAACTGCTTGCCAATGATTTTGATCGCGAAGCCGATCGGCTTATGTTCGATGGGATCGTCTCTGTAGAAAATGGCACGGTTTCGGTCGAAAACGGGTACATGATCTTTACCCCGGATGCTGATTACAACGGTACAGCAAAAGTGACCTACCGGGTGCATGACGGCATGGGAAACCATGTTGAGGCGCAACTGAACGTTCACTTGTCACCGGTAAACGACGCACCAGAAATAACGACTGAAAGTGCGCGCGCTCATTACGCGACAACGGTGAGCTTGTCCGATTTGATCGCAGCGACGGACCGCGATGGAGACGCAGTTTATGTTGATCTGCGGGATGCCAGTGGCCTTGGGCATTTTGAAGTGGATGGTGTCTCGGTTGCCGATGACACCACCGTGCGCGTCTTGGCCTCGGAACTTGATCGGGTACGGTATATTCCTTCGCAAAACCTGAATACCGCAGAGACCCTGATCGCACGGACCTTTGACGGCGAGCTGTACTCAGATTGGGTGTCATTCGATATTACTGCTGACAACACGCGTCTGGGCAGTGACGGTGATGATGTGCTCAATGCGGGTGCCTTGGGCGATATTCTGGATGGATTTGCCGGGAATGACACCCTTACAGGTGGGGATGCCGACGACCTTCTTCTTGGCCGCGCAGGGAACGATACGCTTGATGGCGGTGAAGGAAACGACACTCTGTATGGTGGCGATGGAAACGACAGTCTGATTGGTGGTGCAGGGGACAATACCCTGTTTGCCGGTGATGGCGACGATACGCTTGAGATTATAAATGTTGCCGACTTGGACCGGATTTTTGCTGGATCTGGACGTGATCGTTTAATCATTCACAACGTGAACGACCTGACGCTCAATCTTGCGGATTACGATCTAGAGGAAGTCGTTGCAGGTTCAGGCGATGATTATCTTTATTCCTCTGAAGATATTGACCTTTATATCGATGGTGGTGCCGGGAACGACGTGCTTCTCGGGGGTGATGGCAACGACACTTTGATTGGCGGATCCGGCAAGGACAGGATCGAAGGTGGCGCGGGTGATGACCTCATTGAGGTCGGGCTGGGCGATAACATGGCCGATATCGACGGTGGTTCTGGAAACGATACACTGACGGTTGCAGACGGCATCGACATAACCATCGATATGACGGGCAGCAACATCGAGAATGTTGTCGGCGGCAGTGGCTCGGAAACCGTTACCGATCTTGCCGCGGATGGGGGCAGGGTTTCCCTTGGTGGCGGCGACGATACCGTTTTCGCAGGTTCAGGCGCTGACAGCCTAGATGGTGGTGAGGGTTCTGACACGCTGGATTACAGTCAATCTGCAAGTGCTGTTCAGATAGATCTCGGAACCAAGACAGTTTCGGGCGGAGCAGCCGAAGGCGATACGATCTCTAGCTTCGAAAATGCTAATGATTCGTCATTCGATGATGTGATTGTCGGCAGCGATAAGAATAACCGTCTGTACAGTTCTTCTGGCAACGATGACCTTACGGGCGGCAAAGGTGCCGATACGTTTGATGTTAATATTGGACCTTCGGGGGCTGGAGTGGTGCGCATTCGCGATTTCACGCCGTCCAAGGGGGATGTCTTTGCACTATCAGGTGTCGGTGGGGCAACCCTGATTGCTGCAGCGACCAACGCGTTGGCAAATCAGACAATGGATGCGGATGGCAATGTTTCGGTCGTGTTTGATAACGGGCGAGAGGTTGTGTTTGAGGGGCTGGGCAAGCCACTGACGGCCGAGATGCTTGATGCGCCGGTCGTTGTTGCGTCCGAAACGATTAGTGACGAGCAGACTGGCGAAATGACGGTTGCAGTTGAGCTTTCCAAGCCGGTCGATGAGGATGTAGTCTTCGACTTCTCGCTTTCGGATGGTAGCGGCACTGTTGCGGATGACCTTCTTGCTACAGGCGGTGCTATTTCCGTTACGGCCGGTGAAAGCAAGGGCTCTAAAATTATTGGTACAAATGTTGACGGCTTGGTTGAAGGAACGGAAAGCTTCGGCGTTTCAATCGATCAAGTGTCGTCTGCATCACAATCTGCCATAGATATTGATGATGTGACGTCGACAGTCTATCTGGTCGATCAGGGCAACACGGATAATCAGGTTGAACAATCGGATTACGGTTTGGATGAGAGCCAGGTAAAGGAAGAATTTGCCGAAGGTGAGAATACATCAGTTGGCGTGATCTATTCTGGATATGTTGATACGGATCATCCCGTCGGTATTTATAGAGTGGTCGGCTCGACAACCGGTGAGATTGAAGCTGGCGGAGCAGACTCGCTAGATTTCGACTATCATTTTTACATCTCGAATAACTATCATTGGACCAGTGGCCGCTTCCATGCCTATTACCGCTATGAAAACGAGGATGGTTCAGGATGGTCCGATTGGAACTATACCGGCGTTATAAGAAGCTATGGCGGTGCTTGGCAGTCGATTAATTTCTCTGGCAACTACCATATGGACTTTGGCGCGGTTTTGCCGATGGGGGCTACGGTCGAAGTTCGTGTCGATTACTATCATGATGGTGTCAGCGGGCGCGGTAATTACCAATTAGGTGGCGGGTTCCTGGATATTGGTACGATGCACAGCGAAGTGCAGGTTTCCAATCATGTGTTTAGTGTTGGTGACCTCAACGGCGATGGCAGGTCAGATGTTGCTTACTTCGATTACAATCAGGGTAAGTACGTTTTCAAATACGCTGAAATCGGAGCCGCGACTTCAGATGCATTCAATGTTGTGAATGATACTGGCGATGATGTCTCTGGTATTATTGGGCATTCCAGCAGTACCGAAGAACATGTTTCTTATATTGCAGCAGGCGACAAGCTATATGTTGTCCTTCCGCCAGATGGCACAAGTGATCTGAACCTTTCTGAGCAGCCCTACGTCACATTCGGAGCTGCCATAAAATCTCTGATGCTTTCCAAGGTAAGTGAAGCTCAGAGTGAAATGATCCTGGTTGGGCTTGATGGAGAGAACGGCCTCAAAGAGATTTTGCAACTTTCTCCCGCCTCAACTCTTTCACAAGAGCAAGTAGATAACGCCTCGCGCATAGAGCTTGGTGCTGGTTACTCCGATATCGTTGATATGGGAGATCTGGATGGGGATGGTATATCTGAAATTGGTTTGCAGAGCGAAGGCGGCGTTGTTCGGTTACCTAAGTCTGCATTTTCCAATGAAGGTATGATTGTTCGGATTGGTGCTATTGATGGCGATACGCTTACCTCTACTTTGCTGGATGAGGTACTGGTGGGAGTTACTGGAGATGACACATATTCCTTCTCCGGTAGCTTTGGGCATGACATCATTGACAACACTTCTGTCGGCACTTTCGACGCTGATGAGCTCGCTTTCGGCGCGGGGCTATCAGCCGAGAAGTTGTGGTTCTCCAAGTCCGGAGATGATCTGCTGATCGAAGTCCTTGGGGGTGATCAGTCAATTACCGTCCAAGATTGGTATGGTGACAACGTAGCAGCCAAGATGGATCGCATTAGCTTCGAGGATGGCAAAGAGTTGATTGATTACGAGGTCGAGCAACTTGTATCTATCATGGCTGGTATAGAGCGTTCGGGGGATGAGGAACTTATTAGTGATATCCTCTCGCAAGATGTCGTTGAAAATGAAGTAGAGCAACTCTGGTCGGCCTAAAGCTTCTTTCTGAGTTGTGCGTTCCGTACGGAATTTGTGAAAAGGTCAGGCAGAAATGCCTGGCCTTTTGTCTTTTGCGCGCCTGTTTGCCGCGGCCCCGGTTGCCTTTGACGGGTGATCGACTAGACTGCCCGAAAATATCAATGTTCGGGGCGATATGGGGCGGCATGGCGAAGCTCAAAGTTGATCAGGCAATGAAGCGCGCAAAGGCGCATATGCGCAAAGGCGAAATGGCCGAGGCGCGCGCCCTTTATGAAGCCATCCTCGCCGATTATCCAAAAAACGAACGGGTCAAAACAGCCCTTGCCGAACTCAGCGGTCCTGTGAAGGTACCTGCCCCTTCAAAGGGGGCTGCGTCCGGCGCGACCGAGCCACCGGCCGAAGTGTTTGCCAAACTTTCGCAAGCCTATCAGGCCGGTCGTTTGCAAGATGTGCATGCCATGACAGGCCAGCTTTTGGGGCAGTATGGCAATTCCGGCAAGCTTTGGAACTTTCGTGCCGCGGTCAGCAGCAATCTGAACCTGCTTTCCGATGCCGAGCAGGCCTTGCGAAACGTTATCCGTCTGCAGCCCGATATGGTGGCGGCCAAAAGCAACCTTGGGGTCATTCTGGAACGTCTGGGTAAACTCGATGAGGCCGAGGAATGCTATCGCGCGGTGATCGCGCACACCCCCGAATTCGCCGAGGCGCATAACAATCTGGGCAATATCCTTAAAAATGCCGGCAAGCTTGCAGAGGCGCAAGCCTGTTACCTGAACGCGATTGCGCGCAAACCCGATTATGTTGACGCGCACTATAACCTTGCCAATACGCTGCGCGAACGTGACCTGCTTGAAGACGCCAAGCAGCAATATTTCAAGACGCTTAAGTTGCAACCGAAATTGGCCGAGGCCTGGTATGGGCTTGGTCAAACCATGGCCGTCCTTAAATCCCTGCCAGAGGCGGTCGAGGCCTATCAACGCGCACTGGCGGTCAAGCCGGGCTATGTCCCGGCCATGGTCGAACAATTGCGCGAACAAAGCCATCTGTGCGACTGGCGGGCCTGTGATCTGTTTGCGCAACATGCCACTCAGCTTGGCATCACGGGCGATGCGGCCCTGCCATTCCCGCTTCTGCCGTTTGAAGATAATCCGGCGCATCAGCTTGCCCGGTCGCGCAACTTTGCCAAAAGCCTGCTGCTGCCAGCAGCCCCGGTTTCAACGATCAAGCCAACGTCGCCAGAGGGCCGCAGAATCCGGCTTGGCTATTTCTCGGCCGATTTTCATGATCACGCGACCATGTTCCTAATGGCAGGCATCTTGCGCCATCATGACAGATCAAAGTTCGAAATCTTCGTGTTCAGCTATGGCAAGAACAAGGATGGTGCGCAGCGTGATCAGGTGCTTGATAACGTTGATCAGTTCTTTGATGTGCGCGATATGTCCGACAGTGATCTGATCACGCTTGCGCGGGCGCAAAACCTTGATATCGCCATTGATCTAAAGGGCTATACCCGCGACAGCCGGCTGGAGCCGTTTGCCGCTCGTCTCGCACCGCTGCAAATCAGTTATCTTGGCTATCCCGGCACGCTTGGATGCGATTTCATCGATTATATTGTGGCCGACCCAGTCGTCATTCCGCCCGAACAGCGCAGCGGTTATCATGAGAAGATCATTTATCTTCCCGATTGTTATCAGCCCAATGACAATACCCGCGAAATATCAAGCAAGCCAATGACACGGATCGAGCTCGGCCTGCCCGAGGATGGCTTTGTGTTTTGTTGTCTCAACAACAATTACAAGATCATGCCAACCGAATTTGCCATCTGGATGCGGGTGATGAAGAAGGTGGAGGGCAGCGTGCTCTGGCTTTGGTGCAACAATGATGTGGCCAAGGAAAACTTGCGGGCGGCTGCGGAAAAGCATGGTGTTTCGGGGGATCGGTTGATCTTTGCCGGTTACATGCCGCAATCCGAACATCTCGCCCGCCTGCGCCACGCCGATCTGTTTATTGATACCTTCCATGTCAACGCCCATACCACAGCCAGCGACGCGCTTTGGGCCGGATTGCCGGTGGTGACACTGGCTGGGAAACAGTTTGCGGCCCGCGTTGCTGCCAGCTTGCTGTCGGCGGTCGGTCTGCCGGAACTGATCACGGATACACCCGCGGCTTATGAGGAACTCATCCTCAAGCTCGCGCAAAATCCGGACATGCTGTCCGATATCCGCACCAAACTTGCCGCCAACCGCCAGACCAAGCCGCTGTTTGATACCGAAGGCTACACGCGCGGGTTTGAGCAGGGGCTCGAGCGTGCCTTTGCGCAAAGACTGGTAGGAGAGGCTCTTTCGGATATCGCGGTGAATGCCTAGGTCCTCACCGGGGGCTTGTCCGATTGTGATCCGATGTCACATTCCTGACGAATTAATTCCAGATAAGAGATGCGTCTTCTAGCTTGCTTGGCTGGAAGGATGAGTGCGCATGTGATCCCGACCGCCAAGGACTGATGAATATGCCAAGCGACAGACGCCACCCGATGCTGACCCGCCGTGCCTTCTCAGTAACCCTTCTGGGGGCTATGGCCACTCCCTTTGTGGCCAGGGCCTTCGCACAAACACCAAGCGACATCCGTTCGCATGTTGCTAACATGTCCCAGCTTCATGCAATCATGGTGCAACGCGGGGAAGAGATCATTGTTGCCGAAGCACCGCGCGGGCCGGGCCTGGATCGCGTTGCGAACATCAAGTCCTGCTCGAAAAGCATCATCGGCCTGCTGACGGGCAACGCGATCGCGGAAGGCGCGATCCCCTCGGTTAACGCCACCATCGGCGAAATCGCGCCGTCTATCATTCCGTCCAATGCCACCCCCGGTGTGGAAGACCTGACCATCGAAGATCTGTTAACGCTCCGGGCCGGGCTTGAAGGCACATCAGGGCGTAACTACGGCGCTTGGGTCAATTCCGATAACTGGGTTTCCTTTGCGTTGCGCCGCCCGATGGTCGCAACACCCGGCAGGCG
The DNA here is from genome assembly GCF_001618185.1 of Thalassospira sp. MCCC 1A02898. Lineage (NCBI taxonomy): Bacteria > Pseudomonadati > Pseudomonadota > Alphaproteobacteria > Rhodospirillales > Thalassospiraceae > Thalassospira > Thalassospira sp. MCCC 1A02898. The sequence continues at coordinate 41,589 of NZ_LPXK01000010.1, read as the reverse complement.
GATGATCTATTCCACCGGCACCACGCATATCCTTGGTGCGGTGCTAACGGTTGCGACAGGAAAAAGCTTGCTGGAACAGGCGCGCGCGGTCCTTGGTCGGCCGCTCGGCATTGAAATTCCATCTTGGACACAGGATCCGCAAGGCTATTATTTCGGCGGGAACCAGATGGCGATGACACCGCGCGGGATGTTGCGCATTGCGACCTTGATGCGGGACCAAGGTCGGTTCGATGGTGACCAGATCATTCCGGCCGATTGGATAGACCAATCAACCCAAGCCCATACGCGATCACCTTACTCGGGCCTTGCGTATGGCTATGGCTGGTTCCTGAGCCGCAGCGGCTTCATCATCGCACGCGGCTATGGCGGTCAGATCATCGCGGCACATCCGGAAAAGGACTTGGCGGTGGCCATCACCTCTGATCCGACGTCACCCGCACGCTCAGGCGGATATTTCGGGCAACTGATGGATCTGCTTGAGGGCCCGGTGCTTTCGCTGGCCTGACGGAAGCGACGCAGCACCTGAAAATTGGTGGAAGGCACTTTCGGAAACACTCGAAATGCATTCTTGCCCATGCCGCTTTAACATTCCCAATTCCGCGCCAATCTGCTAGGTAACGCTCCATATTTCCCAAACGGGTTCATTGCTTGCCAGGAGATCGCCGCATGTCGACAAATCGCATTACCCTTCGCCGTCCCGATGACTGGCATTTGCATTTGCGTGATGGCGAGATGTTGAAAGGTGTGATTGGCGAGACGTCCGAGCATTTTGCCCGCGCGATCATCATGCCCAATCTGGTGCCGCCGGTGGTCAAGACGGCTGATGCGGTGGCCTATCGCGACCGGATTACGGCGGCCATCCCGTCGGGCCATGATTTTACGCCCTTGATGACGCTGTATCTGACCGAGGGCAGCAATCCCGATGATATCGAGGAGGGCTACAAGGCCGGAGTAATCACTGCACTCAAGCTTTATCCGGCCGGGGCGACGACGAATTCGGACAGTGGTGTGCGCAATTTCGATAATGCCATGCCAGCGCTGGAGCGCATGGCAGAGCTTGGCATTCCGCTATGTGTACACGGCGAAGTCACCGATCCGGAGATCGATATCTTTGACCGTGAAGCAGTGTTTATCGACCGGGTTCTCGATCCGCTGCGCAAGCGTCTGCCGGAGCTGCGCGTCGTGATGGAGCACATCACGACTGAAGACGGTGTCGAATATGTCAAAGCCAATGACAAGAATTTGGGTGCGACGATTACGACCCATCATCTGATCATTAACCGCAATGCGATTTTGGTCGGCGGCATTCATCCGCATATGTATTGCCTGCCAGTCGCCAAGCGTGAAAAGCATCGTTTGGCGCTGCGGGCGGCGGCAACATCGGGTGATGTGCGTTTCTTCCTTGGAACAGACTCAGCGCCGCATACCGATGAACGCAAGGAAAGCCCGTGTGGCTGTGCCGGGATCTTTACCGCCAACAACACCGTGCAGCTTCTGGCCCACGTGTTTGAGGAAGAAGGGGCGCTCGATAAGCTTGAAGGCTTTGCGTCGATCCATGGCCCGCAATATTACGGCCTGCCGATCAATGGCGATCAGATCACGCTGGAAAAACGCGCTGAACCCGCCAAGTTCGCTAAGAAGATCGAAACCGGCGAAGGCCCGGTAACGGTGTTTAATCCGGGCTTTGATGTGTTCTGGCATTACGCCTAAGCGCAAACGCACAACAAAACAAAAGCGGCTCCATGTGGGCCGCTTTTTTGTTGGAGTATCGTCATTTCGGACGGTGCGCAGCGACGGGCCGGAATCTTTATGTTGTTGCCGATAATGGATTCCCGTACCCGCCTTCGCGGGCAGAGGCTCTGTGCTGGAATGACGGGGGAGGTAGTTCGGATGCTAACCACTGAGATCCACTTTGCCCGGCGCAGCATTGAGGCCAAGGGCCATGCGATAGCTTTCTGCCGCAGCACTGGCCTGTGAGGCGATCATTGCCGATATGTTCTTTGATGCGCCCTTGGCGACATTGAAATCAGCCGCCGAACTTCCGGGCACCGATGCCGCGCGCGAAATGGCGGCCTGATTGGCGATGGCTGCCACACCATCAAGCCCCTGAATGGGGCGGATGCTGACTTTGCCGCCGGTGGCGTAAAGCCGCCCGTCGGGGCCTGCGGTATAGCTATAGCTGATCATGCCAGCATTGGCCCCGGCAAGGGTTTGGTGGCTTTCTTCCTCTGTCCGGACAATCGCATCACGCGCACTGAGTTCGCGCACAATCTCGCGCTCCGACGCGGTCAGGAGGGCCGGGTTTGAGGTGGGTTGGCGCGCATTTTCCGGGGTGGCTTCGCGTTCCTGCTGCTGGCGCTGTGTCGGGCTTTGGGTGTCCGCTTCGTCCGGTGCAGCACCATTGATATCGCGCGGATCAAGCTGTTGGATGATGGTCACAACCGAGGCCGCACTGTTGACCGGCGCGGTTTGCGCAGGCGCAGGCGCTGGTGGCGGTGCCGGTTGGCGCTCGCCCGTGCTGGAGGATTGCGACGGGTTTGCTTGATCTGTCCGTGCCGAAGGTCCGTTTGCCGCGGCTTGTGTGGCGGCGATGGTGCTCGAGAGCGGGACAAGCGCAACGGCGGCTGGCAATGTTTGCGGCGCAGACGCAACCGATCCGCCCGACCCGTTGGTCGGCGGTTGGCTCCCGGAGCCGAGCAGGGCGCGTGTGGCAATAATCTGACCAAGTTGCCCGCCACTGCCGGGGATAACCTGTATTGCACCTGCCTGTATCATGACGCCCAGTATAACCCAACTTGGGGTTAAATGTATATAAGCCGATCAAGGGGATGACCGGGCGATATGATAGTGATCACGCCGGTTTGATGCGCCGGTTTTGCCCGCAGCGGGTAAGGTGGGATCAGATATGTTGAAATCTGGTTTGGTGATCATGCGTGCGTTAAGTGTTGCCCTGTCTTTTTTGCTGATTGCTGTCGCGGTTGTTGCGCCTGTGCGCCCCGTGCACGCTGCGCCAGATGCCGATTTGTGGCCGGATTGGCAGGCGCATGATCCAAGCAGTACGGTCGAGATTGACCATGGCGATTGGCAGGCGGTGCTGGATCGCTATGTCACCCAGCATGAGCCGGGGGCGACCAGCTTTGATTATGCGGCGGCCAGTCGTGATGGCGGGGCGGGGATGGTCGCGGGCTATGTCGATGCCATGACCAAGGTCAACGTCGATGCGCTTAACCGTGACCAACAATTTGCCTATTGGGTGAACCTGTATAATGCGCTGACCGTTAAGGTGGTTCTCGATCATTATCCGGTCGAAAGCATCCGCGATATTGATATTTCGCCGGGGTTATTTTCTTCTGGCCCATGGGGCAAGAAGCTGATCACGGTCGAGGGCAGGACGCTTAGCCTTGATGATATCGAACATCGCATCCTGCGGCCGATCTGGCGCGATGCACGCATTCATTATGTGGTCAATTGTGCGTCGATCGGTTGCCCGGCATTGGCACCGGATGCCTTTGACGCGGATAAGCTTGAAGCGCAGCTTGATCAGGCGGTGCGCGATTTCATCAATCATCCGCGCGCGGTGCGTATCAATGCCGATGGCGGCCTTGTGCTTTCAAGCCTGTATGACTGGTATCGGGATGATTTCGGGAAAAGCGATGCGGAATTCATTGCGCATCTGAGAAAATTCGCCGGAGCGGAGCTGACGAAAGCTTTGGGCGATATCACGGAACTTGATATCGCCGACTACGAATATGACTGGGCGTTGAACACCCGATAGCACCGCCAAGGTGGGGCAGGTGCGTTACGCCGCCGTGTTGTGTAGCCCTGGTTTGACCGGGTTGGTCGGTGCCCATGCGTCGGCATGTGCGTCCTCAACCGGATTTTCTGGCCGATTCTGATTTACCTGCTCGATCGTGTGACGAACATCACTGGCAGAGACGCCATCATAGCGCATTAATGTTTGAACGATCGGGTCGGCAAGCATGTCTTCGACCGTCAATTCCTGATCAACATAACTCATCATCTCATATCCCGATTTTTTTGTTATGCGCAATGTAATGCAATTGCAATTCATTCGCAACAACTATTCTATGTCGATGGTGACTTTTTTTCATTTTTATCTCTGAAACGCTTTGATCTGCCTTAAGGCAGGGCATCTATGCGAGAATTTCGCAAACTGCATTCGGCGGCCTGCAGCGTGCTGTTATTGGGGCAAAATCTGTGAAAAGGTATTTCCTTGATTAAAAAGCGTATGGGTCTTAACGCTTGATCTGGTCTGTTCGTCATCGCGATAAGGCCCAATAAGTATGGCAAAAATGGGCTGATAAAATGAAACGTCCGGGAATTCGTGAATACGGCTTGCTGTTGCTGCTGGCATTGATGTGGGGGAGTTCATTCACCTTCATCAAAATCGGCGTGCATGCCTATTCGCCATTGGTGGTGGCCTGTGGCCGTTTGTCCTTTGCCGCCCTTGTTCTGTGGTGTTTCGCGGCTATTCGTAAATCCGAACTGCCCAAGGGGCGGGGCGCCTGGATTTCGACCTTTATGGTGGCGCTGATCGGCAATGCCATTCCGTTCTTTTTGATCAGTTTTGGTGAAACACAGGTCGATGCCGGATTGGCGGCGATCCTGATGTCGACCGTGCCGCTGACCACGGTGGTTCTGGCGCATTTCTTTACCCAAGATGAAAAGCTTTCAACCGGCAAGGTCGTCGGGGTGATTTTGGGAACGATTGGCGTGATTGTGCTGGTCGGGCCGGAAACGCTGTCGGGACTGGGGGGCGAGTTCCTGTTCCAATTGGCCATTCTGGTTGCAGCGATCGGTTATGCGATCTCATCGCTTGTGGCGCGCAATCTGCGTGATCAGCCGCGCATTGGATCGACGGCTGTGATCCTGACATTTGCCGCACTAATGCTGATGCCCTTTACCCTGATTATCGATCAGCCCTGGACAATGGACTGGGACCCTGAAGGCGCGCTTGCCATCATGTATCTCGGCATGTTTCCGACCGGCATTGCCATGTTCCTGATTTTGCAGCTGATTGCGGTGGCCGGGGCCAGCTTCCTTGTGTTTAACAATTATCTGGTACCAGCCGTTGGTGTGGTCATCAGCTTTATCGTGCTGGGCGAAGTGCCCCAGCCAAATGCATTGATTGCCCTGGCGGTCATTCTGGGCGGGATTGCCGCATCACAGATGCGTTTTGGCCGCAAACCAAAGGATGTCGAAGGGCCGGTTTTGAAGTCTGATCCGATGACACCGGTCATGGAAGTTCCCAAAGGCGACAAATCGGGCGGAAAGTGACGGTTTTATATGCCGGAAAATCCGCGAATTTTCGCGAAATTTCGAACTTTATTGCCCAACCTTGCGCGATAGGATTTGTCAATATTGTTTGTGCGGGACAAACCTGATACTTTCCGCCTTTCTGGTCCGGCATGTGCCTTCAAATAGGTGTATGTCACGCCGATTGAATCATTTCTGATCAAGCGTTTAAGAGGTCACGGCCTTTGTCCACCAAAGAGACCAATCCCGAGAACCGCGATATCTTCCCGGTTTCCATCGAACAAGAAATGCGCCGCAGCTACCTCGATTACGCGATGAGCGTGATCGTCAGCCGCGCACTGCCTGACGTCCGAGACGGTTTGAAGCCGGTACATCGTCGTATTCTGTACGCCATGCACGAGAACGGGTTTGAATATAACAAGCCGTTCCGCAAATCGGCCCGTGTGGTCGGGGACGTGATGGGTAAATATCACCCGCACGGCGACAGCGCGATTTACGATGCCATGGTCCGTATGGCGCAGAATTTCTCCATGCGCCTGCAACTGATTGACGGGCAGGGCAACTTCGGGTCCATGGATGGCGACAAGGCCGCCGCCATGCGTTACACCGAGGCCCGCATGGCCAAGGCCGCGCACTTCCTTCTGGATGATATCGACAAGGATACGATTGATTTCCGCGATAACTATGACGAAACCACCAAGGAACCGTCAGTTATCCCGGCCCGTTTCCCCAACATGCTGGTCAACGGTGCCGGTGGTATTGCGGTTGGTATGGCAACCAACATTCCGCCGCATAACCTTGGCGAAGTCATTGATGGCTGCATGGCCTATGTCGATGATCCCAATATTTCCGTCGAAGGTCTGATGGAATTTGTCCATGGTCCGGATTTCCCGACCGGTGGCCTTATTCTTGGCCGTTCGGGCATCCATTCGGCATTCAAGACCGGCCGTGGTTCTGTCGTCATGCGGGCACGTACCCATGTCGAGGAAATCCGTGCCAACCGCGAAGCCATCATCGTGACCGAAGTTCCCTATCAGGTGAACAAGGCGACCCTGATGGAAAAGATCGCCGAACTGGTCCGCGACAAGAAGCTTGAAGGCATTTCCGATCTGCGTGACGAGTCCGACCGTTCGGGCGTGCGCATGGTGATCGAGCTTAAGCGTGATGCCAATGCCGACGTCGTCCTGAACCAGCTGTTCCGCTTTACAGCGCTTCAGACCTCGTTTGGTGTCAACATGCTGGCACTGAACCGTGGCAAGCCGGAACTGATGAACCTGAAGGAAATCATTCAGGCCTTCGTCGAATTCCGCGAAGAAGTCATTACCCGTCGTACCATCCATCTTCTGAAAAAGGCGCGTGATCGTGCCCATGTCGTGGTTGGTCTGGGTATTGCGGTATCGAATATCGACGAAGTCATCAAACTGATCCGTAATGCAGCCGATCCGACTGTTGCGCGTGAACAGCTGATGGAACGTGATTGGGCGGCGGGCGATATTGTTCCGCTGATCGAACTGATTGCCGATCCGAACCAGGTTGGTTCAACCGATGGCATGTATCGCCTGTCCGAAGCACAGGCACGTGCAATCCTTGAGTTGCGTCTGCATCGCCTGACCGGTCTCGAACGCGACAAGATCGCGGGCGAATTGACCGAGTTGGGTGAGAAGATCAAGGACTTCCTTGATATCCTTGCCTCGCGTGAGCGCAAGCTGACGATCCTCAAGGATGAACTGACCGAAATGCGTAATGAATTCGCCGACCCGCGTCGCAGCGAAATTCAGGAAGCAGAGTTCGAACATGACATCGAAGACCTGATTGCCCGTGAAGACATGGTCGTGACCGTGTCGCACAGCGGCTATATCCAGCGTGTTCCGCTGTCGACCTATCGCGCACAGCGTCGCGGTGGTAAAGGCCGTTCGGGCATGGCAACCCGCGAGGAAGATTTCGTTTCCAAGCTGTTTGTTGCCAATACTCATACCCCGGTTCTGTTCTTCAGCTCCGAGGGGATGGTCTACAAGATGAAGGTCTGGCGCCTGCCGATGGGTACGCCGCAATCACGCGGCAAGGCGCTTGTGAACCTGTTGCCGCTGTCAGAAGGCGAATATATCACCACGGTCCTGCCGCTTCCCGATGAGGAAGAATGGCCGAACCTGCATGTGATGTTTGCGACCTCGACTGGTAACGTCCGCCGTAACAGCCTTGCCGATTTCGTGAATGTGAAATCAAACGGCAAGATCGCCATGAAGCTTGAAGAAGAACGTGGTGACAAGCTGATTGCGGTTCAGACCTGTACCGATGATGACGACATCCTTCTGACAACCCGTCAGGGCAAGTGCATTCGTTTCCGTGTTGGTGACGTGCGTGTCTTTACCGGCCGTAATTCGGTTGGTGTGCGTGGTATCCGTCTGGCCGATCAGGACGAAGTCATCGCGATGTCGGTGCTGTTTGGTAACCATGTTTCGATGGAAGAGCGCGGTGAATACCTCTCTATCACCGGCAAGTTGCGTCGCGAGGAAATCACGGCTGATAACCTTCCGCTCGAACTGCTGTCCGAAGAACGCTATCAGGAAATTCTTGGTGGCGATCAGATGATCCTGTCGGTTACTGAAAACGGTTATGGCAAACGGACGTCTGCCTATGAATATCGTGTGACCGGCCGTGGTGGTCAGGGCTTTGCCAATATCGAGATGTCGGAACGTAACGGTAACGTCGCTGCGTCCTTCGTGATCGAAGAAGGTGACGAGCTGATGATGGTCACCAATGGTGGCAAGGTCATCCGTATGCCGACCCATGACATCCGTATTGCCGGGCGTAAGACCCAGGGTGTGACGCTGTTCCGTACTGCCGAAGACGAACAGGTCGTCGCAGTCGAACGTCTGTCAAACCTTGGTGATGAAGATGATGAGATCATCGATGGCGAGGAAGGTGTGATCGAGGGTGCCGAAGGTGCCGTTGAAACCGCCGACCAGGCCCCGGAAGCATCTGATGAAGATGCGGCCGAGGCACCGGCATCTGATGAAGCGGACCGCGACGAATAACGGGAAGTTCGATGACTGAAACGTCTTCTACCGTATCGCGTATCGGGATTTATCCGGGCACCTTTGATCCGGTAACCCAAGGGCATATGGATATCATTCGTCGTGCGACCCGGATCGTCGATCAACTGATTGTCGGCGTTGCGATCAACGCCGGCAAAGGTCCGATGTTCGGGGTCGATGAACGCTGTGCACTGGTTGAAGGTGCGCTCAAGGCTGCGGGCGGTGAAGTTGCCGCCCGTACCTCAGTTAAGCCATTTTCATCGCTTCTGATGCAGTTTGCCCAGGAAAACGGATCCAGCACGATTATCCGTGGTCTTCGGGCGGTATCGGACTTTGAGTATGAATTCCAGATGGCCGGGATGAACGCCCGGCTGTCGCCGGAAGTTGAAACCGTCTTTTTGATGGCATCAGACAAACAACAGTTTGTCTCTTCGCGTTTTGTGAAGGAAATCGCCCGTCTGGGCGGGAATGTCACTGAATTTGTGCCGGCAAACGTGCTGAAACGGCTGCACGAAAAGCTGGCAGAAGAAAAGGAATAACGCAGGCCATGCGTCTTTTTCGTCTATTTTCAATTATCGCTCTCGTACTAGGATTTATCACCATGTCCAATGGAAACGACGCTGTCGCTCAGGATCTGGAAAACACGCTTTATCTTGACCTGAAAGATGGCCGCGTTGTGATCCAGCTTCGCCCGGATCTGGCACCGAAACATGTTGCCCGGATCAAGGAACTCACCCGTGAAGGCTTTTACGATGGGCTGAAATTCCATCGTGTGATCGAAGGTTTCATGGCGCAGACCGGTGATCCCAAAGGCAACGGAACCGGTGGTTCCGGCCAGAAACTTGATGCCGAGTTCTCGAATGAACGTCACGTTCGCGGCACCGTTTCCATGGCGCGTTCGGCCAATCCGAATAGTGCGGACTCCCAGTTCTTCATCGTCTTTGCCGATGCACCGCATCTTGATGGCCAGTACACCATCTGGGGCGAAGTGACTGAGGGCATGGAATATGTCGATATGATCAAAAAGGGTGCGCCCTGGGCTAATGGCAGCGTTGCCGACCCGGATCAGATCGTCAAAATGCAGGTTGCTGCCGACGCGCAATAATCGCGATATTTGAAGTATTGCAACCGAAAGCCGTCCCTTCATGGGGCGGCTTTCGCGTTTTTGGGGCTGAATGCGCAAAAAGAGCCAAAATATGGAAAACAGGTGTTGACCGATGGGGCCTGTGCCATTAAAACGCGCTTCACCAACCTTGAGGGCCCGTAGCTCAGTTGGTAGAGCAACTGACTTTTAATCAGTTGGCCACAGGTTCGAATCCTGTCGGGCTCACCAATAAGCCCCTGAAACCCAACCGGTTTCGGGGGCTTTTTTAATTTCCAGTCGTTTTTCAGTGCTTGCTTTGTTGATGAGGCAATCCTCTAATGCAGCAAAGGTATTTGTTTTGATCTGGAAAACATCGAAATGCTTGATGCTTCATATCTCCGCGACATGCTCAGCTTTGTTGAAGAAGGTTCCTATACAGGAGTAACGAACGAGGCATTGGTCAGGTGTTTTGCGCCAGATATTTTCGATAAAGCTGTCCAGCAATCAGAAGATTTCGCTAAGTTCAAATATCACATGGATGAAGCTTGGGGTGCCGGTCTGATACGCCGAAGGGATTCGCGGGGAGGAGACGATTGGGGGGTCAGGTTTGGTTCTTCCGGTTCGGTAGCTTTAACCCGTGTCGATTTGGTCCTCACGCCTATTGGTGGTGAAGCGTTGGCTGAAATGCGAAAGAGCAAGGGCGCAGAGAGACTTGTGGATGCTCTGAAAAGTGCCGGGGGAGTAGCTGGTCGGGAAGCGTTGTCACAAGGAATAGCCGCGCTATTGCGCGCAAGCATTTGAGCAGGCGCTGGCTAAATTCTTGGAAATTGCATAGCGACAGTAAAAGGGGGGTTGACCGATCCCGTCTGGCCCATTAAAACGCCGCTCACCAACGTTGAGGGCCCGTAGCTCAGTTGGTAGAGCAACTGACTTTTAATCAGTTGGCCACAGGTTCGAATCCTGTCGGGCTCACCAATTCAAAACCCCCGGAACCCAGAAGTTCCGGGGGTTTTGCATATCCGGCTTTTGCCATCATATTTCCCATCGCAATTCCCGATCGATCACGCAAACCCTGTCCCGCATTGAATAGGCCTGTCCGGGGCAGGGGATCAGCATGAAAATGTATTTCGGCCTGTTGGTTGCGATTGCATCGCAATTCTATTTCCTGTAAAGAATGCAAATCAGTTTCAAACGCACCAGAGCAGGACGTCTGGTGGTGATCAATTTTGTGATCGGGAAAGTTACATGTCTGACCCTGTGAATTCATCAGCCGCATCTTCGGATGCGCAAACGCCGCTTTCTTCCGATGGCGCACTCGTCCCGGTGGGGGCTGACTCTGCGACCGGAAATCTCAATGCGGACGGTTCTGTCATGGTGGACCCCAATACCGGGCTTGCCATCGATGCGACGGCAACGACCCAGTCGACCGGCATGCTCGATGGCTTTGTTGGCCTTCCGGTGATTGAACAGGTTGACCGGGCTGGCGTTGTTGGCTGGGTTCTGGCCGCGATGGCGCTGATCGGGCTTATGGTGTTCTTCTATAAGCTGGTCGGGTTCCTGCGCCGCGGTGTTTTTGCCGACGGCTTTGTAAAGGATGTCGAACGTCACCTGTCATCGGGTGACGAGCAGCAGGCGGCCGAAATTCTGGCCCGTCGTCGCCATCCGGCCGCGCGTATTGCCCTGTCGGGCATGATGCTTCCGGTAAGTTCGTCTGAGGAACGTGAAGCAGCATCGGATCTGATTGCATCGCGTGCGCGCAAGGAAATTGACGGTCTCAATGGTGGTCTGCGGATCATGTCGGCCATTGCCGTGCTAAGCCCGCTCTTGGGCCTTCTGGGTACGGTCATGGGCATGATCGAGGCCTTCCAGCGCATGGAAGGGGCAGGCAGCCGTATTGATCCGTCTGTGCTGTCTGGCGGTATCTGGCTGGCACTTCTGACAACCGCAATCGGCCTTGTGGTCGCGATCCCGGCAACCGCGTTTCATATGTGGATGCAGGGCGTGATTGGCCGTGCTGCCGCCACGATGGAAGATGTTTGTACGCTGGTGATCAATCGCGGTGAACTGGCCCGCAAGACGCTTAGCCGCGCATCAAACATTTCCGAACTGCGCCACGCCGCCGAATAAAACCCGTTTCCGAAAGTCGCCCCATGCAGCTGCGCGAACGCAACAGCGGTTCTACACCGATGATCGGTCTGACCCCGCTGATTGATGTTGTCTTTATCCTGCTGATCTTTTTCATGCTGGCTTCAAGCTTCCTTGACTGGAAGGGCTTTGAGATGTCGGTCAGCATCACCGATGGTCGCGCCACCAGCCAAAGCGATACCCGACCGGTCACGGTCGAGGTCGATGTTAATGGTGGCCTGTCGATCAATGGCAATGCAATTGCGCTGTCCAATCTGGCGCCAACGCTTCTGCGTGATCATGACGGATCACCTGTGCGCCTGCGGCCGATCAATGGTGCCAATCTGCAACGACTGGTCGAAGTCATGGATACGCTGGGTCGTGGCGGTGTTACGGATGTGGAGTTCATTGAATGAAACGCCGCATCCAGATCGCCGAGGACGGACCGGTTCAGGAACCGATGTTGCCTTTGATCAACATCGTCTTCCTGCTTTTGATCTTTTTCATGATTGCCGGAAGCCTGCAAAAACTAGGTCCCTTCGAAGTCGATCCGCCCGCCAGCCAAACGGCCGAAGGCCAACCGGAAGACACCATTGTCCTGTGGTTTGGCAGCAATGGCGAAATCGGGATTGATGATCTGACGGGTGGGCTTGATCGCCTGTCGTCGATGCTGCCAGCCGATTATATTGGTCGTCCGGTTGAAATCCGGGCCGACCGCGAAGTCGAAGGTGCTAAGGTCGTGACCCTTTTGGCGCGCCTTCAGGAACTTGGCATTGAGAAGGTCCAATTGATGACGGCCATGCAGCCGGGTCAGGAATAGCATGTCCAAACGCGTTGATCTTTTGATTGCGACCGGGCTGACCGGTCTTGTCCTGACTGGCGGGATCGTGCTTGCCATGCCCGACCCGCAGCCATCCGGCTGGGGCGGGGCAGGGGCCGTACAAAGTATCAGCATTTCGCTGGGTGCCGGGCAGGCCGAAACCGGCGAGGCTGAGACAGATACTCAAAGTGCCGACGCGGTCGACAGCATGGCCGCCGAAGTGCCCGAAGAAATCGTTGAACCGGATCCGGAACAGGAAACCCAGCCTGAACCGATCCCCGAGGAAGTGGCTGAGACGGAGCCAGAGCCAGAGCCTGAACCGGAAGTTCTTCCGGAACCAGAGCCGGAAGTTGTCGAGCAACAGCCAGAACCCATTCCGGAACCAGAACCGGTCATCGAACAAGTTGCCGAACCGGAGCCTGAACCTGTGCCCGAGCCGGTTGTCGAACAGCAGCTGGCAGAGGTCCTGCCGGTGCGCATGAAGCCCAAACCACCCCTAGAGCAGGCAGAGGCCCCGCAACCGACCAAGGCGCCAGAGCCGGTCGAAAAAGCCGCCCAGCCAACGCCACAGCCGTCCGGACTGACAAACTCGGTCAAGTCAGAGGGCACGACGGGTGAAACCACCCAAAGTCAGGCTGCCAGTTCATCGGCTGGCAGTGGTGGTGGTGCGGCAAGCCAGGCCAAGATGGTGGATTATCAGGCATCGGTTTTGCAAACACTGGCGCGCTACCGCGAATATCCCGAACGCGCTATGCGCCGCCGGATCGAGGGCGAAAACCGTATTCGCCTTGTCATTGCGCGCGATGGCACGGTGCTTGAGGCCAGCATGGTGAGTTCAAGCGGATCAAGCATCCTTGATCGCGAAACTGAACGCCTGATCGAACGGGTGCGGAAATTCCCGCCATTCCCCGACGAGATGACTGAACAACAAGTCGTCTGGACTGTACCAGTCGCCTATCAGCTTCACTAGAATGACAAACGCCAGCCCTTGAAGGCTGGCGTTTTTGTTTGCGTAGGGCGCGTTTAGGCGTCAGGCGTTTCGCCGTCTTCCCAATGATAATCAAGTGGTGCTTCGCGCCAGGCAAATTTGTCGAGATGGACGATAATCACACCCTTCATGCTCTCGATACCCTCGGACTTGTGTGACTGCCCGTCAAAGGTCAGGCGGTCCTCATGGGCGGTAATGACACACGGCCCCATGGGAAATGCCACATTGCCGGTGGTTTCGCCCAGATCGACCTCGACCTTGTGCGCGAAATGTTTGCACAGCTGGACAAGATACTTGGCGGCCTTATCGGTTTTGACCGATCCCTTTGTGGTAAACATCTGGCGATCTCTCTGTTTGTGTTTGCGGGAGTGGGTCGGTTTATGGCGACGGCGCGTCGTTCAGGCCGATCCAGTAGACACCGTTCAGATCAACCGCCTGAAAGTGCTCAAAGAACGTTGCCAGTTCGGCGTCGGGATCAAGGTCGGCATAGATGTCGGGATGCAGCCACTTTGCCATCGCCTGCAGGGCAAACACATTGATCGGGTTGTTATAAATGTGATGCCAGACGGAATAGACCTTCCTGTTTTTAACAGCACTCAAAAGTGGCAGGCCGGTCCGCTCCATGCTGTGTGCCAAGGACGCACGCGCCTGATCGGCATTTGTGTTTGCACCAAGGACAATACGGCGTGCATTTGTTTCCGCATCCAGCCCGGACGATCCGATGGCCGTGGTGACATAGACGTCCGGGTCGGTGAAGATCACCTGTTCGACCGATATCTGGCTGATCACGCCGGGAATGGTATCGGCAAAGATGTTTTCGCCGCCGGCCAGGGTAACGAATTTACCGATCATCTCGTTGCCCATGGCTTCGCAGCAGTTCTCGGCAAGACCGACACGGCTTTCAAGCAAAACACTGGGCTTTTCGGTTATCTTTGCGGCGCGCGAGGTCACCTTTCGAAGGTTCTCCTCATAGAATTTCACAAAGGCTTCTGCCTGTTCTTCCTTGCCCATCAGCTTGCCCAGAAGGCGGATGCTTTTGGGCGTGTTTTCAAACGGCTTGGCCCGAAAATCGATCATCACCACCGGGATGTCGGCTGCCCCCATGACAGACAGAACTTCGTGGCTGGTGGAACCGGGCCCATGGCCGCCCGACATGCCAAAAATTGCCACGTCGGGTTCGACTGTCACTGCCTTTTCAACAGAAAACGTTTCCTCGTTCTGACGACCAACCAGCGGAATATCATCAATTTCGGGGAATTTTTCGCGATATTGTGCAAAGGATGCCGGATCAAGCGATTTGAAGTCGCCCATCATTCCGGCAACCCAACGCACCGGATTTTCCGGATCAAGAATGCCGATCGACGGCAGGAAACGCCCTTCGCCAAGGATCATGTGTTTGACCGGCACCTCGACGGTGACTTCACGTCCGGCAATATCAGTCAGTGTGACCGTTTCACCAGCGGATGCGTTTGCAGCCCAAATCAGTGTCGCCGCAGCAAGGGCAAGGAGATTGCGAATTTTCATGTCAGGTTATCCTGAAGGTTTGTCTTGTCGTGCATTCCAAACGCCAAAACGAGCAGCATCTGATGTGCCGCCCATTTCGGTTTCATCTGTGTTTCTTCGCGTCCTAGAAATCGACCTTCGCCGATATCAGGAAAGTGCGTCCGGGTTCGTGGAACGGTTCGCTGATGCGCGTGCTGTCATAACCGGTTGTTGCGCGGTCGATGTAATCGCGATCAAGGATGTTCAGCGCATCCACGCGCAGGGTAACTGCATCGTTCAACACTCCGGGCACCCATTCGGCATAGAGATTGGCAACGAAGTAGCTATCGAGTTTTTCGTTGCCACGTTCTTCGGGGCTGTCATCGGCAAGGGCGAATTCCGCATTGCCGCCAACGCGCAGCCCATAGCTATCAAAGCTGTGACCAGCATCGAAGTTGAACATGTCACCCATGATTACGCCCTGATAGGAGGCCTCGGTGCTCAGCGGGACGCCGCCGTCGGTTTTAACGTTGGTGTGGGAATAGGTCAGGCGCGCAAAGCCCGGACCATAGGAATACATGGCAGACAGGTTGACACCACGGGTATCGAGATCGACGGTCGAGTTACGGGTCGCACTCGACAAATCGTGGGATTCATCGATCAGGTTGTAGAAAAGGTTTGCATCCAGCGTCCAGTCATCGAGCGCAAGGCGCGAACCGACCTTTGCGTTATAGGACCGCGAAGGGGCAAAGCCGTCATAATTCCAGTTGCCACTGAATTCATAAATTGCCGATTCACCAAGCGGGAGGCCACCAAACGTCGTCCCGGCACCACCATAGACCATCAGCTGTTCGGTCAGGTCATATTCGGTGTTGGCATTGCCGCTCAGTCCGAATTCGGAAAAGTCTTCACCAGTCAGGCCTTCGAACCATTGCTGATCGGCACGGCCGCCGAACGACACACGCCACTGATCGGTCAGGGACAGGCGGGCTTGCGAGAATGCGCCAATATCGGTCGAGGTTTCCGAATAGCTGCCGTTTCGCGGGGATCGGTTGTGATATCCGGTTGCCTCATCGCGATAGAAATCAATCCCGGCGGTGATCACACCATTATCGACTTCAAAATTGTTGGCAGCCTTGCCGTTGATGGACTGGATATCGGATTTGACGTGATAGAAGTTCGCACCACCCTGAAGGGCCGGGATGTTCAGAACCGTACGGCTATAGGCCAGGCTGAATTCCGGATCGAACTGGCCAGACGGCATTTCATCGACATAGCTCACCCCAACCGACGTATCGCGATAGGACAGCCATTGTGGCGCTGCGCCGTTGGCCAGAACCGCATAGTTCGGGCGGGACGGGCGGACACCTTCATCTTCAAGATGGCTGGCAAACGCTTCGAAACGGCCACCGTCATTGCCGGTAAAGGCAAGCTTGCCCAGTCCGCTTTCGCTGCCATCGGCGGTGCCAATCGCCTCATCACCGTCGCCGTCTTTGTAATTGCCCTGATTGCTGTTTTTCAGATACGCCAGCGCTTCAAACCCGTCTGACTGTCCGGCAACGGTCAGCCATTCGGCAAAGCCCTTGGTGTTTGAATTATACTGCAACTTGCCCCAGCCACCGAACGTGTCACCGGCCTCAAGGACGTCACGGGCATCACGGGTTTCATAAGACATCGATCCGCCCAAGGCATGTGGCCCGGCATCCGCCGGGGCGACACCGGATTCAACATTAACGGATTTCAGCATCGCCGGATCAATGATCGCTGTTCCGATATGGTGGAAACTTGAATCTACCTGACGAGCGCCGTCAACCTGAACGTTGAGCTTGGTATTCTCGATACCCTGCACATAGACCTTCTGAACGATGGCGGTCGGCCCGCCGACTTCGACCGACGCGTCCGATGAAAAGACATCCTTCATGGTCTGCGGGTTTTTACGATCAAGTTCTTCCTGGCCAATCGAAACGCCCCCCGGAAGGCCCTGTGCCGATTTGGCCGATGCGGTGACTTCGAGGGGCTTGGTCACGGTTTCATCTTTGTTGGCCTCTTGGGCAAAGGTGATCGAGGGCAAAACCGCAAGCGAAAAACCGGCAAGAACGGTCGTGCGCAAAAGGGCGCTGATCCGGGGCGATGGGGTTGGTGTGGGTGACTGTGGCATGTTCATTCCCTGAGAAATATAATTGCAAATGCGAATGATTTTGAATATTATTTTCGCAGGCGGGGATGCAACAGGAATGATGTTTGTCAAATCGCCGGACATGTTTGCGAAATCGTCAGCATGTCTTTGCAAAGGCCGTTCGGCGCCGATTGCATGTTCAAAGATGCTTTGTGACTTCAAAATGATGCAGGAGAGGTTTGTGGGGGTAACAGCACACCGGCAGATAACGCGGCGTGACTCTATTACCAGGAGCCATCTGGAAAAACGCGGCACCCTTATCAAGGAAACAGGCGAGCTCGGCAACGCCTTGGCAAGTCGCGGCGCGTTGATGAGCGGGCGCATGTCATTTAGTGATACGCAGTCGTTTCTTGATATTCACACCTCCGACACGATGGAGATGAAGGATGCCATCGCCGACTATCATGTTGGCGCGGCTGTGAAGGTTGCCATTATGCTGAAGGGACGGCTGCAGGCCGAGTTTGACGGCGTGCCGGTTGACCTTGATGCGCGGGATCATCCGGTCGGCTTTATCTGGGCAGTGCCGCAACCCTCTAAGGTCAGGCGTTATATCCACAAAGGCAGCGAAATCAGCAAGGTGATGATTTCGGCACAGTTTGACTGGGTCTTGCGCCAGCTTGGCAAGTCACCGGCCCGCTATCGTGAAATCGCCGATTTCTTCAATGCAGGTATTTCTGTGCGCAGTTGGCGTCCGTCACGCCGTGTGCTCGCACTTGCTGATCAGTTGATCTATCCGCACGCAACGGATCCGCTTATGCGCGAGTTGTATGAAGAAAGCCGCGGGTTGGAGATTTTTGCCGAAGCACTCTCCGCCATTCAGAACGGTACGGACCAAACGGCAACGCTTGGCAAAAATTCCGGCCCGGATGCGCTGGATCGCCATCATCGTGCACAGGAAATCCGTGATTTCATTCTGGCCAGTGACCCGGAACAACAAACCCTTTCGACCATTGCAGCCGCCATCGGGATCAGTGTCACCAGCATGCAGCGCATCTTCAAGGATGCCTATGGCATGACGGTAAAGGATTTCATCCGTGAAAGCCGCCTCGTCGCGGCCCGCGATGCCATGGAAAAGGACGGCCTGACGATTTCGCAGGCCGCCTGGGCGGCGGGCTATAAAAGCCCGGCCAATTTCGCAACCGCCTTCAAGCGCGTTTTTGGTATCACACCATCCGAGGCACGCGACCGCTAGCAAAGGGCTTAAGCAGCGCGGCCTCGGTGTGAGGCGGTGTTTGATCCTATGACGTCAGCTTCGTGATGAAGGCATCGACATCCGAGCGCAGTTTTTCGGAATTCTGTTTAAGCATGCGTGATACGTCCGAAACGTTTTGCGCCACCGTGCTGGTGCGTTGTGCGGTGCCGTTGACCGTTTCCAGGCTGCCGTTCACATCGCGATTGGCCGAAGACACCGCGTTGATATTGCCACTGATTTCGGTGGTGGCGGCGGCCTGTTGTTCGACTGCTGCTGAGATCGCGGTAACTGAATCAACGATGTTGCTGATCTGGCCGGCGACACCGTGAATGGCATTCACCGCGGCAACCGTGCTTTGCTGCACATTGTTGATTTGTGCTGTGATATCGCCGGTGGCCTTGGCGGTCTGATTGGCAAGGTTTTTGACCTCACTTGCGACCACGGCAAAGCCTTTGCCCGCTTCGCCGGCACGCGCTGCCTCGATCGTGGCATTCAGGGCCAGAAGGTTGGTTTGGCTTGCGATCTTGTCAATCAGGTCAACCACAGTGCCGATCTGCTCGGCAGCGGCATTGAGGGTTTCGATCGTGTCTGATGTTTGTTGTACAGACACTTCCACTTCGTTGGAAATTGTCGAGGCCCGCGAAACCTGGCTTGAGATTTCGCGAATGGAACTATCAAGTTCTTCCGCCGCACCGGCAACGGTGGTGGCATTATCGGCAGACAGTTCAGCAGCACCACGGGCCTTTTCAACTTCGCCCTGGGTTTCCTGCATGCTGGCCAACAGGGTTTCAGATGCCTGTGACATATCTTCGGCCGAGCTTGAAACGGCAGAAACAACCGTTCCGATGGTTTTTTCAAACTCGTCGGACATTTGCTGAAGTTTGTCGGCATAGGTCTTTTGCGTTTCTTCGTAATAGACCGTAATCGCCATTTCGACATCGATCAGCAGCGCATTGGTCGAGCCGATGATCATCAACGGCAGTTGTGAATCACGACTGAAGTTTTTGCACAGGACGGCGGTGATTTCGCCAAGCATGAAGTTATAGGCCGAAACATATGCTTCGGGCGTCAGTCCAATCCGTTCGTGGGCCTTACCGATGCGGCGCACGTCGTCGTAAAAGGATTGATCGAATGCGCCGTCAAAAAGTTTGGCCCAGTGTTTGGCCTGGGCATTCTTCAGGCGATCAATGTTTGACGGATCACCGACAATTTTTGCCAGAGCCGCGTTATTCATCACCTTATGGTAAAACTGATCAAGCATGCCCGGCAGGTTTTTTTCAATCACGGGCCATGCACGTTTGAGCTGTTTGATCTTTGGTTCGTCCAGTCCGATAAAGTCGAGACGGCTTTTAAGTTCAGGATGTACCACGTTTGATCCCCCGAGAAACAACAAGCAATGTGAACGCTTAAAAGATGCTGTTTCTTTAGGTTGGACCTGAATGGTCTAGTTTAACTATCCAAAAGGTTAGTGCGTTGCAATTTTATGTAATTAAAATACTGTTTCCATGTGTTAAATTGCGCGGATAAAGAGAAAAAACAGAAAAGATTTCTCATTTCCCGATCTGCTGCGTCATAGGGGTCCTTATACCATTGGTCGAATGGAGGCTCCTATGCCAATCAATGCCACGCAGCTTCGCACCCTTGTCGTCAAACCGGTTCTGGCGGCCCTTGGATTGCCTGCATCAGATGTCGCGGAAAACCTCATCATGGGCACAGCCGCCCATGAAAGTCATTTGGGCGATTATATTGAACAGGTCGGCGGTGGTCCGGCACTGGGAATTTTCCAGATGGAACCGGCAACCTTGCATGATTGTTATGAAAACTATCTTGATTACCGGGCGGACCTGAAAGCCAAGGTGGACGGGTTTCTTGCCCCGCAGCCAGCACAAGCAGATGGCACGCCAGACAAGGACGCACAACTGGCGACCAATCTGGCCTATGCCACAGCACTTTGTCGTATTCGCTACTACCGGGCACCGGCCGCGATGCCGACCGATCCCAACGACATCAACGGGCTGGCCGCCTATTGGAAGCAATATTACAACACGCCGCTTGGGGCGGGCACGGTTGAACAGTTCGTCGCGGATTACAATCGCTACCTTGGGTCGTAAGACACTGTTGGCGGACTGAAGGCCAGCATTCCGTAGCGGCAAGAAAAAATATTTCCTGATTTCGGCAAAAATAGTGGAAAAGGACAGTCGTTTTCGACAAAATTCCCCTCCGCAAGTTGGTGGTTGCGCAAAAAACCACCAAAACACAAGAATTTAAGGGGATCGGAATGAAACGTCGTCAGTTTCTAAAAGGGGCCGGACTGGGCGCGGGTGCGCTTGCTGCCTCGGTTGCAGCACCGGCTGTTGTATCCGCACAGGAAACGCTGAATTGGCGCATGGTAATGCCATGGCCAAAAGGAACCCCGGGACTTGGCACCAATGCCGAAAAGTTCGCCGCCATGGTCAAGGAGATGTCGGGTGGTCGCCTGAACATCACCATCTATGGTGCTGGCGAACTGGTGCCGCCGTTCGAATGCATGGATGCGGTCGAACAGGGTGTCGCCGAAATGGCGCACGGTACCCCGTATTACTGGCAGGGCAAAAACCCGGCCCTTAACTTCTTCTCGACCATTCCGTTCGGTCTGACCGCGTGGGAGCTTTCAAGCTGGATCCGCTTTGGCGATGGTCAGAAACTTTGGGAAGAAGCCTACGAAGAATTCAACGTTGTGCCGTTCTATGCCGGTAACTCTGGCATGCAGGCCGGTGGCTGGTTCAACAAGGAAATCAATTCGCTTGATGACCTTCAGGGCCTTAAAATGCGCTATGCCGGTCTTGGTGGCGAAGCCATGCGCCGTGCCGGTGCCAACGCGACCATGATCCCGCCGGGTGAAATCCTGCCGGCGATGCAGTCGGGTGCGATTGACGCGGCCGAATGGGTTGGCCCATGGAACGATATGGCGTTTGGCCTGTATCAGGTTGCCAAATACTACTACACCCCGGCCTTCCACGAACCTGGCCCGGGTCTTGAGATCTTTGTTGGCAAAGACAAGTTTAACGCGCTGACACCGGATCTGCAGGCGATCATTCGCTTTGCCGCACAGGCGATTGCCGAAAACACGTTTGCCGACTTCACCTTTAACAACATCCAGTCCTATCAGCCGCTGATCGACAAGGGTGTTGAGGTGCGTCAGTTCCCTGACGAAGTCATCATGGCGCTGGCCGAACATTCCAAGGCCGCTGTTGATGAAATTGCTGGCCAGAATGACCTCGCTGGCCGAATTGCTGCAAGCTACCTTGACCTCGTTAAGAAAGCCGCACGGTATGGCAAGGAATTCGAGGCAACCGGTCTGATGCACCGTGCAAAGGTCTGGGGCTACTAAGACTAGCCTTTAAATCCTTATCAGACCTTCGGTTCGATCCCCGATCAGGGACTGC
The DNA here is from genome assembly GCF_001618185.1 of Thalassospira sp. MCCC 1A02898. Lineage (NCBI taxonomy): Bacteria > Pseudomonadati > Pseudomonadota > Alphaproteobacteria > Rhodospirillales > Thalassospiraceae > Thalassospira > Thalassospira sp. MCCC 1A02898. The sequence goes on along the minus strand of NZ_LPXK01000010.1, from coordinate 19,986 downwards.
CATTCTGGCAGTCCCTTTTTGTTTGGCTCTATGGTTGAAAATTTATCGACGAAATGTCGATGTCATGCGCTCAGTGCGATGCTGCATCCCGCAATCGTTAATTGTTGCCTGCGCCAAAAACCGTAACTTTGGACCCAAACAAGGTTACGAAATTATCTTCGTGAACTTTTTACGCAAAATTTTACCAATATTGGGAGCCCCACAATGAAACGTCGCGCGTTTCTGGGCGGTGCAGGCGTTGCCGCAGGCGCATTTGCCGCTACTGCCGCTGCACCATCAATCGTCAAAGCAAATGAAACCATCAACTGGCGCATGGTCATGCCCTGGCCGAAAGGAACACCAGGTCTAGGTGCGAACGGCGAACTGTTTGCCGAACGTGTGAACAAGATGTCGGGCGGCCGCCTGAACATCACCGTTTACGGTGCGGGTGAACTGGTCCCGGCGCTTGAATGCATGGATGCGGTCGAACAGGGTGTTGCCGATCTTGCGCACTCCACCCCGTATTACTGGTTTGGCAAGGACCCGGCTGTTTCGTTCTTTACCACCATTCCGTTCGGTCTGATGGGCTGGGAGCTCTCGGGTTGGCTGCGCTTTGGCGGTGGTCAGGCGCTCTGGGATGAGCTTTATGCCCAGTTCAACGTCAAACCGTTTCTGGCTGGCAACACAGGCCTTCAGGCCGGTGGCTGGTTCAACAAGGAAATCAACTCGGTTGAGGACCTTAAGGGCCTCAAGGTCCGTTATGCCGGTATCGGTGGCGAAGCCATGCGCCGTCTGGGTGCGACCCCGTCGCTTCTGCCGGCCGCCGACATCCTGCCGAGCTTGCAGTCCGGTGCGATTGACGCCGCCGAGTGGGTTGGTCCGTGGAACGATTATGCCTTTGGCCTCGCATCGGTTGCCAAATACTATTACACCCCGGCATTCGCCGAACCGGGTTCGGGCATCGAAGTCTTTATCAACAAGGACAAGTTCGCTGAACTGCCCGAAGACCTTCAGGAAATCGTCGCGGTTGCCGCACAGGCCAATGCCGAACAGACCCTGTCGGACTTCGCGTTCAACAATATTCAGTCCTATCAGGCGATCCTTGAAAAAGGCACCGAGATCCGTCACTTCAATGACGATCTGATCAATGCTTTTGCCAAGGCCTCCAAAGAAGCGCTTGAAGAAATTGCTGCGAAGAACGAGCTCACCGGTCGCATTTATGCGTCCGTGATGGATTTCGCCAAGAAAGCCGCGCCCTACGGCAAGGAATTCGAGGCAACCGCGCTTAACCAGCGCGCCAGTGTTTTTGCCAACGGCACGTACTAAGCCATCAGGCATCTTAAATGAAAAAGGCCGGCACCTTCGGGTGTCGGCCTTTTTTGTTGTCAGGTGTTCGCTGCTATAAACGGCTTAGTGCACGGTCGGCGCTTTTGGTGCTGCGGGCAAATCGAACGTGAACCTGTCTTGATCCTTAAGCTCTTCATTGGCGGCCCGTTTGACCAGTTCGGCGGCGAGGACCAGCGATGTTTCAATCGCCCATTTTAGCTGTTCGACTGCACCTTCGTTCCCGGCATTAAGCGCCTCTGGCAGGATGCGTTCCTGAAGGAACTTGGCGACACCGGCAAAGGCGCGTGCGGCACTTTCGCAATTGTTGCGTTCGACCATGAAGCGGCCGCTTTGTTCAATCGCATCGGCAATCCCGGCCAGATGGCCCATCATGATGCGAATTTCGGCGTCATCGGTTTCCGTCTTTTTTGCGACGAACCGCAGGATACCGGCGTAAAAGCCATAATCAGAAGCCATCTGAACCACGCTTTCCTTGATCTTTGGTCTCAAATCGATTTGCGCCGTTTTAGACAATTCGCCCGCCGTGGTATAGTCCCCGATAACAGATAATTGTGACCGCCTGGACAGGCGGCGATAACAAGGGCGTTTGCGTCGATGCTTCAGGGCGGACTGATCTTTATTGTTGCCATGACCTATATCGGGTTGTTGTTTGCCATTGCCCATTATGGCGACAAATATGCCGACAAGTGGCGCGCATCCAGATTAAAGCCGACGATTTATGCCCTGTCGATGGCGGTCTATTGCACAAGCTGGACCTTCTTTGGCTCGGTGGGCTCGGCGGCCACCGGGGGCTGGGCGTTCCTGCCGATCTATATCGGGCCGATTTTGGTGATGATTTTCGGTTTTGGCATCATGACCAAAATCGCCAGGGTCTGTCACAAGCAAAACATTACCTCGATTGCCGATTTCCTCGGTTCGCGCTATGGCAAAAGCCAAAGCCTTGCCGCCCTTGTGGCGCTGATCGCGGTGGTTGGCGTGCTGGCCTATATTTCGCTTCAGCTCAAAGCGGTGTCGATGTCGTTTGATGTGCTGATCGGCGATCTCGGCCAACAGGTTGTCCGTCATTCCGAAGGCCATTTTTCCAAGGATACGGCGTTTTATGTCACAATCCTGATGGCGGTGTTCGCCATCCTGTTTGGCGTGCGATATATCCACGCATCCGAACATCATGACGGCCTGATCCTGGCGGTGGCATTTGAAAGCCTGATCAAGCTTGCAGCCCTTCTGATGGTCGGCTTTTTCGTCGTTTACGGGATGTTTGACGGCTTTGTCGATATCAATCAACGTGCCCTGTCTGATCCTGCCATCCGCCAGATGTTTATTCCCGATACCTGGCTGACATCAAACTTCTTTATCGCCACCATGCTGGCGGGGTTTGCCATTTTCTGCCTGCCGCGCCAGTTCCATGTGACCTTTGTTGAAAATGATGACAGCCGCAACCTGACCAGCGCGCGCTGGCTGTTCCCGGCCTATCTGGTTGCGATCAACATCTTTGTCGTGCCGATCGCGATTGCCGGTCTGTTCATGTTTGGCGATAACCCGGCGGTCAATCCCGATACCTTTGTTCTGACCTTGCCGTTGCTCGGCGGGCAGAACTGGCTGGCGGTATTTGCCTTTATCGGCGGGTTGTCGGCCAGTACCGGGATGGTGATTGTGTCCTGTGTCGCGGTTTCGACCATGGTCTGTAACGATCTGGTCATGCCGCTTTTGCTGCGTTCTGAACGGCTCCAGAAACGCATGTCTGGTGATGTCAGTCAGGTATTGCTGAAAATCCGTCGGGCCGCCATCATTGCCATCCTGTTTCTGGCCTATGGTTTCTATCGGTTCCTCGCGGAAAACTATGCGCTGGCCGATATCGGGATGTTGTCCTTTGCCGCCATGGCGCAGTTCGGGCCGGCGGTTCTGGCCGCGATCTACCTTAAAAACATCAACCGGACCGGGGTGCGGCTTGGCCTGACGTCGGGCTTTGTGCTTTGGGCCTATACGCTTTTGATGCCGGCCTTTGTACAGGGCGGGTTGTTGCCATCCTCGCTCCTGACCGACGGGCCGTTTGGCATTGGTATCCTGAACCCGCAGGCCCTTCTGGGCGTCGGGATCGAAGATCATCTGACCCACGGGGTTGTGTGGTCACTTGGCGTGAATTTTGTTTTGATGTTTGTTGGCTCTGCCGTGGGTGTGCAGGGTGTCACCCAACGCCGTCAGGCGCAGGTCTTTGTCGATGTCTGGCGCAAGGATACCAAGGCGCGCAACGATACCTGGCCGGGCCGTGTGACGCTGGGCGATCTTGAAGATCTGGCCGCAAGGTTCCTTGGCAAGCATTGGGCGCAGCGCGCCTTTCGCAATTACCTGCAATCGCGTGATGTCGAAACCAAGCGATCCGATCTTGCCGATGTCGATGCCGCCAATTTTACCGAACATCTGCTTTCCGGTGCGGTCGGCGCCGCATCATCGCGCGTGGTGATGGCATTGTTGCTGCCCGACAAGGCCGTATCACGCCGCGATGCGATGGAGCTGCTGGACGAGGCATCCGAGGCCATCAAGTTCAACCGCGACCTTTTGCTCAATACGCTTGAAAACATCTCGCAAGGGGTCGGGGTGTTCGATCAGAACCTGCGTCTGGCCACGTGGAACCACCGTTTCATTGATTTGCTTGGCATTTCGACCAGCGACATTCAGGTGACATTGCCGCTGTCGGAGCTTGTTCATATCTGCCGCGATAACGGCAACCGGGCGGTCGACATTGATATCCTGCTGGGGCGCAATGCCGCACCCCAGATGCGCCGACTGCCCCATACCTATGAGCGCAAGCGTGCCGACGGTATGGTGCTTGAAGTTCGCACCAACCCGATGCCCGATGGTGGGTTTGTGGCGACCATTGCCGATATTACAGCCCGCGTGCGCACCGAGGAAGCCCTGCGTGATAGCGAACGCAACATCCGGATCTATACCGACAACATTCCGGTGATGATCGCCTATGCCGATAAAAATCAGCGCCTGCGCTTTACCAACCGGCCGTATGAGCGGATGTTTGGCCTGCGTCGGGTTGAGGCCCACGGCATGTCGGTCCGCGAAGCAGTGGGCGAGGAACGCTATGTCCATCTCGCCCCTATGATCGATCTTGTTTTGCAGGGCTATCGCCAAAGTTTCGAGATCGAATTTCCCGCGATTACGCGCAACCGAAATGACGAACGCGCCACGCTTGGCGTGCGCGAAGGTCGCTATGCCGAAGGCACCTATATCCCGCACTTTGACGAAACCGGTGAAGTGCTGGGCTATTTCTGCATCTATCACGACATCACCGAACGCAAGACCGCCGAACAGGCGCTTAAGGAAGCCAACGAAGGCCTCGAAGCCCGCGTGACCGAACGAACGCACGCGCTCGAAGTCCTGAACTCCGAGCTCTCGGACGCCAAGGAACAGGCCGAAACCGCCAACGACACCAAGACCCGCTTCTTTGCCGCCGCCAGCCACGACCTTTTGCAGCCGCTGAATGCCGCACGCCTGTTTACGGTCGCCCTTGGCGGCAAGCAGGGGCTGGCGGATGACATACTTGATCTCGTCGGCAAGGTGGATCTGTCGCTCAAGGGGGTTGAAGAACTCCTCAACGAGCTTCTTGATATCTGCAAGCTGGACGCTGGCGCGATGCAACCGACCATTCGCGACTTTGCCATCAATGATGTGCTGGGCGCGCTTGAAACCGAATTCGGGCCGATTGCCGAAAATGCGGGGTTAAGTTTCAAGGTCCATAAACGCGATCTGTGGGTGCGAAGTGACAGTCGTTTGCTGCGTCGTATCCTGCAAAACTTCATTTCCAACGCCATGCGCTATACCCGCACCGGCGGGGCGGTGGTCGGCTGCCGCGTGCGCGGGGACACGCTCAAACTCGAAGTCTGGGATAGCGGGCCGGGCATCCCCGAAGACAAACTGAAAATCATCTTCCGTGAATTCCATCGCCTCGAAGGCCCGGAAACAACCGATGTGAAGGGGCTGGGCCTTGGCCTTGCCATCGTGGATCGCCTTGGCAAGTCGCTCGGCCATCCGGTTTCGGTGCGCTCCCGCCCCGGTCGCGGTACGGTCTTCTCGGTCGAAGTGCCGCTGGGTGTTGCCGATACCGCCGCCACACCCAAACCCAAACGCCGCATGGCGGGCGAGTTGGGCGGTCTTCGCGTGCTGTGTCTTGATAACGAACCAGCGATCCTTGATGGCATGCGCGCCATGCTTGAAAACTGGGATTGCGTCGTGGTGACGGCTCAATCCGGCACGGCTGCCGAAAACCTGCTGACCCAGGAAATTGACGGCAAAAAGCCATTCTCGCCAGACATCATCCTTGCCGACTACCACCTTGATTCCGGCCAGACCGGGCTTGATGTCCTGATTCGGCTTCGTGATGTTCACGGCGTTAACGTGCCGGGCGTCATCATCACCGCCGACCGCGCGTCCGAGACCGCAGACCTGATAGCCGCCCAAGGCTACTCCCTGCTCAACAAACCGCTCCGCCCAGCCAAGCTGCGCGCGCTGATGACACGTGCGCTTAATCGGTTGGGGAGTGATGCGGCGGAGTAAGTAAATTCCTCTCAGGTTCACTCAAATAAAGAGTAAAAGTATGTCCGTTTATTCACCTGAACAAATATTGCAATTGGAACAAGCTAGTGCTGCTGTTCAGGGGAAATATGAGAAGTTACTTGGAGCATACTATTCCAAAAAATATCGTACTCCTAAGGGATACGAGTACGCACTACATGGGTTCGGTCGACGGTTACGTGTTATGACACGATGCATCGAGAACATATTTAGAGAGCTTCCACCCAGCCAAACTGTAAAACCGGATGATAGTCAAAGGCTTGATGCAACAATTAACATCCAATCCTTTGTTTACAACGCATATGGGTGCTGTGAGAATTTAGCTTGGATATGGGTTCATGAGAGAGAGATCAAAATGCCGAACGGTGATCCACTCTCATACGGAGCGGTAGGGTTTAGGAAAACCAACAGGGTTGTTTGGTGGTCTCTCCCAATTGACTTTAGAAAGCACCTTGGAACGTTGGATGAGTGGTTTGCCAACTTGAGGAGTTTTCGGGACGGTTTGGCACATCGTGTTCCATTGTACATACCGCCATCTCTTGTCGATCCTCAGAACAATGAAAAGTACGCTGAGCTTGAACGCCAAGCGACAATTGCCGAGATTACTCAAAACGACAAAGCCTTGAGGAAAGCAGAGGCAAAACTAGCTCAGATTGAGTTCTTTAGGCCGGTGATGACACACTCAGTGACAGAAGAAGCACCATTAATTCGCTTCCATGCTCAAGTGCTGGCAGATTTCAACACGGTGGAGGAAATCGCTACGAAGTTCTACAAGATTTTGTAGCAAGAGTACCGGATTCAAGCACTCTCCCGAACCGGCTGTATTAAAATATCCGCTTGAATACCCCAAACCTCATTTAGTTTTCTGATCTGCGTCAGCGATAGGCTGCTCTTGTGATTGAGGAACTCTGATGCACGGGAACGACTGCCAAGAATTTTGCCGAGTTCAGCACGGTCTAGTCCGTGCTGCTCCATGTAAAACAACACGGCCTCGACGGCATCCGGGGCGGCAATCGGGAATTGTTGCGCTTCGTACTGGTCAATCAGTATACCAAGCACTTCCAACTGATCAGCCTCTGGCGTGCCGGGTTTGACATCCCAAAGGTTTTTGAGCTGTTCCATTGCTGCGTCATAGTCAGCTTCGGTCTTGATGGGCTTTATGGTATCGGGCGTTTGCATGGTAAGGCTTCCTTCAGTCATGGGTAGAATACCATAAGGCAGTGGTTGGGGCGCAATGTTGTTCTAGCGGCTTGAGAACACAAGTTTGGCACCCATCGCAATAAAGGCGACGGCAAAACCCTTACCCATCCATGCCATGACCTTGGGGCGTTCGATAATGTGACTGCGGAGGGCGCCTGCAAAGCAGCCATAAACCACAAACACACCAAACGTCATCGCCATGAAGATCAGGCCGAGCAGGGTCATTTCGAGCGTTGTATCGGGCGTGTTCGCGCTAACAAATTGCGGCAGGAAGGCGAGGAAGAAGACTGAGAGTTTCGGGTTTAGCAGGTTGAGCAATATGCCGTCGCGGATGATTTTAAGAATGCCCGTGGTGCTTTCATTGGCGGTGACTTTCATCGCACCGGTCCCAAACCACATGCCCCAGGCCATATACAGCAACCAGGCCACACCAAGATAACGCACGATTTCAAAGGCGACTGCGCTGGCATGGAGCAGGGCGGCGAGGCCAAGGATGCTGGCAGTCATATGCGGGACGATACCAAGCGTGCAGCCAAACGCCGCCCAGATGCTGGCCTTCATGCCGCGTCCAAGCCCAAGTGCCAGGGTATAGATCACACCCGTGCCGGGCAGGACAACGATGATAAGCGAGGTTATCAGGAAATCGAGGCTGATCATTTTGTATCCGTTCGTTGAATGTTGTTGCCCTCAATCTAGGGATGGCGAGCCAAGCATTCTTGAACGGAATTGCAGGATATGAGGATTGCTCAGTTTCCGCGAACGGCGCGGGCATAGCGGCCCGGTGTCAGGCCAAAGGTGCGGACAAAGTGGCGGTTCAGATGGCTTTGATCGGCAAAGCCCGCGGCACTTGCGATATCAGCAAGGGTATCGCCGGATTTGATCATGGTCCTTGCAAGGTCAATGCGCCGCTGGATCAGATAGGCGTGCGGGGTGAGGCCCGTCGCACGGGTAAAGTCGCGAAGCGTCTGAAACTTGCTTAAGCCCGTTGCGTTGGCGAGGTCATCAAGGCTGTGGCTGCGTGTCGGGCTGTCATCGAGCAACGCCTTGGCGCGTTTGATCCGGGCATGCGCAACAGCCGTTCGGGCGTTTGAGTTCGGGGTGGATTCACCGGGGCCGATCATGGCGTGATGGAGCATCATCAGCAGCATTTCTTCCCGCCGAAGACGTGCGCTTTCTTCCGATCCGTTGGTGATGGCATCGAATAATGCGCCAAAGCAGTGCCGAACGTGGGGGCTGTCCATCACGGGCCGGGTGAATTCATATTGATCGGTTGCGGTTTCGGAAAGGTCACTTGCCGCGCGCGCGATCACGTCCGGGTCGAAATACAGCATGTTCCAGCCGCGCGGAGCATTGCCAATCGGATGGCCATCATGCACTTCGCGCGGATTGACCGTGATGATGTTGCCTGCCCCGGCCTCGACCATGCCGCGCCCGGAGGCGGATTTTTGCGCGCCGGAATACATGAAGCCGATGCCAAACGCCTCATGGGTGTGCTTGGCAAAGGAATGGCGTGTTTCGGCCATGACGGCTTCCACACCCAGACAATCATGGGCAATGACTTCGACCTTGTTCATCGCACAAAACTGGCAGCGTTTACAGATTTTGGCAATGGCGTAGGGTTTGGTGTTGGCTGATAACGCTACTTGCCATTTGTCGGAATGGTGCGGTCGGGAGTGTTACTGGCTGCATGCGGGCCCAGCAGTTCGCGAAGCCCGCCCAGACCTTCGACGTGATTGGAAATGACGCTGGCAACGATCAGAAGCGGGACGGCAACCAGAATGCCGACAAAGCCCCAGAGCCAGCCCCACAGTGCAATGGCAAGCACAATCGCGACCGAGTTGATTTTAAGCCGGTTGCCAATAAGCATCGGCGTGATCAATTGCCCTTCAAACACCGTGCAGGCCAGATAAAGTGCCGGTGCAATCAGGGCCTGTCCGGTGGTTTGCATCGACACAAGCGACACCACACCAACAATCACCACACCGGTCATCGCACCAAGGATCGGCACATAATTCAGCACCGCCGCCGCGATCCCCCAAAGCACAGGGTTGGGCAGACCGATAATCGCCATCAGAGTCCCGATCACGATGCCAAGCAAGATGTTGATTGCAGTAATCGTCGCAAGATAGCGCGAAACCTCGCGTTCCACGTCATGGGCGATGCGCAATCCCTTGCGTCGGTCACCAAAGGTCGGGAGCGAGCGGATCAGTTTCTGATAAATCCGATCACCCCCCGACAGGATGAACAGCAACAAAACGAGCATCAGCGCAATGCCCGCCAGAATATCAGGTGCGCCTTGGGCGGCCTGGCTGATCAGGTTGGGTTCGGCAACAACGACCCTTTGAACGTCTTCATCGCCATTATTCTGATCGGTGGCCTCGGAGACCTGCTTTTGGGCTTCGCGGAGTTTATCAAGCGGTTCGCTAAGATCGGCAAGGCGCAGGCGCAATTGACGCTCTATATTTGGCGCTTCATCGATCCAGCCCGATACCGGGCCGCTCAGGCCATAAATCCCGGCAATCACAGTCGCGCTGAGTGTCAGAACAATGGCAAAGGCCGTAACGGCATTGGGGATGTAAAATTTCGCAAAGGTGCGGACAACCGGCGAAAACACAAGCGACAGCAAAAACGCCAGAACAACCGGCAGCAAAAGACTTTGCGCGACGTAAAGACAACCCAACGCCAAAACCACAAATGTCCCGATCACTGAAATCGTCCGCGCCCGGCGGTACACCCGCGCACGCGCATTGGTGCGGCGTTCCGCATCACTGGGGACAGTCGCATCCGTTTCTGCCGCTGTGCCATTGGCGGGCGGATTGGCGTCCGGTGTTTCGGAGGCTTCAGGTGTTTCTGGCGAATGCGCGCCGCATCTGGCCGACATACAAGGACTCCCGACAGGGCAGGGCAACCGCCTGCAAACGTGTTTTTATCTGGATGTATGGATTAAACGGCTGAGCAGCGGGGAAGTTCCGCGGGCTGAAACCCCAAGGTGGATTTAGCCAAATTCGACCAATCAGGCCTCGATCGCCGGTTCCTGCAACTGCAATTCGCGCGCGATGATAACGGCCTGTGTCCGGCTATGGACCGAAAGTTTGCGCAGGATGGCCGATACGTGGGCCTTGACGGTCGCCTCGGTGACATCAAGCTCATAGGCGATCTGCTTATTGAGCTTGCCTTCAGTCAGCATATTGAGAACACGCAATTGTTGCGGGGTAAGCTGGCCGATCTTTTCGGCCAATCCGGTGGCCTCATCATCGGTCGGGCCGTTTTCCATGGCGTCCCGCGCCCAGTCGGGCATCCACATGCCACCATCGAGCACGGTCTTGACCGCAAGCCCGATTTGATCGACCGGGGCTGATTTTGGAACAAAGGCCGATGCGCCATACTCAATGGAACGGCGCACGACAGGTAGTTCCTGACTGGCGGAAACGATGGAAACCGGAATATCGGGATAGGATGCACGCAGGGTAAACAGGCCGGTAAAGCCGTTCATGCCGGGCATATGAAGATCAAGCAGGACAAGATCGATATCACCCTTGTGGGCTTCGATCTGATCAATGGCTTCATACAGGCTGCCGGCTTCAAGGACCGATACGTTTTCCAGTTCCGAGCTTAACGCCTGTTTGAGGGCTCCGCGCACTAGCGGATGGTCATCGGCGATCAGAATCTGGAACGTTTCGGACATTGGCGATTTTTCCCCTGAAAGTTATCATTCCCCGACAGGTCGCAATTATTCTATCCCGTTCAAGCGGAACTCACAAATTATTAGGTGAGAAAAGGATGGGATATTTTTGATTTTGGTAGGGTGCGACCCGGTGGACGCCGATCTGCATGAGAAGATGTTTTGTCTGGAAAACCGGCAGAAAGGTTGAGGGAAACCAAAGATCACTCTCGCCCCACGAAATGTGAAACTTTGGCCCCCCTCGCGCCACCGTTTGAGAGTATGCCCATTAAAATCGGCGCCGTAAACTCCGCATTTGAGGAAAAATGAAATTTATCCTATCAGTGTTATCGCTGACCGAAATTCAGTTCTGAAACACCACACTGCATTGCGAAATTGGCGATTTTATACAATCCGTTCCAAAACCGCGCAGCCCAAGGAAAAAAGGACCCTTAAATGTCTGAACAGCCGCAAGAGATTCGTCGCGAAGACTATAAGGAACCTGACTTTATTGTCGAAAAGGTCGAACTGGTTTTTGACCTTGATCGTGACGTGACAAATGTCAAATCGCGCCTGTTTATGGCTGCGAATCCTGTGCGCGGTACCGGAAAGGGGGACGAGGTTTTCCTCCATGGCGAGGATATGAAGCTTCTTTCCGTCACCCTCAATGAAGCCCGCCTGGCGTCCAGCGATTTCACGGTCGATCAGGAAGGCCTGCGTTTTAAGGCACCGGGGCAAAACTTCATTGCCGAACTTGAAACCCAGATTTCGCCAGCCAACAACACCCGGCTTGAAGGCCTTTATGTTTCGCAAAGTGCCTTTTGCACCCAGTGCGAGGCCGAAGGGTTCCGGCGTATCACTTATTTCCCGGATCGCCCGGACGTCATGGCGACCTATAAGGTCACGATCAATGCGAATAAGGAAAGCTGCCCGGTTTTGCTTTCGAACGGCAACCTGATCGACAGTGGCGATCTTGACGGCGGCCGTCATTTTGCCGTGTGGGAAGATCCGTTCCCGAAACCATCCTATCTGTTTGCGCTGGTCGCCGGTGATCTGGCCTGTGTCGAAGACAGTTTCAAAACCATGTCGGGTCGCGATGTGGCGCTGCGCATCTTTGTCGAACACGGCAATGAAGATCGCTGCGATTATGCGATGGACAGCCTGAAACGGTCGATGAAGTGGGACGAGGAGGTCTATGGCCTCGAATACGATCTCGATCTGTTCAATATCGTTGCCGTTTCCGACTTCAATATGGGCGCGATGGAAAACAAGAGCCTGAATGTGTTTAACGCCAAATTCGTTCTGGCCCGCCCGGATACGGCGACCGATGGCGATTATGAACGGATCGAATCCATCGTTGCACACGAATATTTCCACAACTGGTCTGGCAATCGTGTCACCTGTCGCGACTGGTTCCAGCTGTCGCTCAAAGAAGGTCTGACCGTGTTCCGTGATCAGGAGTTCTCGGCCGATCAACGTTCCCGCCCGGTGCAGCGGATCAAGGATGTCAACGCGCTCCGCGCCGCCCAGTTCCCCGAGGACGCAGGCCCGCTGGCCCATCCGGTGCGCCCGGACAGCTATATGGAAATCAACAATTTCTATACCGCCACGGTCTATGAAAAGGGCGCGGAACTGATCCGGATGATGCATACGTTGCTGGGCCCGGATGGCTATCGCAAGGGTATCGACCTTTACTTTGATCGCCATGACGGGCAGGCGGTGACCTGTGATGACTTCGCCAAGGCGATGGAAGACGCCAATGCCATCGATTTCACCCAGCTCAAACTCTGGTACTCGCAGGCCGGCACGCCGAAACTCAGCTGGCAGGGCGACTATGACGCGGATGCCAAACAATACCGTCTGACCATTTCGCAGAAAACCGATCCGACCCCGGGGCAGCCCGATAAGAAACCGCTGCACATGCCGATCTCAATCGGGCTTCTGGGCGCGGATGGTTCACACCTCGTCGCCAAAACGGTGGAACTGTCTGAGGCCAGCCAGGAATTCGTCTTTGATGGTGTGACTGAGGCGCCGGTGTTGTCCTTTAACCGGGGATTCTCGGCACCGGTCAACATCACCACCGATCAGCCCGATGACGAGCTTGTCTTCCTGATGGGCAATGACAGCGATGCTTTCAATCGCTGGGAAGCCGGGCAGAAATACGCAACCCGTTTGATGTTGTCTGCGATTGCCGCTTATGAGGCGAATGGTGGCGACGTTAATGCCGCCTTTGCCGATGAACAGGCCCGCGTTGATGCCTTCATTGCGGCGATGCGCGCGACACTTACCAATGACGATCTTGATAAGGCGTTCCGTGCCGATGCGCTTGTCTTGCCGGGCGAGGCGTTCCTGTCCGAACAACGCAAGCCCGCCAATCCCGAGGCGATCTATCAGGTGCGCACGGCCCTGCGCAAACGCATTGGCCAGGCGCTTTCCGATGATTTCGCCAACACCTATCACCAGAATGCCTCAAACGCGGCCTTTACCCCGGATGCGACGTCGGCGGGGCAGCGTGCCTTGCGGGCAACGGCCCTTGCCTATCTGGTGGCAAGCGGGGCGGCTGAATTTGCCGACGTGGCGGTCGCACAGTATGGCACGGCTGATAACATGACCGATCAGATGGCAGCCCTTTCGGTGCTGAATAACCTTGATCATCCGGGCCGCGAAACCGCATTGGCCGATTTCGAGGAACGCTTTGCCAATGACGGTGTCGTTCTCGATAAATGGTTCTCGTTGCAGGCGATGTCATCGCGTGATGATACATTGGCCCGCATCAAGGATCTGATGAGCCACCCGGCCTTTACCATGCGCAATCCCAACAAGGTGCGTGCGCTGATCGGGGCGTTCGCCATGGGCAACCCGCGTCACTTCCATGCCAAGGATGGATCGGGTTACGCCTTCTATGCTGATCGCCTGATCGAACTTGATGACATCAACCCGCAGGTCGCCGCACGCCTCTGCGCCCCGCTTGGCAAATGGGCAAAATACGATGCGGAACGTGCGGACAAGATGAAGGCCGAACTCAACCGGATCCTCGCCAAGCCGGAAATCTCGCGCGATTTGTATGAAATCGCCTCGAAATCCGCGGCAAGCTGATCACGCGATCATATATGGTGAAATGACAAAGGGCGGCACCCACAGGATGCCGCCCTTTGTGTTGGCAAATATCACAAAGCCGATCAGGTCAGCTTCATGCGCTCGCTGAACTCGCGCATTTTCTCTGACAGGTTGCGCGCCACTTCCGAAAGGTTATGGCTGGCCGTGTTCAAATCATGCGCGCTGCGCCCGGTGCTTTGTGCGCCGTCATTCACAAAGGTGATCATTTCGTCCATCGATCCCGCACCGGCCGCGATGCGTTGAACGTTTTCGGAAATCTCACCGGTGGCACGGCGTTGTTCATCAACCGATTGGGTGATGGTCGACTGGATGTCGTTGACCTGATGAATAACTTCGCCAACCGTGCTGATTGAATGGGCCGCCTTTTGCACTTCTTCCTGAATGGCGGCCGTCAGGTCACCAATCTGGCCGGTGGCACTTGCGGTTTGATCGGCAAGCGATTTGACCTCGTTGGCAACCACGGCAAAGCCCTTGCCAAGTTCACCGGCACGTTCGGCTTCAATCGTCGCATTAAGCGACAAAAGCTTGGTGCGATGGGCAATGTCGTTGATCAGATCAATGATCGATCCGATCTCGGAGCTGGCCTTTTCAAGCGATCCGATATTGCGCTGGCTTTCTTCGGCTTCTTCACGTGCCCGTCCGGTCACGGTGGAAGCCTCGGTTGCCTGGCGGTTGATCTCCGCGATTGAGGACGAAAGTTCCTCAACCGCGGTGGCAACATTTCGGGTATTCGATGCCGCCTCGCGCGAGACATCCAGTGCTCCACCCGATTGCTGCACCGTGTTTTCCGACTGGTTTGTCAGTTCACTTGCAAGGCTCAGCAACCCTTCGGACTGTTCGGTCACGGATTGGGCCACACGCGCAACCTCGGCCATCAGTTCGGTGACCGCGATCTTGCTTTCCTCACGCTCTGACACGTCGTTCCAGGCCAGCATGGTGCCCAAAAGGACATTGTCCTTGTCGCGGACCGGGGCGGCAAGAATATCAAGATAACCACGGTCGGTCTGGATGATCTCGGTGAAGGGCAGGTTGTTCGGATTGGCAAGCTTGGCCTGGAAGTCTGATCCAAGATTAAGGAAATCACCCGAAATCGTTGCCGTGGTCCCGCCAAGATAGTCTTGCGCACTGGCGTTAAGATAACTCAGCTTGCCATCAGGCAGGATCATCGCCGTCATGGTCGGGGTATTTTCGACCATGTTTTGCAAGATCAAGGCCTGACGAACCGATTCACGCAAGGCAATCAATGCCTTTTTCATCTCGCCGATTTCGTCATTGCCGACATTGGGCAGATTGACGTTGGTATCCCCGTTCGAGATTGACGTCATCGCACCGGCAAAGGCGCGCAGATTGCGCAGAACCGTGGTGCGCAACAGGATCCAGCCAACAATCCAGGCCGCCAGAAGCACGCCGACAAGGATTTCGATCGACAGCAGGCGCAGGCTATCTGTCTGGGCATAGAAATCAGACACGTCGCGGTCAAACCGGGCCTCTGCCCAGACGCCGCCACGACCATCACTGATCATAACCTCGACTGCCGCGCGGTGCGTATCACCTGCTTTGGCGGTTTCGGGCGCTGGCGCTTCACTGCTGGCTTGCGGCGCCGCATCCCCGGCGTTTTCTGTGGCGGCATCGCCCTCTGCTGGCGGGGCAGCTTCTGCTTCTGCCTCTGCCGGGGCCTCAAGGCTTTCAAACAGCACGTTGCCAGAATTATCAAGAATCTGGAAGTTGCCACCCAAAACCTTGCCAATGCCCGCAAGCTGGGGCAGGGGATCGGTGATGACTTCAAGGAAACCAACAGCGCGGAACCCGCCAACCGGCAGGATCAGGCTAAAGACCGGACGCCCGTCCGGGGTTGCCCACATAAAGCTTGCCGGTTTGCGGGCTTCGGCCTTGTCGCGACCGATCAAATAGGCTTTGACGTCCGGGTCATCCGTGACGCTGGCACCCAGATTGGCTTCGGACGTCGCCAGTTGATTGAATTCCTGATCATAGGAAATTGCCGCAATCAGGTTTACATCGCCCTGAACCACTTCACGTGCGTTCGACAGGATGTTGAGTTCGGCTTGCATGCGCGTCTGGTCATTTTCCTGATAACTTTTGACCAGGCTGCCAAGCCGCGACCATTCATTGGCAATGGGGGTAATTTTGTCGGCATAGTCGGTGGCAATACGCGACCCGACAAAGAAATTGACTGTACCACTGACCGAATTGTTCAGTGTTTCAATCGCAAAGTTTCGATAGGTATCACCGGTCCAAAGAAGCATCCATGTCACTGCACCTGAAACCAGTAATCCTGTTACGAGCAAAATCCGTCGTAACGTCAGAAGGCTGGTAGCACCTCCTGCAATAGCCGTCTTCGCGGCCTTGTCTCCCGTCATTTTTGTCACTCCAGAGCAAACCAAGTTTATTTTTTGTCTTTGGTCATATTGGCTCGCGTCTCTCCCGCTCACACCTCTACTTCTCAAGAGTAGTTGTTTTGATCCAAGCAGAGCTTGGTTTGGAACACAATCCCTTATTTCTCGATTTCCATAGGATTGCTGCGGCACTCAGCCGGTTTGAAGCGGTCCGAAATCTGGAAATTCTCGTTTTGGTTGGGGGGCTTAGCCCCGATTTACGCGCGCGATTTCGACACATTGAAATTTTTTCTGCGAATGTGTGTGATAATCGTTTGCAATTGCAAAAACGATGCTCTATGACTGTGTTTGTCAAATGCAGACGACAACGTCGTTTGTGACCGGCCATCGGGCCTACATGGCGTGCCTGATGGCTTCTATCTTCGGGACTCTCTCTCCCCGAAGGTCGATCTCTCTCACTCGAGGGGGCTGGTATCCGGATCATTGTGCGGGACAATGCCGGAATTCATACCAGTCCCCCTTTTTTTATCCAAAACACATTGACCCATATCGATCTTTGGCACGCTGCCCGGTTGCATCCGTGCACGGCTTTAGCGTTTTATAAAGGTGCTGTTGGTTACAAAAGCAGGGTAACTTTGATGTCGTGAAGGATGGCCAAGTCCATGGCTGGCGAAGACAACACCAACAAACCCGATTTGCGCGCAACCCCGGAACCGCAGACTGATCCGGATGCCGGGCAAAAGGATGCACCGCTTCCGGCCTTTATATATGGCCGGGACGGGCATGGTGATGGCAGCGCACGTGGGGCAGAACGCTCCGGTGATCGGCAAAACCTTAATGCACGGATAGCGGATATGGATCGCAAAACCCTTCTTGGCCTGGTCACAGGCGCAGGCATGCTCGGCCTTGTCTTGTTCTTTGCCGGAATGCTGGTCGGCGCAGGCTTGTTCATGGATTCTGAAGACGGTGCGCGCACCACCCAGACAGAGCAGCCGCAGGTCGAAATGCTGGCCTCCGCCCCGGAAGAACCAACCGAAATTCCCGATGCCACGCCTGAGTCAACCGAACCGGCAGCAACAACACCGGCACCGGAAATCAGCGCTGATAGCGAAGACCCGGTTGGCGATCTGATCGCGCAGCGCACAGAGGCACTTTCGGATGATGCCACGGCTGGCAGCGAAGCCGCATCGGATGCAACTGAAACCGAAGAAACCGCAGAAGCCGCAGGTTCGGAAGATCAGGCGATTGCAGCCCCGGAAATTCGCGACGTAACCGGCGATACCGATGCACCAGCCGCACCGGAAGCCCCGGCCGTTGAAGACGCGAAAGACTCTGCTGCGACCGAGGCTGCGCCAACCGATGAACAGGCACCCGCGCCAGAGGCATCCGAACCGGCGGCCGAAACCGCCGAAACCACGCCGGCACCAGCACCAGCAGCCCCGGCATCAGATGCCAGCAAGCCTTTCTCGGTTCAGGTTGGTGCCTTCAAGGTGCATGAAAATGCCAGCCAGCGTGCCGAGGAACTGCGCGGCAAGGGACTTGAAGTCGCCGTTGTCGTGCGCGGGCCAGAGGACGAAGGGGCTTGGTACTATGTCCGGATCGGGTCCTATGCCAACCTTGCAGCAGCTCGCGATGATGCCGCCAAAATCAAGGCGGATCATTCGATTGACGGTTTCCCGGTTCGTGCAGAGCCAAATGACCGCGTGGTAGACTGATCAGATCGGGGGCGCATCCCGGGTACGGTGAAGGCGCACACTATATATATAGATGTAATACTGCAGAGCGGGGTGGTCATATGGACTGCCCCGCTTTTCTATTGGGCTTGGCGCGTTCAATTGCCAAATTGATGTCATCGGGTTTGTTTTTGTCCTTTGATTGGGGCATTCTTCTTGCCATCTTTGGGTAAAGGCGCTACGCGCTAGGTTCTCAAACACCAGACCGGCAGCCGCTTGATTGGAACGGCTGCAAAGCAAGACAGGATGGCCGATAGCACATGAGCACGCACAAGGATTTCCCGAACCTTCATATTCTTGATCATCCGCTGATCCAGCATAAGCTGAGCCACATGCGCAAGGTCAGCACTTCGACCAAGACCTTCCGTCAGTTGCTCAAGGAAATCGCCCTTCTGATGGGCTATGAAATCACCCGCGAGCTTCCTGTCAGCTATGAAGACATCGAAACACCAATTTGCGCGATGAAGGCGCCGGTCATTCAGGGCCGTAAACTGGCGGTGGTTCCGATCCTGCGCGCCGGTTCGGGCATGGCCGATGGCCTGATCGAACTGATGCCGTCCGCGCGCATTGGTCATATCGGCCTCTATCGCGATCCGGAAACCCACATGCCGGTCGAATATCTGGTCAAGCTGCCCGAAGTCGAAGGCCGTACCTTTATTCTGGTCGATCCGATGCTGGCAACCGGGAACTCGGCAGTGGCGGCGATCGATACGCTCAATAAATACGGTGTTGCCGACAAGGACATCCGCTTCATGGCGCTGGTTGCCGCCCCCGAAGGGGTCAAGGTCTTCCAGGATGCCCATCCGGATGTGCCGATCTATACTGCCGGCCTTGATGAGAAGCTCAATGAAAAGGCTTATATCGTTCCGGGCCTTGGCGATGCCGGCGACCGACTGTTCGGTACGCGCTAGGTCCATCGACCAGCCATTGCGTTTCGCATTAAAAAAGGGTGCCGTTTGGCACCCTTTTTGTTTTTGAAGTTTTCGGCGGTCTGGTCGGGCTGGCAATCAGCCCTTTGGCGATACCGTGATATCAACCACCGATCCGCTAAAGGAGCCCCCGGTCAACTTGATGGTCGCAACCCGGTTTTCACGGTCATAGACCAGAACTGAAATATCGGCGCGGACCACCGTCACCTTGCTCCAGCCAAAGTTTGGCATTTCGCGTTCATAGAAATCATACATCTGCGCTTGCGATCCGCCGGCATTCAGGACAAGCCGCCCGTGCCAGGCATCGGATGCGCCAAAGATGATGCTTCTGTCCATATCGAGTGACGAATTGGACGGCATCGGAATATCTGTGAACTGGGTGAAAGACGGACCTGGTTGGCCACCTTTGCCTTCACTGCTGCCCGGGCCCGTATTGGGCACAAGATTGGTGCCAGAGCACCCGGCAAGAGAGAGCCCCGCAAAGGCGGCGGCACATATAAGATATTGTCGCAGTCTCATCATCTTCCTTCGGTCCCCTGATGCCCGTCTTATAACGAGGGGTATGGATATCTCGCCCTATCATCGGGTCATAATGTAAAGGAAAGGTTCACATATTTGCTTTTGCGCCATTTTGCGGCCTTGCCCGGATGATATGTCCTTTTGGACTAAATTGGCGGAACTATCACGGTTAATATGACCTTTAATATGACCTTGCGCATTGCATCACATCAAACGGGTTGAACCGGACTTTGGGCCTATAGGGCGAATCAACGGCCCGTAATCTTGGTTTTTTCGAATCATTTTGATCCGGCGCAATGTTTTTTGCCGGGTAAAAGCCCAGTCTTTGCGGGTCTTTTTCAGGACCTTTGCGGGATTTTTCAACCAAGAGTCTGATGGGGACTGGTGTCTGACTTTTATGGTTGGATATGGCTTTTCGACTATGTTGTTGAAAAATAACAATATTCAGAAAAGTTCCCATTAAATGCATTTTTTTCTGAAAAAGGTGTTTACAGGTTCGGATTGGGGCCCTATAACCCGCCTCCACCGACGGGGTGCGGCGCCAACGAGACGGCGACGCGGACTTT